>JANXRN010000097.1 GCA_025352995.1 Acetobacteraceae bacterium
GAAACGGGCGTTGCAGGGCGATGGCCAGTACCGGCATCGCCGCGCAGGCGATAAGCGACGACAGCGACGAAATCCGGGTTAGCACGGCACATGCCAGCCAGATCGCCGCGCCGATCAGCCCGATCAGCGGCATCGCGGTCAATAACACGCCCGCCCCAGTGGCGATGCCTTTGCCGCCCTTGAAGCCCAGCCAGACCGGGAACAAATGGCCGACCACCGCACCAAAACCGGCGAACGCCATGCCGAACGCACCATCGATATAGGCGCCGATCCAAACCGCAACGGCACCTTTCAGCGCGTCGAGCGCCAGGGTTGCCGCCGCAATTGTCTTGTTGCCGGCGCGCAGCACGTTGGTGGCGCCGGTGGAGCCGGAGCCGAACTTGCGCACGTCCCCCAAACCGGCAGCGCGGACCAGCAGCAGCCCATACGGCACGCTGCCGGACAAATAGCCCATTACCAGCAGGCCGGCGAAAATCATCACAGTAATTTGGTCCATCAGCCGAACACCTTTCGTCCTGCCTTGAAGGTCGCGATCACCCGGCCTTCGAGCGCGCGCCCATCGAAGGGCGTATTTTGGGCCTTGCCCGGCAGTTTGCCGGCTTCGACCTGCCAGGCGCGTTCGAGATCGAACAGGCAGAGATCGGCGGCAGCGCCTTTGCGTAAAGTGCCGGCCGGGCTGCCCAACAACGCGGCCGGGCGGCAGGTGAGCAGCGCGATGGCGGCCGACAGCGAAACCAGGCCGCCATGGACTTGCGCGAGCGTCACCGCCAGCAACGTCGCAAGCCCAGTGCCACCGGCCGAGGCCTGCGCAAATGGCAGCCGCTTGTCATCGGCGTCGCGCGGCTGAGGGTCGGACGCAATCGCATCAATGGTACCATCGGCAAGGGCTGCCGCGACGGCGATCCGGTCAGCGTCTGCCCGCAGCGGTGGGGAGAATTTGGCGTAGGTGCGGAAATTGCCGATCGCGGTTTCGTTGAGGTCGAAATAGGGCGGGGCGGTATCGCACGTCACGTTCAGGCCGCGCGCCTTGGCGGCCCGGATCAGATCGAGCGCTTCCCCGGTTGAGACATGGGCGAAATGGATGGCGCCCCCCGTGAGTTCGGCCAGGCGAATGTCGCGCGCCACCAGGATAGCCTCCGCGGCGGCGGGGATGGATGGCAGGCCAAGCCGCGTGGCAAGCTCGCCAGCGGTTGCCGTGCCGCCAACGGCCAGGCTCGGGTCTTCCGGATGCTGGACGATCCGCGCCGCGAAGCCGCGGGTGTAGGAGAGCGCTAGCCGCATCATCCGGGCCGATGCGATCGCCCGGGCGCCATCGGTAAAGGCAACTGCACCGGCTTCGGACAGCAGACCAAGTTCGGCCATATCCACCCCAAGGCAACCGCGAGTGACAGCCGCGTAGGGCAAGATGGTCAGGCTGCCGGTTTCCTCGCCGCGCACCCGGAGCAGGCGAACCAGCGCCGGATCATCGATCGCAGGCTGGGTGTCGGGCAGGGCGGCCAAGGTGGTGATGCCACCGAAGGCGGCGGCCGCCGCGGCCGAGGCAATGGTTTCGCGATATTCGCCGCCTGGCTCGCCCAGTTCGGCGCGCATATCGACAAGGCCGGGGCACAGGATCGCGCCGTCCCCGTCTAGGATCGGGACATCGGGCCGGCCAAGATTGGCACCGAGATCGGCGATTTTTCCGTCCCGCACCAGCAAAGCGCCATGCACGTCCAGCCCCGCCGACGGATCAAGCAGGCGGACATTGGTGATCAGCAGATCAGTCATTGCGCTTGGCCCGCCGCGACAGAACATCGAGCACCGCCATCCGCACCGCGACGCCCATTTCGACTTGTTCCTTGATCAGGCTACGGATAGGGTCGTCGGCGACGTCACTGGCGATTTCGACGCCACGGTTCATCGGGCCGGGATGCATGACCAGCGCGTCCGGACGGGCGTAAGCAAGCTTTTCGGCATCCAACCCCCAGAAGCGGAAAAATTCCCGCGCCGAGGGCACCAGCCCGCCGGTCATGCGTTCCTTCTGCAGGCGCAGCATCATCACGATATCGGCACCCGCCAGTCCGGCCTTCATGTCGTGGAATACGGTAACGCCCAGGCGCGCGACGTCGGTCGGGATCAGAGTGGGCGGGCCGATCAGATGCACCCGGCTGCCGAGGGCCAACAACAAATGGATGTTCGACCGCGCGACGCGCGAATGGAGAACATCGCCGCAGATCGCCACCACCAGCCCTTCGAGCCGGCCGCGCCGGCGGCGGATGGTCAGCGCATCGAGCAGCGCCTGGGTCGGGTGTTCATGGGTGCCATCGCCGGCGTTGATGACCGACGCCTCGACCTTTTGCGCCAGCAGCGCCGGGGCGCCGGACTGGCCGTGGCGGACCACCAGCAGGTCGCAATTCATCGCGTTGAGGGTCGCAGCCGTATCCAGCAAAGTCTCGCCCTTGTTCACCGAGCTTTGCGCGACCGCCATGTTGAT
The DNA here is from genome assembly GCA_025352995.1 of Acetobacteraceae bacterium. GTDB lineage: Bacteria > Pseudomonadota > Alphaproteobacteria > Acetobacterales > Acetobacteraceae > CAITOL01. The sequence continues at coordinate 2,474 of JANXRN010000097.1, forward strand.
CACGTCCGCCCCCAGTCGCTTGCCGGCGAGCTCAAAGCTGGTGCGGGTGCGGGTCGAATCCTCAAAGAACAAATTGATCAGGGTCCGCCCGCGCAGCAAGTCGCGCCCGGTTTTGCCGGAGCGGTTGAGCAGAACGTAGCTCTCGGCAAGGTCGAGCAAGGCCGCGATCTCGGGCGGGTGCATGCCTTCGATCTGCAGCAGATGGCGGTTGGGCGTGAGCACGCGGCGAGTCCCCTGGCAGTTGGGCAAGCTTTACACGGGCGGAGAAGAAGGGGAAAGGAAGCTCTGCTTGGGGTTCCGAGGTTCACCCGCCGCGCTTCATCCCGGCCACGGCAATCCCGAACCCGGCCCCCATCAGGCTGACCACCACGATCATCAGCCGCAGCCGCAAGGTCAGTTCGGCCTGCTCGGTTTCAAACCGCGCCAGCATCGCCCCACGTTCGGCCGCCACGCGGACAGCGATGTCGCTCGGTGCGACCCCTTTGCCCGGTGGCAGGATCGCTGGCGCGCTGTCATCAAGCTGTGGGCGCAGTTTTTCCAGCGCGGCTGCCGGATCCGCGCTGGCAGCGGCGACCAGCACGGCATCAAGCGTCATCTGCCGGTGCAGCGCGCGTTGCATCGGCAGGGGCGCAATGGCGCTCGCCATGATGCCGACCAGGCCGACCACGCCAAAGCAGGCCGCGAGAAACCCCATCGCCGCGTGGGACCGGGGGCGTGGGCTTGTGTCGGATTCGGGCGGCATGGCGGTCTCCTGTACCAAGCGCCACATCCTCCCGCGCGGCGATGCCGTCAAGATAAGGATGGTTTAATCTATCGGGCGCATGGTCGGCTCGTCCTTAGGCAGCTTCCCCATGCGATTGCCGTCCTTCCGCGCCTGGCTTGGCCAGGCTTTTGGTCACCCCACCGACGCCGATCCGGATGATGCGCCCGCGCCGGACCTCGCCGGGCTGGCGACGCTGGCGGTGGGTAAGGGTATTGCCGAACCGAGTGCACTCTGGACGGCCCCGCGCCTGCGAGTCGCCGAACATCTCTGGGGCAAGGGCTATGTCACCGCCGGGGGCGGGCGGGAGGCTAAGCACCTCGCCACCCCGATCGGCTTGTCATCGGCCGCGACCGTGTTGCTGCTCGGCGCCGGCGCTGGCGGCATCGCGGATCTGCTGGTCAGGGAGTTCGGTGCCTGGGTGGCTGGGTATGAAGCCGATCCGCAATTGCTCGCCGCGGCCGCCGAGCATGTGCGGCTGGCGGGTGCAGCGGTGGCCAAGCGCGCCACAATGGCGTCGTTGGATCCGTTGGCGCCGTCGTTCCAGGCGGGATTCTGCCATCATGCGGTGGTGCTCGATGCGATCCGCGCGGCACCTATCGAGCCTTTGCTCGGCGCGGTCAGCCTGGCGCTGAAGCCGCATGGGCAGATCGTGATGGCCGAATTCGTGGCCACCGCCCCGCTTGATCCCGCCGATCCGGCGATTGCCACCTGGTGTCGGCTGGAAGGGCGCGCGCCGGGCCTGCACAGCGAACCGGGGATTACCCGCGCGCTCGCCAGACTCGGGTTTGATGTGCGGGTGGTGGAAGATATTTCCGCCCGCCACATGCAATTGGCGCTGCGCGGCTGGAAGGATTTGGTGCGCGGCATGGGCGGTGCCAAACCAGCGCCGGCGGAAGCCGCGGCAATCGTGCACGAAGCCGAGCTATGGACGCGGCGCATCCGCCTGATGCATGCCGGGGTGATAAGGCTGGTGCGCTGGCACGGGCTCGGCGCCATTCACGCCAAAGCTTGACAGGTAAAGGGCCAGCCATTAGGCACCCCGCTCCATTCCACTCGTGACCCTAGGCCATTCGACATGAAGATTCGTAACAGCCTCAAGGCGGCCAAAACCCGCGACAAGAACTGCCGCGTGGTGCGCCGCCGTGGCCGCGTGTACGTGATCAACAAGAAGAACCCGCGGATGAAGTGCCGCCAGGGCTAGCCGAACGGGCAAGGCGAAGCCCAGGAATTGATAAATTTTTTGATTCTTTTTGGCGAAAGCCCAGGTTCCATCTGAACCTTTTTGCAGGAAGAATAAAGCCAAGACAGCACTCCTTTTTTGAAAAAAAGGAGTAAAAAACTTTACCACTTTGGTTCCCAGCGCTTCGCGGTTGCGGGGGGGGATGCACGCCAACGGCCAGGAATGGATAGAAAGTTTTTTTGGTTCTTTTTGTTCACAAAAAGAACTGCTTGCCTTCTGACGTTCCTTGACTAGGAGTCTTTCCTAACAAAGAACCTGGGCAGTTACTCTTTTTGGACACAAAAAGAGCACGCTTCCTGCCCTAACCTGCGGGGGACGCGGCCGATGATCGAACAGCCGGAACCATTGCGCGGAGTACTTGCCAGGCGCGACAATATCGTCGCCGGCCTGCGCGCGCTGCTGCCGGAAACCGGCGTGATCGCCGAACCAATCCGGCTCAAACCCTACGAAACTGATGGCCTGTCCGCTTATCGCCAGACCCCGATGGCGGTGGTGTTGCCGGAAACGACGGAACAAGTTGCCGCCGTGATGGCGTTTTGCAGCCGCGAAGGCGTGCGCGTGGTGCCGCGTGGCGCCGGAACGTCGCTGTCCGGCGGGGCGCTACCGATGGAAGACGCGGTGGTGCTGGGGCTGATGCGGATGAACCGTATCCTCGACATTGACTACGCTGATCGCTGTGCCGTGGTGCAGGCTGGCGTCACCAATATCGGGATTACCCAGGCGGTGTCGGCGCGGCAGTTTTTCTACGCCCCCGATCCGTCGAGCCAGCTGGCCTGCATGATCGGCGGCAACGTCAATATGAACTCCGGCGGCGCGCATTGCCTGCGCTATGGGGTGACAGCCAATAATTTGCTCGGCCTCAAGATCGTCACCGTGGATGGCGAGATCGTCGATATTGGCGGCGCCCATCTGGATGCAGCCGGCCTCGATTGGCTCGGGTTGCTGACCGGCAGCGAAGGCCAACTGGCGATTGTGACCGAAGTCACGGTGCGGATTTTGCGCAGCCCAGAAGGGGCGCGGGCGATGCTGGCGGCGTTCAAATCGAACGAAGTTGCCGG
>JANXRN010000112.1 GCA_025352995.1 Acetobacteraceae bacterium
GTGCCGCTCTGCGCAATTCCGGTCGCGGTGCCAATGACTGTGAACGGCACCGCCGTCGCGGTTTGCCCGGATGCGGCCGAGGTCACCGCAACATTATAGACTCCATCGGGCATTTTCCCGCCGACCGCGTTCTGCCCGTTCCAACTCCATTGATTGCTGCCTTGGTTCGCGCTGACCTGCGGCTGCGCTATCACCGCGCCGCTGCTGTCGGTGACGCTGATATTGACCGGTTCGGCCACCGGCGCGGTGAAGGCCACGCCTGCCACGCCGTTTTGCAATGATAATTTGTCCGACGTTACGGAAACCCGATGCCCGACAATGCTCGCCGATTGCAGCACTTGCTGCGACTGGGTCAGCTGGATCAGTTGGGTCAGGCTGCTATTGGTGTTGATCTGCTGTTCGACGCCCGAGAATTGGACCAGTTCGGTGGTGAACTTATTGGCGTCCATCGGGCTCGTCGGGTCCTGGTTCTTCAATTGCGTCATCAGCATGCTGAGAAAGTCAGTGAAATTTCCCGCGAGCGACCCCAGCGCGTTGCTGCCGCTGGTGGCAGTGGTGGCGGCGGCCGAGGCGGGTTGGGTGGCGGCGATGGTCATTGCGGGTTCCTCCGGTCAGGCGGTGATGTCAATGGCAGTCAGGGTTGCGCGGGTCGGGGCCGGGGATTGTTCGATCTGGGGTATTTCGGTGAACCCCCCGCGCACAGGCGGTTCATGCCGCGCGGGGTGTTGATCTTGCCGACCATGTCCGCCGGCCCCGGACTGGGTTTGCGGCGACTGTCCAGACAGGCCGGCATTTTGCCCGCCGCCTTGGGACTGCGCTGCATCGCCGGGGTTTTGGCTCGGCTGGGTTGCGACCACCGGGGCCAGGTCCCGGTCTGCGAGGTGGAAGGTCAACACCCGCCCGTCACTGCTGATACCGGCGCTGTCGAGCGCCTGGTTCAACGCCGGCTGGTCGCGTAGCAAGGTCAGCAGGGTTGAGGAATTGGCCGCGGTTACGGCAATTCTGGCGGGGCTGTCCTTGCTTTGCTCGACCGTGATCCGCAATTCGCCGAGGTCCGGCGGTTGCAGCAGCAAAGTCAAGTGGTGGGTCCCGTCGCCTTCGCGGGCCAGCACCACGAACGCTGCACCGGCCTGGCCCGCGATGGCCGGCGTGGGCGGCGCGCCGAGAGGGGCGGCCAAGACATGAACAATGGTCGTTTCAGTCGCCGGGATATGATGGGCCGGTGCCGACAGCGGCATGGGCTGGGCGACAATTTCGGGGGGCGGATCAGCGGTCGCTGGAGTTGGATCAGCGCTGGTGCGGTCGCGCGGCTTCACCAGATCATCAACGGGCGGCGGAACGACATTAACCCCGGATGCGACCGGGGGTGGGGCCGGACTAACCGTTTGCTCAGTCGACGCTGAAGCGATCGCCGCAGGTTTCATGTCGAAGGTGGGCGGATTGGGCAGTTGCGGCGGGGCCACAGGCACGGCGGGTGTAAGGGCGGCAATGTCAGTCACCGGATCGGGCTCCACCGGCGCGGAGAAAGGTTCGGGTTTCAAAATTTTTGCCGGCGATGCCTTGTTTGTCGGTGGGGGCGGCGCGGATTCTGGGGCGGGGGGTGGGATCGGTGCGTACCCTGCCAGATCGGGCACGGCCGGTGGCGGGGCCGGTGTCGGCGGCGGCACGATTTGCGGGATGTCTGGTTGGGTCGGATCGATTGATTTTGCCGGTATTGCAGCAAGCGCGCCAGGAACGGGTGGGGTGCCGCCCACGATCGGTGCTTTTGGCAGGGCTGCTATCGCTGGCCCCTCAATCGTGATCGGGGAAGCACCCTTCACCGGCGGCGCCGCGTTTGCATCGATCACCGCGACCAACATGGCCATGAAAGCATCCTGCGGTCCGTCGGGGCTCGCGGCAGGCGTCGCCGCCGTGCCCAGCGGAATTGCAGCCGCTTGCGGGGAAAGCTCAGCGATGGCGGCCGACATGGGTGCACGATCCTTCTGCGGGCGAGTGTGCATCAGGCTTCGCAAGAGTCGGGCCAACCCGCGCCCCCGCCTATTTGCTGGATTGGCGGGCCAGTCACGCCTGACCTTCATTGCCGATGCGGCAGCTTTTGCCGGGCCGAATCTGCCGGCCTGACGCTGTTCCCCGCCCTGTTCCGCCGGCTTTCCGCTGGGATTTTGTTGGCACGCTTCGTGCTGACCTGTGCAGCGTCGCCCGCTCGGCGGGTCAGGCCATTTCCAGGAGTTTCACCATGTCGTTGCTTGGCGCGATGAGCACAGCGATCAGCGGGCTGACCGCGCAATCCAATGCGTTCGGCAATATCAGCGACAACATCGCCAACAGCCAGACGGTCGGGTTCAAGCGGATCGGCACGAATTTCGAGGATCTGCTGACCAACAGCACCGCCAGCATCAACCAGTCCGGCGCCGTGCTCGCCACCCCCGATTATCAGAACACGCTGCAAGGCACGATCACTCAGTCGAGCAACCCGCTATCAATGGCCATTGCCGGGCAGGGCTTCTTCCCGATCAGCCTGTTGAGCGGCGGTCAGGTTGGGACGGTCAATTTTTCCCCGCAACAATTTTATACTCGCGCCGGCGACTTCACGATGGATAAAAGCGGTTACCTCGTGAACAGCAATGGGGGATATCTGAATGGCTGGCCGATCAATCCGCAAACCGGGCAGATCAACCGCACCACCCTCGCGCCGATCCAGGTGACCCAAAGCGTTTACAACCCGGTTGCCACCAGCACCGTCGATATGGCCGCCAACCTGCCTGCTACGCCCACTGCCGGGGTTCCGATCAACGCCCAGGTATCGGTTTATGATACGCTCGGCACATCCCACATCATCAGCCTGGGTCTGACCCAAACCTCCCCCGGCGTGTGGAGCGTTGCGATCAATTCACCCGACGACATTGGTGCCCCAGCCCTGGGGGCCGCGACGATCAATTTCGGCCCGATCGCCAGTGGCAACGCGGTGCCCGATGGCACCGTCGGCAGCATCACCGGGCCGACCGGCACATTGACCGCCACCAGTTTTGCCACCAACAGCCCGGCATCGCTGTCATTCACCACCGATTTCGGCAACGGTCCGCAGGCCATCGCCCTTCATCTCGGCACTTTCGGGCAGGCTTCGGGCCTGACGCAATATGCCGGCACCAGCTTCCAGCTTGAAGGCATCAACCAGAATGGCGTGCCGCAAGGAAGTTTCAGTAGCGCATCGGTTACCAGTGCCGGCGACATCCAGGTCAACTACAATAATGGCCAGGTGCGTACTATTGCGCGGGTGCCAGTCACAACTTTCAGCGCCCCTGATCAATTGCAACGCCAGAACGGTTCGTCCTTCACCGCGACAGTCAATTCCGGCCAGCCTTTGAACGAAGACGCCGGCATCAATGGCGCCGGTACCATCAAAACCAGTTCGCAGGAAGCGTCCAACGTCGATATCGCCACCGAATTCAGCAATTTGATCGTCGCCCAGCAGGCCTATTCCGCCAATGCCAAGATCGTCACCACAGCGGATCAATTACTGCAAGCCACGCTCAACATGAAACAATAACCGCCGCAACCTGACGGAGTTCCCAAAATGGGTATGAACGCCGCTTTGTCCGTGGCGATTGGCGGGCTGGCGAACATCAACCGCGATCTGGCGGTGGTGTCGCAAAATGTCAGCAACGCCAATACGCCGGGCTACGTGCGCGAAGTCGCCAATCAGCACGATCTGTCGGTTGATGGGCAGGGCATGGGGGTGGTGTCGGGGCCGGCGACCCGTGCGCTTGATGTTCAGCAGCAGGCCGATCTGTTTACCCAGAACGCGACGGTCAGCGGCCTTGATGTTCGCCAGCAGGCGCTGGGCTCGATCGATCAGGTGATGGGCAAACCCGGACAAGGCAGTGATCTTGCGGGCCTGCTGGGGAAAGTTCAGGACGGGTTTTCTGCGTTGCTCGCCAGCCCCGACAGCCAATCCGGGCAGGCGCAAATCATCAGTGCAGCGCAGAACTTTGCCGGCAAGCTCAACATGATTGCCACTGCCGTCAGTGCGGCGCGCAGCCAGGCGCAGGGCGCGATTATATCGGATGTGACCAGCCTGAACGCGGCCATCGCAACGGTCGGGACCCAGACCCAGCAGATCATGTCCGCCAAGGCGGCGGGAATCAGCACTGCCGATCTGGAAAATCAGCGTGATGTCGGGCTGGCGCAAATAAGCGGGCTGATCGATGCGCGATTTCTGATGCAAAATAACGGCGATATCAAAGCCATCACGCCGTCGGGCCTGTCGATCAATTTCGCCCCCGGCGCCACCAGCTTCGCCACCCAATCCGCCACCATGGCGCCGGCGGTGTACTATCCCGGCGGCGGCGTGCCGGCGATCACCATGAACGGGGTGGACGTTACCAGCCAGCTTGCCGGCGGCGGGTCGCTGGGCGGCAACATCGATGTGCGCGACAACATCATGCCCGGATTGCAGGCGGGCCTGGATGAGGTGGCGCAAACCGTTTCCACCCGGTTTCAGGCCCAGGGGCTGACGCTGTTTACCCAGCCCGACGGCACGGTGCCGGCCGGCGGAGGGGCGCCAACGCAATCCACCTATCTCGGCTACGCCCGCGCCATCACGGTCAATCCGGCGGTGCTCACCAGCCCCAGCCTGGTGCGTGATGGAACGGGAACGATCGCGGGATCGGCAACCGGCGCGACCGCCTTCACCCCCAATCCGATCGGCGGCCCGGCAGGCTTCACAACCCTGATCACCCGGGTGATCCAGTTCGCCCTGGGCGCACAAGTCCAGGCCGGGGTCGCGCAAACGCCGCCCTATACCAACGGCTTGGGTCCGCAAGGCAATCTTGTCGGTCCATTCGGCGCGGGCGGCAGCGTGGCGACCATGGCCGGGGCATTGGTGGCGTCGGAAGCCCAACTCAGCGCGTCCATCAGCGCCAACACAGGCACCGAACAGGCCGTGCAAACCAGCCTGCAAGCGCGCCTCACCCAGGGCAGTTCGGTCAATATCGATGCGGAATTATCCACCATGGTGCAGTTGCAGAACGCCTATGGCGCTAATGCGCGGGTCATTTCGGCGTTGCAGGCGATGTGGGCGCAGTTGCTGCAAAGCGTCAATTAAGGGGAATTCGCATGAGTGGCACGATTGGCGGCGCAATGCCGACTGGATTGCTGGGGATGCTGGCGAGCCAAAGTGCGACTGTGCGGCAACGCATGGACGTGCTGAGCCAACAGGCCGCGACCGGGCAGAAATCCGCGACCTACGCCGGGCTTGGCGATGGCGCGAAAATCTCGATTGATCTGCGCCCGCAACTGCAACGGATCGATACCTACACCAACAATATCAGCCAGGCCGACACCAAGCTGCAAATGACCGGATCGGCGCTGCAACAGCTCAGCGACATTGCCGCGAACTTCGCCACCCAGACGATTAACATGAGCGCGCAAACATCGCCGGCGGTGGATTCGATCGCAGTTCAGGCCCGCCTCGCCTTGCAGCAGGTGCAAGTCCTGTTGAACACCCAATCTGGTGGCGCCTATTTATTTGCCGGCCAGGACCGCGCCAATCAGCCAGTGCCGGATGCTGAACTCGCAGCCTTTGTGGCCGCCGTGCAGGCGCCGGTCGCAACGCTTACCAATACCAACGCTGCGGCAACCGCGGCCGCGACCCTGGCGGCCGCGACAACTACGACGGTGACGTCAGCGACGTTGGGGACCATGCGCGCAGTAGTGGAGGTCGGGGATGGTCTCGATCTGGCCAGCGGGGTGGTCGCAGGACAAAACGCCTATGCGGTGCAAACCGCGCCGGGCAGCACCGGATCATATGTGAAAGATTTGGTGCGTGGCCTTGCGACCTTGGCCGCGATGAATAGCGGCCAGACCGCACTTGGCAACGGCTTCACCAGTTTTGTGACCGACATCGGCACCACCCTGAAAGGCGCGGTCTCGGCGATCGGTACCGAAATGGCGGGGATCGGTCAGCAACAAACGGTGCTGAGCGCGCAGAAGTCCGCGCTGTCGGACACTGCAACCGCCTTCAACACGCAGCTATCGTCGGTTGAGGATGTTGATATGGCGGCGACAGCCACGGCCTTGTCGCAAGTCCAGACGCAGCTGCAAGCGTCCTACAAGTTGATCGCCAGCATGCAAAATCTGTCGCTCGTTGGCTATCTCTGATGTCAATTTCCCAAGGAAGGATAAACTGAAATGCCGAATCTCGTTCTCGAATTACGCCAGGGCGATCTGATGGTGCTGAACGGCGCATCAATCCGGTTTCGCACCAAGGCAAGGATTGAACTCGCCGCCCGGGCGCGCTTTCTGTTCGGCAAGCAGATCCTGCCGCTCGCCGAAGCCGACAGCCCGGCGCGGCGGATTTATTTCGCCTTGCAAACCGCCTATGTCGGCACTGACGATGAACAGAAAGCCGGCCTGGTCGAAGCCCGCGATCTGATTGCAGCCTTCAAGGCGGCGACGACCTCAGCGCTCGCCGGTGAAATCCTCGATCGCGCCCTGGCTGCGGCGGAAAGCGATGATTGTTATCAGGCGCTGAAATTGGTGCGCCGGATTGTCCGGCACGAAGATGCGGTGATGGGACGGAATGTGACGGCGATTGCAGCGGAGTAGGGAAGCCTTCTTTCTGTGACCAAAAAGGTAACTCCCAAGCCCCAAATGCGCTTCGGGGTATAAGGCTGCTGTCCGTAGCAGCCGCGCCGAAATATCGTCCGCTGATGCGCCACCACCTCCTGCTTCGACGACGCGATCTCGGCGCGAAGTTGCGCGATAAGGGCTATCAGCTCGGGGCGCTGGGGGTTACGTTTTTGTTCACAAAAAGAACACCTGACAGCCGGTCACCCCACCGCCGGCAACCGCAAAACCGCCCGCAGCCCCGGCGCGTTATCTTCCAGCGCCAGACTGCCGCCATGCAGCACCGCCACCGCCTGCACCAGCGCCAGCCCGAGCCCCGATCCGGGGGTAGACCGCGCCTGCTCACCCCGAAAAAACCGCTCTACCGCCTGGCCCCGCTCGGCGGTTGGAATCCCCGGCCCGGCGTCGGCGACGATAATTTCCAGCCGGTTGGTCACCGTCGATGCCGCCAGCCGGATGTTCCCCCCGGTTGGGGAGAATTTAAGCGCGTTGTCCAGCAAGTTCGCAACCGCCTGCTGGATCATTTCGCGGTCGCCATAGGCGAACAGGCCCGGCGGTATGTCGGTCACCATGCTTTGTCCGGCGTCTTCCGCAACGGCCTCATATAATTCAGCCAGATCATGCAGCAGCGCGGAAATATCCACCGCCGCGAAGGCCGATCGCCGGGCGCCGGCCTCAATTTCGGCAATCCGCAGCAGCGCCTGGAAGATCGCGACGATGCCGTCGAGGTCGGCTTGCGCCCGCTCGATCGCTGCCCGCAGCCCGGCTTCACCCTGCGCGTGGCTTGCCGCGTCTTCCAGGCGGATGCGCGCGCGCGCGATCGGAGTGCGCAGATCATGGGCAATGGCATTGGATACTTGCCGCACCCCGTCCATCAGCCGCGCGATGCGTTCCAGCATGTCGTTAATGGTTTCGGCCAGCAGATCGAATTCGTCGCCGTCGCCGGTCACCCGCACCCGCCGGGTCAGATCGCCAGCGCTGATCGCCGAAGCGGTTGCGGCCACATCGGCAAGCGTGCGGCGGAACAGCCCGCGCACCGCCCAGGCGCCGACCAGCCCAAGCATGGCCGCAATCACCGCCGCCCACACCATCGCGTCGTAAATCACCCGGCGCAGTTCGGCGCGCACCTGCACGTCGCGCCCGACCAGCAGATGGAACCCGCCGGTCAGGTCGAAATGATGCAGCCGCACCAAGGTGCGTCGCTTGCCACGTTCAACCGGGACTTCGAACCAGTCGGACTCCATCGTCACCGGCCGTGGCCAGCCTAGCAAATTGCCGCGGATCGGGCGGAAATCCGGGGTCACCAGCAAATAGATCGCATCCGCATCGACATTGCCGGCCAGGCGCTGTTCAATCGTATCGACCAGTCCGGGCAGGCCGAACAGCTTGTAGCGCTCGGATAACCCGTTCGAATCGGCATTGATCGCCGCATCGGTTTCGCGGTCCAGCAGCCCGGCAGTGGACCACACCAGGAAGGCGGCCAGCGCCAACGCGCTCACCCCGAACAGCGCCGCGTAGATCATGCCAAAGCGTACCCCGGCGGAGCGGAAAAACCTGTCTTTCGCGGTGGGCAAAGACTACGGCGCTTCCGGGCGCAGCATGTAGCCGGCGTTGCGCACGGTATGGATCAACGGCGTGGCGAACGGCTTGTCGATCTTCTGCCGCAGGCGGGAGACATGGACATCGATCACGTTAGTTTGTGGATCGAAATGATAATCCCACACGCCTTCCAACAGCATCGTCCGCGTCACCACTTGCCCGGCATGGCGCATGAGGAATTCCAGCAGACGAAACTCGCGCGGTTGCAGATCGATTTTCTGCCCGGCGCGGCGCACCCCGCGCGACAGCAAATCCATTTCGAGGTCGGCGACCACCACTTTCGTCTGCGGCCCATCGCCCTTGCCGCGCCGGGCGAGCGCTTCGACCCGCGCCAGCAATTCGGCGAAGGCAAACGGTTTGGTCATGTAGTCATCACCGCCGGCCTTCAGGCCACGCACCCGGTCATCAACCTGCGCCATTGCCGACAGGAACAGTACCGGGGTGTTGTTGTTCTGTGACCGCAAGGTTTCCAGCAGCCGCAATCCATCGACCCCGCCGGGCAACATCCGGTCGAGCACGATGGCATCGAACGCCTCACTCGCGGCCATGAACAGCCCGTCGCGGCCGTTGTTGGAATGCTCCACCACGTGCCCGGCTTCCTTCAAGCCCTTGACGACGAAATTGGCGACGTCCTTGTCGTCTTCGACCACCAGGATGCGCATTTGGCCTCTCCTTCCTATTCGCCACTCGTCGGGCGGCGCCCAACCGTTACGTCCAGCGATAATTCCCGGCTCGCCCGGCGCAGCGCCAGCCGTACCGTGCCACCGGGGGGCACTGCGGTAATCGCCTTGATCGCATCGCGCGCGCTTTCTACCGCCTGACCGTTCACCCGCAAAATCAGGTCGCCCGGCTTCAACCCGCCTTTGGCGCCAGGCCCGCGGGCCATCACGTCGGTAATCCCGGCGGCGAAGCTGATCCCGGCATCATTGGGCACGTCGGTCAGCCCGACGCCGAGAAACCCGCGATCAACCCGCCCGGTGGAGCGTAAATCCGCCACCACCTTGCTCACCAGATCGGACGGAATGGCAAAGCCGATGCCGACCGAACTGCCGGTGGGGGAATAAATCGCGGTGTTCATCCCGATCACCCGGCCATCCATGCTGAACAGCGGCCCGCCGGAATTGCCTGGATTGATCGGCGCATCGATCTGAATGAAATCATCCGCGCCACCGCCAAGGTCGCGCCCGCGCGCCGAAATAATGCCGGCGGTAACCGACCCGCCCAATCCGAACGGATTGCCCGCTGCCAGCACCCAATCGCCGACTTCCATCGCCTGGCTATCGCCCCAGGCGAGCGCGGGCAACCGGGCGGACGCCTCAACCTTGATGACCGCAATGTCGGTCATTTCATCGGCGCCAATCAGCTTGGCTGGCAGTTGCGTGCCGTCCGACAGGATGATCACGATCGCATCGGCGTTGGCCACAACATGGTTGGCGGTCACGATCACGCCGGACGGATCGATGATAAAACCGGACCCCAGCCCGTTCACTTGTCGCTTCTGCTGCCGTTCACGGAACTGGCGTTGCAGCTGCGGCGGCAAAAACGGCACCGGCCCACGCGGGGCCACGCTCTCGGTCACCGCAATGTTCACCACGCTCGGCAGCACCTGCTTGACCAACGGCGCAAAACTATCCGGCCCTTGACGCGCAAAGGCGAGCACGGGGGCCGCGATCAGGGCCGCGCCAAGCAGGAAGCGACGGGTCGGCATTCGGGCACTCCAGACTGACAATGTCTGTGGGTGTAGGTGGGATAGGACGGGCGCACAACAAGAGCGTTGATTTATTAACGCATTGTTAGGGTTGAGAAAGGAAGGGTGTTCTTTTTGTGAACAAAAAGAACCAAAAAAAACTTTTTAGCCATGGTGCACCGGAGCCGGTGCGTACTCGGAACCAAAGTGGGAACGTTTTTTTGATTCTTTTTGTTCAAAAAAAGAAGACTCTTACCTCCGCACCGAAGCAGTCGCCGGGTCCTCCGGCCAATGATGCTTGGGATACCGCCCGCGCATGTCCTTGCGCATATCGGCCCAGGCACCACGCCAGAAACCGGCAAGATCGCCGGTGATCGCGGCGGGTCGCCCAGCCGGGGACAGCAGCGCTAGGCGCAGTTCCACCCGCCCATCGGCAAGCTTCGGCGTGGTCGCCATGCCATAGAAAGCCTGGGCGCGGGCTTCGGCC
>JANXRN010000127.1 GCA_025352995.1 Acetobacteraceae bacterium
TCAAGCACATGGCCCTAAACCTGCTGAGACAACCCGCCGGAAAGCAGTCACTGCGAGGAAGGCGCAAGGCGGCAGGATGGGACGACGATTTCCTCGCAAGCCTCATCACCATCTGACAGCTTCACCCGATTGCCCTGCAAAAAGAACGCCTTCCTTGCCCTCACCTGTCGTCCCATGATACCGATACCCCAAAGAAAACTGAGGAAACCCCAATGCAAAAAATCCATCGCCGTTCCGTGCTCTCCGGCGCTGCGGGCTTGCTTGCGCTCCCCGCCCGCGCCCAGGCCGCTAAACCGCGCCTGACTGCGATTTCGCAGTGGAGCGCGGGCAGCGACGGGGCAGCGATTTCCGCTTTGGGCAAGAAGTTCGAAGAAGCCGGCGGCATCTGGCAGCATTCGCCGGTGCCCGGCTTCACCACCGAAATGATGAACAAGCTGCGGGCGCAGATCCTGGCGGGCGATCCGCCGGCATGTTCGCAGTTGAAAGGGCCGGAAATCGCCGCGTGGTCCAAGATCGCGCCGACGGTCAATCTGGATGCGACAGTGGCCGCAGCCGGTTATGAAAAAGTGGTCGCGCCCGATCTGGCGCGCCTGCACAAGCCGGGCGGCAAATGGGCAGCGCTGCCGTTGCAGATTTACCGCACCAACACATTGTTCCTGTCCAAGCGCGGGTTGGATCGCGCCAAAGCGGATAAAGTCCCGACCAATTGGGCAGAGTTCAACACCCTCGCCGAGAAAATGCTGGCGGCGGGGATGAAAAACCCGGTGTCGAATGGCGGCTCGCGCGCCGACGATGGGCAGAAGTTTGAAGCCTGCCTCGCCGGGATCAGCCCGACTGCGTATCGTGCGGCGATCATTAATCTCGACGAAAAAGCCCTGAAAGGGCCGGAAATGCATGCAGCCTTTGCCCAACTGCGCAAGCTTTCCAACTGGATGGACCCCAACACCGCGGCGCAAGCCTATGCCATCCATCTGCCGAAGTTTGTCGCCGGGGACATGGGCATGATGATCCAGGGCGGCTGGGCGCAGGGCGTGCTGCTGAACGCGGGCTTCAAGCTCGATGATTTCATCATTGCGCCGGGCCCGACCGATAATGGCAAGCCGGTCTTCATCCTCAACGCCGATGCCTTCATCTTCTGGCAACGCAAGGAGGCCGATTTGCAGGCCGGCCAGAAGCTGATGGCCGAACTGGTGATGCAGCCGGCGATCCAGACGATGTATTCGCAAATTACCGGATCGATCCCGGTGCGCACCGATGTCGATCTGTCCGGCGCTGGCTGGTCGGACGGGCAGCGCGAAGCGGCGAAGACGTTGAAGGATTCGGTCGCGGTCAATCAGGTGGTGCTCAGCCTCGCCCACAACATGGCGCAGGAAAACGGGCTGACGGCGGCGATGATCGACGTGATCACCGAATATGTGAAAGACCGCACCATCACCCCTGAAAAAGCCGTGGCCCGGCTATCCGAGGCGGTTGACAGCAACCGTTGAAGCGTCTGGCGGAATATCTGGTCATTTGGGTCCCGCTGCTGCTGGCAGCGGGACAAATTGTCGCGTTTGCACTGTGGACGACGTGGATTTCGTTCACCTCGGCCACCCTCATGCCGGCGGGGGACTGGGTCGGGTTGCGCAACTATACCGCCGTGCTGGCAACGCGGAACTGGAAGATCGCGTTCGATAATCTGCTGATCTTCGGGTTCGGTTTCGTGATCCTGACCGCGCTCGTCGGGCTGCTGCTGGCAATCTTGCTCGACCAGCGGATCCGGGGGGAGAACGTGCTGCGGTCAATCTTCCTCTATCCGCTGGCGCTGTCGTTTGTGGTGACGGGAACGGCATGGTCGTGGCTGTTGAACCCCGGCATGGGGGTGCAGAAGCTGGTCAACGATCTGGGCTGGACCAGTTTCCGGTTCGACTGGCTTGTGGATCGCGACATGGCGATCTGGACGATCGTGATCGCGGGCATCTGGCAGTCTTCGGGGTTTGCCATGGCGCTGTTCCTGGCCGGCTTGCGGTCGGTGGAGGCTGATCTGATCAAGGCGGCGCAAATCGATGGTGCGGGGCCGTTTCGGATTTATACGCGGGTGATCCTGCCGTCTTTGTGGCCGATCGTGATCGCGGTGATGGTGATCCTGATCCAAACCGGCATCCGCACGTTTGATCTGGTGCGCGCGCTGACCGGCGGCGGGCCTGGCATTGCGACGCAACTTCCGGCCTTGGTGGTGTATGATTTCATGTTCCAGCGCGGCCAGCTTGGGCGTGGGTCGGCCGCGGCGGTGATGATGCTGCTGACCTTGGCGGCCGTGCTGCTGCCGTATTTCATCTGGAAATACATCCAACGCCGGCGGGCCGCCCATGGGTGATCGTTCTTGGGGCCGGGTCGCGGTCTATGTCGTGGTCTTTGGCCTGGCCGCGGCCTATCTGATACCGTTCGTAGTAGTGATGCTGAATTCGCTGCGCACGGCTGAAGAAATCGCCCAGACATCGATGATCGGCTGGCCAAAAGCCTGGGCGTTCGGCAACTATGCCACTGCCTGGGGAACTTTTTGCATCAACCAGACCTGCAGCGGCATTCAGCCTTACATGTGGAATTCGGCGCTGGTGACGGTGCCGGCGACGATTTTTTCCACCTTGCTAGGCGCGATTGCCGGCTATTCGATTTCGCTGTGGCGGTTCAAGGGTGATACCTGGATTTTCGCCGTGGTGACGTTGGGCGTGTTCCTGCCCGAACAAATGCGGCTGATCCCGTGGACTATTGTGCTGCGCGACCTCGGGATGACCAACACCATCGCCGGGCTGGTGATGATCCACACGATCCAGGGCCTCAGCTTCACCACCTTGTTCTGCCGCAATTATTACGTGGCGATCCCGGTTGATCTGATGAAAGCAGCGCGGATCGATGGCGCCGGGTTCTTCCGGATTTTCTGGCGCATCGTGCTGCCGCTGTCGCCGCCGATCCTGATTGTGACGGTGATCTGGCAGTTTACCCATATCTGGAACGAGTTTTTGTATGGCGTCACCTTCACCACCGGCCAGCAGCAGCCAGTGACAGCGGCGCTGATCGCGCTCGCCACATCGGTCGCCGACGTGCCGCAGCATGGGGTGCAAAGTGCCGCGGTGGTGATCGCGGCGGTGCCGACCTTGCTGGTCTATTTGTTTGGCGGGCGTTATTTTGTGCGTGGCCTGACCGCCGGCGCGGTGAAGTAGGAACGAGCGATGTCAGCCCTGATGATCCGCGATCTGCATAAGCGCTTTGGCTCGGTTGACGTGCTGAAGGGCGTTAATCTCGACATTGAAAGCGGGGAGTTCACCGTGCTGGTCGGCCCGTCCGGCTGCGGCAAATCGACCTTGCTGAATATTGTCGCCGGCCTGGAAAAACCGTCCGGCGGCACGATCGAAATCGGCGGGCGGATGGTGAACGACGTGGCGCCGTCCGATCGAGACATTGCGATGGTGTTCCAGTCCTACGCGCTCTACCCATCAATGACGGTGCGGCAGAACATCACCTTCGGGATGGAATGCCGCAACGTGCCGAAGGCCGCGCGCGACAAGGCGGTCGAACACGTGTCCAAGCTGTTGCAGATTGAACCTTTGCTGAACCGCAAGCCATCGCAATTGTCCGGCGGGCAGCGTCAGCGGGTGGCGATGGGGCGGGCGCTGGTGCGCGACCCGAAGCTGTTTTTGTTTGATGAGCCGCTGTCCAACCTCGACGCCAAACTGCGCGTCGAAATGCGCGCCGAGATCAAGCAGCTGCATGCCCGCATCGGCACCACAATTGTCTATGTGACCCATGACCAGGTCGAGGCGATGACCATGGCGACGCGGATTGCGGTCATGCATCAGGGGGAGGTGCAGCAATTCGCCGATCCCGAAACGGTTTATAATCGCCCGGCCAATTTGTTCGTTGCCCGCTTCATGGGCGCACCGCCAATGAATACGCTACCGGCACGGATTGCGGGTGGGGCGGAAATCGTGCTCGGCGATGGCAGCGTCACCTTGCCGGTCTC
>JANXRN010000137.1 GCA_025352995.1 Acetobacteraceae bacterium
ACATAATTATTATAGAGCGCAAGATTGGTACCGGACGTGTTCAAGCTGGTGACCGAGTTATCGTAGCTCGCAGTGATCGTTAGCGCACCCATGTCCTACTCCCAACGCCCGATCCGGCCTTTCGTGGCGCGTTTGAAATCGAACTTCACGTAACGTATGCGACATTCCCGTGGCCACCAAGGGCTATTTCAAGGCGGGAGGCGCTTCATATAAATACATATTATCTTGACAGCGCCTGCATTTGCATGTGCAGATCGGCTTTGCCCTCAAACCCAATGCCGGGCAGTTCCGGCATGATGATGTGGCCATCCTCCACCCGCACCCCATCGGGAAACCCGCCATAGGGCTGGAACAGATCGGGGTAGCTTTCATTACCGCCCAACCCGAGACCGGCGGCGATATTGAGCGACATCTGGTGCCCGCCATGCGGGATCAGCCGACGCCATGACCAGCCGGCGGCCGACATTGCGGCCAAAGTGCGCTGGAACTCGCACAACCCGTAGCTCAACGCGCAGTCAAATTGCAGCCAGTCACGGTCCGGGCGCATGCCACCATGGCGCAGCAAATTGCGCGCATCCTGGTGGCTGAACAGGTTTTCCCCGGTGGCCATCGGGCCCGGATAGAAATCGGCCAAAATTGCCTGCAATTGGTAGTCCAACGGGTCGCCGGCTTCTTCGTACCAGAACAAATTGTAGGGTTGCAGCATGCGGGCGTAGGCAATGGCGGTTTCCAGATCAAAGCGGCCATTGGCGTCGACCGCGAGGCGGGCCTTGCCGTCAAGCTCGGCCAGCACCGCTTCGATGCGGGCGCGATCTTCATCGAGTGAGGCGCCGCCGATTTTCATTTTGACGACATTGTAGCCGCGATCGAGATAGGACCGCATTTCCGCCCGCAGCGCCGAATTATCCTTGCCGGGATAATAATAGCCACCGGCAGCATAAACGAAGACGCGCGGATCGGCGGTGCGGCCATGGCGCTCGGCGAGCAGGCGGAACAAGGGTTTACCGGCGATTTTGGCTACCGCATCCCACACCGCCATATCGATGGTGCCGACCGCCACCGATCGTTCGCCGTGGCCACCGGGCTTTTCGTTCGACATCATCGCCGCCCACACGCGATCCGGGTCGAGATTGTCGCCCGCATCATTCAGCAGGCTTGCCGGCGGGGCTTCGGTTACCCTTGCGGCGAAGCGTTCGCGGATCAGCCCGCCTTGGCCATAGCGGCCGTTGGAATTGAAGCCGTAGCCGATCACCGGTTTGCCGTCGCGCACCGCGTCCGTCACCACCGCGACCAGGCTCGTGGTCATCTTGGAAAAATCGATATAGGCGTTGCGGATCGGGGAACTGATCGCGTGGGTGACTTCACGCACGTCGATGATGCGGATGGACATGGCGGCGCTCCTGGCTATCGGCGGGCTGGTCGCAAGGTTGCCCCTGCTACACAACCCGCCGAGCCATGGCCAGACGCATCATGGCACGTGGTGGAAGGTTCGTGGGCGAACCGTCCTATTTGCTGCCGTATTCGACCGCGATGGCGGCGCGTTCGGCGGTCACGGCGTCTTTTGCCGCTTGGACGCCGGCTCGGTCAGCGGCGATCTGGGTGGTGCCGGCGCCCGCGATCCGGTCGGCGTGCAAGGTCTTTTCCGCGGCCTGCACCGCGGCCCGATCGGCGGCTAACTGCGCGCGGTCAGCGGCGTAGTTGGCGTTGACCGCGGCGCGTTCGGCGGCGACGACGTCCTTCGAGGTCTGGACAGCCGCCTTGTCGGCTGCGATTTGCGCGGCGCTGGCACCGGCGGCCTTGTCGGTGGCAAGGGTTTTTTCGGCGGCCTGCACCGCGGCTTTGTCAGCGTTGAGCTGAGTGCGTTCGGTGCCACCGGTGGCGTTGGCGCCTGACGCGCTGGCTTTTTCACTGCCGTGCCCGCCGCTTTTTTCACCGCCACCCTTTTCGCTCGCCGCGTGGGCAGTCGGGATCGGGATGAAGGCTTGTGCGACCAAGGTCGGGCCGGCGGCCAACGCAATGGAAATGGCGGCACAGGCCAGGTGGTTGGCGATGGAACGAACGGACAGCGTGTCGACATGCGCAATGTTCATGGTCAGCTCCTGCGATTGGCGCGATCAATGTCGCGGCGTTGGTGTGGGATAAATACCCACAAAAATATTTCGATGCAAGCGAAAAATCACCGAACCCAAAAATAATTTTGCTTTCGGTTTCAAAGGCCATGCTGGGAGCGATTTTTTTCTTGCGGCTGGACACCGAGGGCACGTATCGTCGCGAAATCAGCGTACGTAGCGTCCAGGTTTTCAGTGGGAGTTTGTCAGCAACGAGAGGGACAAGCCATGCCTGTTTACATGTATGAACACGCCTACACGCCAGAAGCGCTGGCTGCTCAACTGAAGAATCCGGTAGACCGCATTAAGAAAGTCGCCGAACCGATCGGCAAGGCGGCGGGCGGCAAATTATTGGGCGGATGGTACGCGTTCGGTGAATATGACCTGATCCTGATTTTTGATTTACCGGACAATGAAGCCATGGCTGCTGTGGGGCTGGCCTTCGGCGCCGGGGGATCGGGGCGGGCATCACGCACCCGCGTGCTGATGACAAGTGGCGAAATGGTTAGCGCGATGAAGAAGGTCGCCAGCGTCAGCCTCTATAAGCCGCCCAGCTAACCAGAGGCCGCACGCAGCGCTGGTTTGACGTTGTTTCCATGTCTCCATAAAGTTGGAAATATGGAAAAATCGAACGCCATCGCCGCCCTATCCGCCCTGGCACAAGAAACCCGGCTCGATATCGTCCGGCTGCTGGTCGGAGCGGGCCCCGATGGCATGCCGGCCGGGCAGATCAGCGATCGGCTTGGCCTGCCGAGCGCGACGCTGTCGTTTCACCTCGTCCAACTCAAACACGCCCAACTGGTGAAATGCCGGCGCGAAAGCCGGTCGCTGATCTACACCGCCGAATATTCAGCGATGAACGCACTGCTTGCCTACCTCACCGAAAGCTGCTGCCAGGGCAACCCGGCGGCTTGTGGCTTGGTGACGAAGGCAAGCTGATGATGGGCCTCGATCTCCCCCGCCGGCTGGCCGCCGAAGCCTTGGGCACGGCGCTGCTGGTGGCGACCGTGGTCGGGTCCGGCATTATGGCCGAAACGCTCACCCGCGATATCGCACTTGCCTTGCGGGGCAATACGATTGCGACCGGCGCCATGCTGATGGTGCTGACCAGTATTCTGGGGCCGATATCGGGGGCGCATTTCAATCCGGCGGTATCTTTGGTGTTCGCGCTGAACGGCGATTTGAGCGGCCGCGACTGTGCGCTTTATGCTGCGGCGCAAGTCGCGGGCGGCATCGTGGGCACCATGGCGGCGCATTTGATGTTTGCGCAGACATTGGTGGCGTTATCGGAGCATATCCGGACCGGCGGGCCGCAATGGTTCGCCGAATGGGTCGCAACCTTTGGCCTGCTGGTTACAATCCTGGGCGGGGTGCGCTTTGCGCCCACATCGGTTGCCTGGCTGGTCGGGCTTTATATCACCGGCGCTTACTGGTTCACTGCATCGACTTCCTTCGCCAACCCGGCGGTGTCCATCGCGCGATCGTTGACCAATAGTTTTTCCGGCATCCGGCCGGCTGATCTTCCCGGCTTCATCGCCGCCCAAATCCTCGGCGCGCTATGCGCCCTGGCGCTGATGGGCTGGTTGCTGGGCGAGGCAAAGGTGAATGGGGGCGCAGAAAATCCTTGACTTTGCTGCGGCGCACAACTAGACCCCGATCGCGCTCCTTGATGTGGTTCAGTGCGCTGCCAGCCGACCGTGCTCCGACGAAGCAATTCGTCACAGATCGGCCATAGCGACCCAGGTAGCCCTTTTCACTCAGCAATTCGCGCCGGCCTGCGGTCCTGTTGACCGCGATGGTCGCATGTTTGTCACACTCCATATCCGGGGTGTGCGCCGCATTGCGTCCGGTTTTGAAAGACGATGATTCTTATGACTGACCATAATATTCCGACCAGCTTTGCCACCCTCGGCCTCCGTAAGGAGCTGCTGCAGGCGCTCGAAGAAGTCGGCTACACCGCCCCGACGCCGATCCAGTTGCAGGCGATCCCGCCGGTGCTCGCCGGGCGTGACGTGCAGGGCATTGCCCAGACCGGCACTGGCAAAACCGCAGCTTTCGCACTGCCGATCTTGCAGCGCCTGGCCGATAATCGCCGGCAAGCGCCGCGCGGCGGTTGCCGTGTGCTGGTGCTGTCGCCGACCCGCGAACTGGCGAGCCAGATCAACGACAGCTTCCGCGACTATGGCAAGCATATGGGCCTGCGCACCACGGTGATGTTCGGCGGCGTGCCGAAGGGCCGTCAGGCGCGCGCGATGGCCAATGGCGTGGACGTGCTGGTAGCTACCCCGGGCCGGCTGATCGACCACATGCAGGACCGCACCGTGCGGCTCGACATGGTTGAAGTGCTGGTGCTGGACGAAGCCGATCACATGCTCGATCTCGGCTTCATCATCCCGATCCGCCGCATTGTGTCGACCATCCCGGCGCAGCGCCAGACGCTGTTCTTTTCGGCCACGATGCCGAATGAAATCGGCACCCTGGCTGGCGCGATGCTGAAAAACCCGGTCCATGTTGCGGTCGCCCCGGTGGCGACGACGGTGGAACGGGTCGAACAGGGCGTGATCTTCACCGACGTCGCCCGCAAGCGTCATGTGCTGTTCGACCTGCTGGTCGATGTCGCCAAGGGCCGCACGTTGGTGTTTTCACGCACTAAGCATGGCGCCGATAAGGTGGTGAAGCATCTGAATGAAAGCGGCATTCCGGCGGCCGCCATTCACGGCAATAAAAGCCAGCCGCAGCGCGAACAGGCGCTGGCCAATTTCCGCGCTGGCCGCACCCGGGTGCTGATTGCCACCGACATCGCCGCCCGCGGCATCGATGTTGACGGCGTTGGCCACGTGATCAACTACGATCTGCCGAACGTGCCGGAAACCTATGTCCACCGCATCGGCCGCACCGCGCGCGCCGGCGCGGACGGCATGGCGATCAGCCTGTGCGCGCCCGATGAACGCGCCTTCCTGAAAAGCATCGAGAAACTGATCCGCACCCGCGTGCCGGTGATGGCGGCACCTGGTCAAATCCCGCAAGCGCGCGCGGCGTAAGCTATAGTCTAGCGAACACGTCTTGCTGTAGTCTGGCCCCAAGTTTGGGGGGTCTGACGATGGCAGGACGTGGTTTCGCGCTTTTGACTGCGGCACTGCTGGGCGCATCGCCGGCATCGGCGCAATCGCTGGTGATGGCGTTGTCGGGTTCGCCGACCTCGGCCGATCCGCATTACCATACGTTTTCGCCCAACATCACGCTCGACAGCCACAGCTATAATTCGCTGGTCGATATGGACCCGAAATCGCGGCCGATTGCGTCGCTGGCCGATAGCTGGAAGCTGGTGGCGCCCGACACCTGGGAATTCAAGCTGCATCCAGGGGTGAAGTTCCATAACGGCGATGATTTTACCGCTGACGACGTTGCCTACACCTTGGCGCGGGTGCCGACGGTGCCGAATTCCCCCGGTAGCTTCGCGATTTACACCAAATCGGTGATCGCGACCGAAATCGTCGACAAGCTGACCATCCGGATGAAGACGGCGGGGCTGTATCCGCTACTGCCGATTGATCTGACGCAAATCCTGATCATCCCGAAACGGCTGGGCCCGAACCCGTTGAATGAGGATTTCAACAACGGCCGCAACGCCATCGGCACCGGACCGTATCGGATGGTTTCCTATAAATCCGGCGACCGGGTGGAGCTTGAACGCTTCGACGGTTACTGGGGCACCAAGCCGCATTGGGCCAATATCAGCGTGCGGATGATCCCCAATGATGGCGCGCGCACAGCATCGCTGCTCGCGGGCGATGTGCAATTTGTCGAGTTCGTGCCGACATCGGATGTCGCCCGGCTTTCGGCTGACAAGCGGGTGGCGCTGTCGGAAACCGATTCGTTGCGGCTAGTGTTTCTGTGGCTCAATCGCAGCCATGCCGACGCGCCACCCTTTGTGACCGGACCCAATGGGGAGGCGCTGGCGACCAATCCGCTGAATGATTTGCGGGTGCGCCGGGCGCTGTCGATGGGCATCAACCGGGCGGCAATTGTTGAGCGGGTGATGGAAAACGCGGCAATCCCGGCCAACCAGTTCATGGCGCCGGGCGTTTCCGGCCACGTTTCCGATCTGCCGCCGATCCCGTTCGATATCGCCCGCGCCAAGGCTTTGCTGGCCGAGGCTGGGTATCCCAAGGGTTTCCGCATCACCTTGCACGGGCCGAATGATCGTTACGTCAATGACGGCAAGATCGTCCAGGCGATCGGGCAGATGTGGACGCGGATCGGGGTGGAAACCAAGGTCGATGCAATGACCTGGACCACCTATATCAACCGCGCCAGCAAGCAGGAATTTTCCGCGTTTCTGCTCGGCTGGGGGATTTCGTCGGGCGAGGCATCGAACCCGCTGCGCGCGCTGGTTCATACTTATGATGCGGCGAGCGGCTGGGGATCGGTCAATCGCGGGCGTTATTCCAATCCCAAGCTGGATGGAATGATCAAGGCCGCGATGGGAGTTGCTGACGACGGCGCGCGGGAAAAGGCGCTGATCGATGCGGAACGGGTGGCGATGCAGGACGTGGCGCTGATCCCGATCCATATTCAGAAGAATATCTGGGCGATGCGGGCGGGGCTGACATATATCCCGCGCGCGGATGAACGCAGTCTGGCGATGGATTTGCGCCCGCAATGACAATCTGGATTCTCCGCCGATTATTCCAGGCCGTGCTGGTGATGCTGGCGATGACGGTGATCGTGTTCGTGGGCGTGAACGTGATTGGCGATCCGATCGAAATTCTGATCTCACCGGATGCTGATCAGGCCGAGCGGCTGCGCGCGATTGCAGCACTGGGTTTGGACAAGCCGCTTTGGGAACAATATTTGCGCTTCCTGTGGGGGGCATTGCACGGCGATCTCGGCCGCAGCTTCGTGTTCAATGAACCGGCGTTACGGCTGATCGGCCAGCGCATGCCGGCGACCTTGGAACTGGCGGTGACCGCGGTGCTGATGGCGGTGATTTTGGGCATTCCGCTGGGGCTGCTGGCCGGGCTTTATCCCAACAGCTTGTTCGGACGCGCGGCAATGGCGGGATCGATCCTCGGGTTTTCGCTGCCGAGTTTCTGGGTCGGGCTGATGTTCATCATGGTTTTTGCCGTGCAGTTGGGCTGGCTGCCGAGCACCGGGCGTGGGGCAACGGTTACGGTGTTGGGCGTCCCGTGGAGCTTCCTGACGCGGGATGGCTTGGCCCACATGGCAATGCCGGCCTTCAATCTTGCGTTGGGCAATATCGCGCTGGTGCTGCGGCTGACGCGATCCGGCGTGCGAGAAAACCTGCCGATGGATTATGTTCGTTTCGCCCGCGCCAAGGGGCTATCGCCGCAGCGCGTGGTGTTCGTGCATGTGCTGAAGAACATCATGATCCCGGTTGTTACCGTCTTGGGCTTGCAATTCGGCAGCACGGTGGCGTTTGCGGTGGTGACCGAAAGCGTGTTCGCCTGGCCCGGCATGGGGAAACTTATTATCGACAGCATCAACGTATTGGATCGGCCGGTGATTGTTGCGTACCTCATGATGATCGTTTTGATGTTTGTGACGATCAATTTGATTGTGGATTTGCTGTACACGGTGCTTGACCCGCGGGTGCGGATTGGCGGGGCAGAATGATGACAATCACGCCGCCGAGAATACATAGCATTCGTATCCAAAACTACCGGGCCTTGCGCGACGTCGAGTTGCGTGACTTGACACCATTAACTGTCTTGCTAGGACCGAACGGAAGCGGGAAATCCACAATATTCGATGTTTTTAATTTTCTGTCCGAATGTTTTCAGTTTGGTTTGCGCCATGCATGGGATCGCCGAGGGCGCTCGCGGGAATTGAAAACGCGTGGCCAAGATGGTCCAATCGTTATTGAATTAAAATATCGCGAACGTCCAAAGACGCCATTGATCACCTACCATCTGGCGCTCGACGAGGAAAAAGGTGGCCCGGTCGTGCGAGAAGAATGGCTAAGCTGGACCCGCGGGCGGGGTGGCAAGCCGTTTCGCTTTGTTGAATACGTAATGGGAAACGGCCGCGTCATCAGCGGTGCGGAACCCGACGAGTTGGCAACCCGGGTCAGCGTTCCGCTGCGTTCCCCTGATCTTATCGCCGTCAATACGCTGGGTCAGTTAGCAGAGCATCCTAGGGTGGCGGCACTGCGGGACTTCATCACAGATTGGCAGGTTTCCTACCTTTCGATCGACGACACTCGCGGGCAACCGGAGGCAGGACCTCAGGATCGTCTCAACAAGACCGGCAGTAATCTGGCGAACGTCATTCAATATCTGCATGAACAGCATCCGGATCGGCTTGCCGAAATATTCAAGCTACTGGCCATGCGCGTGCCACGCCTGGAAAAAGTTATACCACAAGAAACCCAGGACGGACGCCTGCTTCTGTTCATCAAGGATGCGCCTTTTGATGTGCCGGTTCTTTCCCGTTTCGCGTCCGATGGAACGCTGAAGATGCTCGCTTATCTGGTCGTTTTGCACGACCCGAACCCGCCGCGCTTCATCGGGATCGAGGAACCGGAGAATTTTCTCCATCCGCGCTTGCTGCGTGATCTCGGTGAGGAGTGTCGTGCCGCAACCGAGCATACCCAACTGCTTGTAACGTCGCACTCACCGTTCTTTCTCAATGCCATGAAGCCCGATGAGGTTCGCGTCTTGTATCGGGATGATTCCGGATACACAAAAGTTGTCCAGGCATCGAAAATTCCTGGCGTGACCGCTTTCATGAGTGCCGGAGCATTGTTGGGCGAACTTTGGGTGGAAGGCCATTTTGGCGTCGGCGACCCGTTGTTGCGCGGTGGCGCACCTGCCCGGCAAGCCAAAATCTGATGGCCATCGTGCATTGGGAAGTCCTGGTTGAAGAGCAATCGATGGAGCAAGCGCTTCGGATTCTACTGCCAAGCGTGTTGAATGGCCGAACCTTTGAAGTGTATGCCTATCATGGCAAGCAAGTTCTCCTGCAACGATTGCAGGCCCGCCTTAACGGCTACCGCAACTGGCTCCCGGTGGACTGGATGATTCTGATTGTGGTTGATCGTGATGATGATGATTGCAGACTATTGAAGCAGCAGGTCGAGACGATCGTTGCGACAGCGGGATTGGGCACACGCTCGGTTCCGCTTGTCGGTCGGGTTGACGTCATCACCCGTGTTGCTGTGGAGGAGTTGGAGGCCTGGTATTTTGGTGACTGGGCAGCCGTCCAGGCAGCTTATCCCAAAGTCCGCCCGAAACCGTCATCGCGATATCGGCACCCCGACGAGATCAAGGGTGGAACTTGGGAGGCATTCGAGCGAGAAATGCAAAGGCATGGCTATTTTGTCGGCGGGCTACGAAAAATTGATGCGGCGCGTCGCATTACGCCGCATATGAAGACTGATCGGAATCTTTCCCCAAGTTTTCAAGCGTTGTTCGAGACATTGAGTGAGATTTCCAGACAATGAACCCCAAACGCGAAATCACCCCGTTCCGCCGGTTTGCCGCCGATTATGCCGGTAATAAGCTGGCGGTGGTGGCCTTTCTCGGCGTGGTGGTGATTGTGTTCCTGGCGGTGTTCGCCAGCTTCATCGCGCCGCAAAACCCGTATGATCTGGCGCAGTTGGACATCATGGATGGCCGGCTGCCGCCGGGCACCAAAAGCGGCGCGGGATGGGTCTATTGGCTCGGCACCGATGACCAGGGCCGCGATATGTTCAGCGGAATTTTATATGGGCTGCGGATTTCGCTCGGGGTTGGCTTTGGCTCGGCGGCGACGGCGGGGGTGATCGGGTCGGCACTGGGGTTGATCGCGGCCTATGCCGGGGGGTGGGTGGAAACCGCGATCATGCGGCTGGTCGATCTGCAATTGTCGTTTCCGGCGATCCTGGTGGCGCTGATGATTTTGGCGTTCCTCGGCAAAGGCGTGATGAACGTGATGCTGGCGCTGGTGATCGTGGAATGGGCGCGCTACGCCCGCACCGCGCGCGCGGCCGCCCTGGTTGAACGGCGCCGCGAATATGTCGAAGCGGCGGAATGTCTCGCTTTGCCGCAATGGCGGGTGCTGTTCCGCCACATCCTGCCGAACTGCATGCCGCCGCTGATCGTGATCGGCGCGATCCAGGTGGCGTCAGCGATTTTGCTCGAAGCGACGTTGAGCTTCCTCGGTCTCGGCGTGCCGATCACCGAGCCATCGTTGGGCCTGCTGATCGCCAATGGCTACCAATATATGCTGTCGGGCAAATACTGGATCAGCTTCTATCCCGGCCTGGCGCTGTTGGTGACGATCGTTTGCCTCAATCTGGTGGCCGACCAGTTGCGCGATGTCCTGAACCCGAGGCTGCAACGATGACCCTCGTCGTGCAAAACCTGCAAACCCATTTCCAGATGCGCAACGGGGTGGTGCGCGCGGTCGACGGGGTGTCGTTTTCGGTCGAGCGCGGGAAAATCCTCGGGCTGGTCGGGGAATCCGGATCGGGCAAGTCGGTCACTGGGTTTTCCATCCTTGGGCTGGTCGATCCCCCGGGCGGAATTGTTGGTGGATCGATCAAATTCCTCGGGCGCGAACTGGTCGGCATGCCAGAGCCGGAATTGCGCGGGCTGCGCGGCAACCGCATCGCGATGGTGTTCCAGGACCCGATGATGACCTTGAATCCGGTGCTGCGGATCGATACGCAAATGATCGAAACCGTGCGCGCCCATGCCCAGGTGAGCTATGCCGAGGCGCGCACAAGGTCTCGCGACGCGCTGGGCCTGGTTGGCATTCCCAGCCCAGATGAACGGCTGTCATCCTATCCGCACCAGTTCAGCGGCGGCATGCGCCAGCGGGTGGCGATTGCCATTGCGCTGCTGCATCAACCCGATCTGATTGTCGCCGATGAACCGACGACAGCGCTGGATGTTACCATCCAGGCACAGATACTGTCAGAAGTGCAGAAGCTCGCTGCCAATTTTGGCACTGCGCTGATCTGGATCACCCATGATCTGTCGGTCGTTGCGGGATTGGCTGACGATCTGGCGGTGATGTATGCCGGGCGAATTGTCGAATCCGGTTCGGTGGAAGCGGTGCTCGATCGGCCATTGCATCCTTACACCCACGGATTGATCGGCAGCGTGCCGAGCCGCAACAAGCGCGGCAGCAAGCTGCGGCAAATTCCGGGCATGACGCCGAGCCTTCTCGATCTACCGCCCGGCTGCGCGTTCCGCCAACGCTGCGCGCGGGCGACCGCGGAATGCGAGGTCTCACCGCCGATCAGCGAACCAATGGAAGGGCGGACCTTGCGCTGCT
Source organism: Acetobacteraceae bacterium (assembly GCA_025352995.1). Classification (GTDB taxonomy): domain Bacteria; phylum Pseudomonadota; class Alphaproteobacteria; order Acetobacterales; family Acetobacteraceae; genus CAITOL01. The sequence continues at coordinate 11,394 of JANXRN010000137.1, forward strand.
TTCATCCGCAACTGGAGGTCGCGGCATGACCGGGGCAGCGATAGAACTGCGTGGGATTTCCAAACGCTTCGGCAAACATCTGGATTTTGCCGCCCTGATGGCGCAGCGCGCCAAGCGGGCGATGGGCGGCGAAACGCCATCGACCGTAGTGCGCGCGGTGGACAGCGTCGATCTGACCATCCGCGCCGGCGAAGTGCTGGGGCTGGTGGGCGAAAGCGGCTGCGGCAAATCAACCCTCGGGCGCATGGTCGCGGGCATCATGCCGCCGAGCGAAGGCCAGGTGCTGTGGAAAGGCCAGGATATCGCAACCCTGAAGCCTGCCGCTGCAAAAGCTGCGATGCTGCAAGTGCAGATGATTTTCCAGGACCCGTATTCCAGCCTTAATCCGCGGCTGCGGGTGGAACAAATCGTTGGGGAAGCGCCATCCGTCCACGGGATGATCGGGGCTGCCGGGTTCGATGCCTATGTCGATGCGCAACTGCGCCGCGCGGGCCTGGACCCGGCCGATAAGCGCCGCTACCCACATCAATTTTCCGGCGGACAACGCCAGCGCATCGGCATCGCCCGCGCGCTTGCGGTGCAGCCGGAATTTCTGGTGTGCGACGAAGCGGTGGCGGCGCTCGACGTTTCGATCCAGGCACAAATCCTGAATTTGTTCATGGACCTTCGCGCCGAGTTGAACCTGACTTATTTGTTCATCAGCCATGATCTCGGGGTGGTCGAACATCTGTCCGACCGGGTGGCGATCATGTATCTCGGGCGGATTGTCGAAGAAGCGCCAACCGAAGACATCTTCGCCCGCGCTAACCATCCCTATACGCAGGCGCTGCTGTCCGAAGTGCCGCGCATCGATACGCGCAAACGACATTTCACCGCGATCACCGGGGAATTGCCGAGCCCGCTGAACCCGCCGAGCGGGTGCCATTTCCATCCGCGCTGCCCTTCGGCGATGGCGGTATGTCGTGAAGTGGCGCCGGAGGTAAGGGAGGTGGCACCGGGGCATCGGAGTGCTTGTCATTTGAATGGGTGAAGGAAGGGGACTTCTTTGTTTGAAAACAAAGAAGGTAATTGCCAAAGTTCTTTGTTGAGGAAGATTTTCAGTCAAGAAAAGTCGGAAGGCAAGCAGTTCTTTTTGTGAACAAAAAGAACCAAAAAAACTTTTTATCCATTCCTGGCCGTTGGCGTGCGTGCCCCGGAACAGCGAAGCGCTTGGAACCAAAGTAGGGACGTTTTTTTGCTCCTTTTTTTCAAAAAAAGGAGTGCTTTCTTGGCTTTCATCTTCCCGCGGCTAAGCGGCGGGATAAAATCTAGGCCGCGTTGTCTTCGGGCGCCGCGCGCCGCAATGCGAGATCAAACGTAAGTGTCTGTTCGGAGGGGAATTTTCTCGTCTCCAGGCCGAATGCCTTTCCAGTGCTTCATGTCAAAGGTCAATTGAACTCCGTCATCAACCATTTGTTCTTATTGGATTATCGAATGCCGCTACGTGAGGGAAATTGAGGCGGTGATCACAGAGCGCTTGACAAACATCATAAGTTAATATAAATTACGATTTATGTTTAGTTTTTCCGATATCCTCTCCGACCTGCAGAAGGTGATCGCGGTGCACGCAGCGCGGAATCGCGCGCTGACAGTGCTGCTGGTCGCCCTGTGGGGACGGGTGGCGCGGATGCGGACGCGGCTGGAACGGCTGGTCGCACTTTGGCGCGCCGGGATGTTGCCGCAGCCCAGGGCGCCGCTTGTGCGGGCTGAGCGGGTGGCCGGCGCGAGGCAGGGGTTTCCGGCGTCGCGCGGGTGGTTGACGCGTGAGCTTGGGTATGAGGTCGCGGTTTATGGGTCGCAGTTGCGGCATTTGCTGACGGACGCCGAGTGCGTGGCGTTTCTGGAGGCGTGTCCGCAGGCGGGGCGGATTTTGCGGCCGTTGTTGCGGATGTTGAGCGTTGATCCGCTGCCGGAGATTCTTGTGCGGGTTGTGCCGGAGGTTGCGGCGTCGGTGGATCGGGTGGGGATTGTGGTTTCGCCGGAGTTTCAATTTTCAGGCGGCTAGATGGGGTCGTGTTTTTGCGACTATTTTGTTACGATATCGAAACAATTTTTATCAAAACCGTGCAATAACAACAGAGATGGCCGAGTGCGCACGCCAACGGCCAGGAATGGATAAAGTTTTTTTGCTTCTTTTTGTTCACAAAAAGAAGGCGCGTGCCTTACCCAAACCGCCCCATCCGATAAGGCGCAGGATCAACCGCCGTCGTATCCCCCGCCACCATATCGGCCATCAGTTTCCCCGCCCCTGGCCCAATGCCGAAGCCGTGGCCGGAAAAGCCGGTGGCGAGGAAGAAGCCGGGGATGT
>JANXRN010000189.1 GCA_025352995.1 Acetobacteraceae bacterium
CCGCGTGGGGCGGGCGCAGCGACGGATTGTGCGGTTTCTGACTCGGTTGCAGGCGGGGACTTTGCCGGCGGTTCGGGTTCGGACGGACGAACAGAAGGCTCGGCGGACGGAATGCGAGGGTCGGCGTGAGTGCGGGCCGGCGCATGATCTCGCTTGGGTGCGCGAAACTGCGATCATGGAATTGAATTTGGCGCGTGGCTCAACCGAGACGCTGCTGGCTGAGCCTGAGGTGCAGGCGTTGCTGGTGGCGCAGCCGAGATTGGCGCGCATGGTGCGCGGGCTGTGCCGGCTATTGGATATGGATGTGGTTGTACCAGGCTACACGCCGCCGAAGCGGAAGAGCGTATTTGTTGCCGCTGTGGTGCGGGTAAGTTCGCTGGGGTTCCGGGAATATGTGGATGGGCGGGTGGAGCCTCCGCCGGGACTTGTGTTTGCGCGGTGAAAGGTGGGGAATTTTTGCGCGTGTTTTGTTACGATATCGTAATTAACTGCGAGAGTAGCCAATCCAACGGGCAGGGAGTAGCGGATGGAAGTTTTTTTGCTTCTTTTTGTTCACAAAAAGAAGACCTTCCTCATCCTTCATGAAACGCCTTAACAAAAAAATCAGGCGCCCCAAAGTTCCCCGATTTCAGCGCCAACCGCAAAGCCGGCCCGGACCCTTCGGCGTAGGTCCAGGGCACTCCCGGATCGATCGCTGCACCAATGCGCAAATGGCTGATGCCGAGCCGCTGCACGACGGCGCCCGATGTTTCCCCCCCGGCGACAATCAGCCGTCGCACGCCGCGGGCGACGAGCGCCTCGGCGATTTCGGCCATGGCTTCCTCGATCATGGCGCCGGCTTCGGCGCGGCCGAGGCGGGCTTGCAGGGCGGCGACTTTGTCGGGCGGGGCGGAGGCAGCGATGAGGATGGGGGTTGGCCCGAGTTTGCCGGTGATCCAGGCGAGCGCTTCGGCGGCGAGCGCGCCGGCGTCGGGGGTGGAGAGCGGATCGAGTTCGAGGGTTGGCATTTGGCCGCGTGCTTTGGCGATCTGGAACAGGGTGGCGCGGGAGCAGGATCCGGCGAGGATGGCGGCATGGCCATCGACGTCGGGCAGGGTGCCGGCATCGGTGCGGATGGGGAGCAGCCCGGCGCGGCGGAAATTTTCCGGCAGGCCCATGGCGATGCCCGATCCGCCGGTGATCAGCGGGTGGTTGGCGGCGGCTTCGCCGATGGCGACGAGGTCATCATTGGTGACGGCATCGATGATGGCGTAGCGGCGGCCTTGTTCTTTGAGGCCGGTCATCGCGCGGCGGATAGCTTGTGCGCCTTGGACGACGGTGGGGTAAGCGACGAGGCCGACGGTGCCATCGGTCTGGCGCGACAGGACGCGGACGAGGTTGGGGTCGGTCATTGGGGTCAGCGGATGGTCTTGCATGCCGCTTTCGTTGAGCAGGACGGCGCCGGCGAACAGATGGCCTTGATAGACGCTGCGGCCATTGGCGGGGAAGGCGGGGCAGGCGAGGGCGAAGCCGGCGCCGAGGTCGGCCAAAAGCGCATCGGCGACCGGGCCGATATTGCCGTCATCGGTGCTGTCGAAGGTGGAGCAATATTTGAAGAAGAACTGGGTGCAGCCGGCTTGGCGGAGCCAGGTGAGGGCGGCGCGGCTGTCGGCGACGGCTTCGGCGACGGGTGCGGTGCGGGATTTGAGGGCGACGATCAGCGCGTCGGCTTCGGGTGCCGGATCGTTGGGGCCGGGCACGAACACCACTTGCACGGTGCGCATGCCGTTTTGCACCAGCATGGTGGCGAGGTCGGTGGCGCCGGTGAAATCATCGGCGATGCAGCCCAGGATGGGTTTGGTCATGGCAGTTCCAATGCGGCGGCGAATTTTTCGACTTGGGCTGGCCAGTCCGGCAAGGTTTGCCCGGCGGTCCAGGCGGCGTCGGCCATTTCCCGGCGGAGCGGTGTATCGAAAATCATTCGGCGCAGGGTTTTGGAGTAGGTGATCTGGTCATCGACGTTGCACACTGCACCGGCCATGTCCGGCAGGCCGTCGCCGGCAGCCCCGCCGCGGGTGACGGCGAACGGGATGCCACGGGCAAGGGCTTCGGCGATGGCCATGCCGTAGCCTTCAAAGCGGGTGGCGAGGGCGAACAGGTCGGTTTTCGCCCATTGCGCATCGAGCGCCGCGCCGGTCAGCACGCCGGGGAAGCTGACGCGGTCGCCGATTTTGAGTTCGACCGCCTGCGCCTTGAGCGATGCGCCGAAGGCTGCGTCATCGGCAGCACCTGCGATGGTCAGATGCCAGTCGAGGTCCCACAGCCGCCCGAGCGCGCGCAGCAGCATGTCGTGGCCTTTGCGTGGGATGAGCGACCCGAGGGCGAGGATTTCGCAGCCATGGTCGCGGAAGGCGCTGCGCGGCGCGGGTGCGGTGCCGGGCTGGACGACGCGGATGCGGTCAGGCGCGACGGCGAATTGCTCGGCGAGTGCTTTGGCGGTCCAGTCGGAGGTGACGATGATGCGGGCGAAGGCGGGGAACAGGCGGCGTTCGAGGTCGGCCAGATGCGCCATGTCGGGTTCGATGGAAATCGGGTGGTGGATCAGCCCGACGCAGGGGCGGGCGGCGATGTCGGCGGCGAGGTCGGCGAAGGCGGGCAGCGCCAGGCCGTCGATGATCGGCAGGCCGGGCAGGCTCAAGGCTGCGCGCGGGTCGCCGAGTTCGGTTGCCTCGATTTGATGGCTCAACGCGCGCAGACCTGCGATGATGGCGCGGTCATAGCCGTAGCCGCCGGAAATGGTGGCGAGCGGGCCGGGGATGATGAAGCGGGCGTGCATCAGACGGGCGCCTCATACGCGGCCCAGGCGACCGGGCTTTCGCGCAGCAGGATTTTGACGCTGGTGACGTTGGCGGCACCGGCGCCGAGGCGGCCATCCTTGATGGCTTCGGTGATCAGGCGGTGGATATGCTGGGCCATGAATTCGGTGGTGGTGTTCTGCCCGGCGAGGGCGGGCAGGGTGTCGAGATTATGGTAATCCACCGTGTCCAGCAGGGCGCGCAAAACCGTCTTGGCGAGGCCGATATCGATCAGCAAATTGGCGGCATCGAGCCTCGGGGCGCGGAACTCGGCTTCCACCGCATAGGTCGCGCCGTGCAGGCGCTGGGCGGGGCCGAATTCCTCGCCCTGGAAAGAATGGGCGATCATGATGTGGTCGCAAACGGTCAGGCTGAACATGCATCGGTTCCGTAGCTAATAACGTGGCACAGCCCACCGGCGAGCAGGCGCGGCATGGCGGCCGGCAGGTCGGCGAACGCGGTGGGCGGTTCGAGCAAGGCGTCGTAGCAATCATCTTTCAGCAATTCGAGCGCCAAGGCCAGCCGTTGCGCATGGCTTCGGCGCCCGCGCATGGCAGGCGCGATGTGGCCGACTTGCGACGCGATGATCCGCAGCCGTTTGGAATGGAAGGCGCCGCCGAGGGGCAAAGCGGGCAGGGCGTCACCGAACCAGCTGGCTTCGATGATGCGCGCCTCGAAGCCAGCCGAGTCGAGGGCTGCGCGCAGTCCCGACTCAGTACCGGACGCGTGAATGACCAGATCTTGATCGAGGCGTGCCGAGTCGAAGCTACAGCCAAGTCGCGCGGCGATCGGTGCGCGGGCCGGGTTGATGTCAATCATGGTGACGTCGGTGCCGGGAATGCGGGCGAGGAGCGACCCGACCAGCAGCCCGACGACGCCCGCGCCGATGACCGCGACGCGCTCGCCGGGCAGGCAGGCAGCGTCCCAGGCGATGTTGAGCGCAGTTTCCATGTTGGCGGCAAGCACCGCGCGGGCGGTGGGCACGGCATCGGGCACAGGCACGCACATCGATGCGGGGGCGAAGAAGCGGTCCTGATGGGGGTGGAGCACGAATACGCGCTGGCCGGAGGGGTTGCGGCCGACGGCTGCGTAACCATATCTAACAGGGAAAGGAAATTGCCCCGCCATCCTCGGCGCGCGCATGGCATCGTACTGGCTCGGCGGGACGCGGCCGTGGAACACCAGCGCTTCGGTGCCGCGCGAAATGCCGCTGGCGAGGGTTTCGATCAGCATGTCGCCCGCGGGCAGGGTTTCGCGGCGAAGTTCGCCTTGTCCGGGGGCGATGGTCCAGAAGCCGGTGGCGTCAGTCATGGGCGCAACGGGATGTCGAGCAGTAGGTCGGCGCCGAGCCGATGCACCGTCCAGCCGACGCGCAAGCCCTGATCGGGGTGGGCGACGCCGGGCAAGGTGAAGGCGGGAATGCCGGCACCGAGCAGCATGGGGGCGATGGTGACGTGCAGCCGATCGAGCAGGCCGGCGGCAAGGAAACGGGAGACCGTCACCCCGCCGCCTTCGATGAAAATGCGATGAAGCCCACGGGCGCGCAGGCCAATGAGCAGGGCTGCGAGGTCCAGTCCACCTGGCACGCGGGGGATGGGCATGATCTCGGCCGCGTGAGGCGCTTGTTTGGGTGGTGCGTCGTCGGCGCAGACGACAATGGTGCGCGGTGCGGCGGCAAAGATGCGGTAGGCATCGCCGAGGTGTCGGTCGGCGTCAATCACCACCCGCACCGGGGATGGGCCGGGGCAATGGCGGGTGGTGAGCAGCGGGTCATCGGCGCGCACCGTGCCGGCGCCGACGATCACGGCATCGAACAAAGCGCGCAGCCGGTGGGTGTGCAGAATATCCTCGGGGCCACTGATCCAGAACGATCTGCCCGATGCGGTGGCGATCCGCCCATCGAGCGTCTGGGCAATGCGGCCGAGGGTCAGCGGGCCAGGCGCGAGCAGCTTATCGTAAAGCCGATCGGGATCGGTCAGTTCCGGGGCACGGGTGAGCAGCCGCGCCCATTCAGCGTCATCGGGCGCGGTGCAGTCGGGAGTGGGTGGGGGGGACCGGAGCATCGGTCCCGATCAATATCAGGCCCGCGCCGACAGCGCCATTGCCATCGGCCGTCCGGCCGCGGGCCTGCCGTCGCTGGCGTAGCGCTGGTTGGGGCCAGCGGTTGCGCGCGGCACGGCGCGGGCGATGCTGCTGATCACCCGGCCTTGCACAATGATGGCACGCTCCAAAAGCCGCTTATTGTCGGCGGCAAGCTCGGCCAGTTGTTGCAACCGGTCGCGCGACAAAGCCGGCAGTCCAGCTGCCAGCGATCGTGCCTGGGCGGATAAAAACGCTTCGCCATGTTGGCGTTTCTGCGCCAGCAGGCGCACGGCAACCGGCAGATCGAGCGCGGCCAGGGCCTTGTTTTCGGCGCTGATGGTGCCCGCAAGGGCTTCAGCCGCGCTGATCGCTGCCTTATCCAGCGTTATGTCATTCATGGCTTTTCCCCGGTCTGCGCGCTTTCCTGCATGCGCAGCATTTGTTGGAAGACGGGCATGGCAAGGCCGAGGCCGCCGCTCGCTGCCATTTGCTTGGCAAGCTGCTGGGTCAGCATCGGCTTCCAGGTTTGCTCGGCCGAACCGCCGCCGAACAGGCCGCGCGCGCTATCGACGGTGTTGAACATCGGCCCGAGCATTTCGCCGAGCACCATCGCCTCGAAATCCTTCGCCGTCTGCCACATCTTGCCGACGCCGGGCTGGGCGAGGGTGGCGGCATCGGGGGTTCGCGCGGCAGGGGGAAGGATGGTCATCACTGCACCTGCAATTCGGCCTGCAAGGCGCCGGCCGCCTTGATGGACTGCAAAATCGAAATCATGTCGCGCGGGCCGACACCGAGTGCGTTCAGGCTCGCCACCAGGTCGCGCAAGGTGACGTTGGACCGCAAAATCCCGAGTTTTTTGTCGTTGGAATCGTCAATCTGGATGTTGGTCTTGGGGATGACGACGGTGCTGCCGCCCGATAGAGGGCCGGGTTGGCTGATTTCGGCGGTTTCGGTGACCCGGATGGTGAGGTTGCCTTGGGCGATGGCCACCGTGCTGACCCGGACATTGGCGCCCATCACGATGGTGCCGCTGGCCTCGTCGATCACCACCACGGCGGGGCTGTCGGGTTCGACGCGCAGCACTTCGATCCGGGCGAGGGCGTCGATCACGTCCCGCCCGCCCAAAGCCAGCATCACGCTGCGCGGGTCGGTGGCCGTCGCCGTTCCAGCGCCTAGCGCCCCGTTGATAGCGTCGGCCATCCGGCGCGCGGTGGTCAGATCGGGGTTGCGCAGACCGAGCCGGACGGCGCTGCGGCTCGCCAGCTTGAACCCGACTTCGCGTTCGACCGTTGCGCCGTTGGCGATCCGGGCGGAGGTTGGCACCCCCTTGGTCACCGATGTCGCCGCCCCGCGTGCGGCAATTGCGCCGGTTACCAGGGCGCCCTGGCCGACGGCATAAACTTCGCCATCGGCGGCGAGCAGCGGGGTGACCAGCAAGGTTCCGCCGGTGAGGTTGGAGGCATCGCCCAAGGCCGAGACCGAAATATCGATCCGGCTGCCCGGCCGGGCAAACGCTGGCAGATCGGCGGTCACCATCACTGCCGCGACATTCTTGGTTTGCAGCTTGGCTTCCTGGTCACGCGTGTTGACCCCGAGCCGTTCGAGCATGCCGATCAGCGACTGGCGGGTGAACACGGCTGAATCGAGCTTGTCGCCGGTGCCCGCCAGCCCGACCACCAGCCCGTACCCGACCAGCTGGTTGCCGCGAATGCCTTCGACGTCGGCGATGTCCTTGATGCGAACCTGCGCGCCGGCGAGATGGGCGCCGAACAAGATCAGGGCCAAGACGATCAGGCTGATGAGCCGGGACAGCGCACGTGCCAAATTTGCATTTCCTGCTGGGCGGATGAACGGGACGTCAACCATTGGCGTCCATTTTGTCCGTCATGACCCAGAACCATCCCAGCAATCCCCATGCCAGCAGCGAACCCCGGCAATTCAGCTTGTTGGTCGGCCGCGGCGCCCGGCACTTGCTGCCGGGCGGCAGGTCTGGCCAGGGCGTTTTCACCCATCTATCCGGAATCCAGGCAAAATGCTGACCATCCAAGGGCCAGGCGGGCCGCGCGCGCCAGACCGCAAGCCGATCCGATCTGCATCCAGCGGCAGCTTGTTCCGGCTACCGGAGCCGGATATCGCCGCCGCCACCCCGGTTGCCGCACCGGCCATCGAGGCGCCGCGCCCAACCGGCCCGCCGGATGCCGCCGCCGCTGATTTGCGCGCCCAATCCCATGGTGGGGACATGCTCGATGTGCTGGCCCAGATGCAGCGTGACATGCTGTCGGCGGGGCCTAACCAAGATCTGCTTCACCGCCTGGCAAATCTCGCCGATGCCATTCCCGAAGCCGCCAGCCCCGATTTGCGAGCGGCCCTGCGGGCGGTGGCGACGCGGGCCAAGGTCGAACTCGCCCGCCATCAGGTGGCCGAACTGGCCGCGCCTGTTGCAGCGGCGTGACAACATCGCAGCTTTGCCCGACTAGCCCTTGGCGTGGCGGGACGGGATGGCTATAAGCCCGCGCAACTGGTCGGTCCGGGGGGACCTTCTGGCCTGGCGGCTTGATCTGCGTGGGTAAAATCCCCCCCAATTTCCGACTTTAATCGACGCGGGATCGTAACCGAATGATGGTCACTCTGCCTGCCGACTACCGACCCTCGGCCACCGAGGAATTCATGAACGAACTTCAGGTGGAATATTTCCGCCAGAAGTTAGGGCGCTGGCGGACCGATTTGCGGCGCGAAGCCAACGGCACCCTGGAAAGCCTGGGGCAAGGCGGCATTCTTGAAGCCGACATCACCGATCGGGCCAGCGTCGAAACCGATCGGGCGCTGGAACTTCGCACCCGCGACCGGGCGCGCAAGCTGATCAGCAAGATCGACCAGGCGCTGCTGCGGATTGAAGCCCGGACCTACGGTTTCTGCGAAGAAACCGGCGAACCCATCGGCCTCCGTCGCCTCGAAGCCCGCCCGATCGCGACGATGTCAATCGAAGCGCAGGAACGGCACGAGAAAATGGAACGCGTCCACCGCGACGAGTAACCGCGGCTAGCGCGCGACCCGCAATAATTGCGGGATCGCGCCCTCGTTCATCCGCGGCTGATAGGTGAACCCGGCGCGGGACGCCCAGATATTGTCTGGGAAATGTAACGCTACGACCGCAGTGTCATCGACGAAGGCCACCCGGGCGGCACGGCGCAGCAGGGCTTCTCGCGCTGCCGGTTCGCGGGCCTGAGTACTGTCGGCAAGGGCGGCATCGACGGCTGGATCGCTGAAACGGAAGCGGTTCAGCGCCCCCAGCCCGCGCGCCGGATCGAAACTCGCCAGCACTTGCGACATGCCAGTGTAGGAATCTGCCGCACTTGCACCGAACCCGATCAGAAAGGCCGCGAACTCCCGCTTGGCGGCGCGGGTGAAAAACGCGTTAGACGGCAACACGTCTACCTGGGTTTGCACCCCGATCCGCGTCCACATCTGCGCGACGGCCTGGGCGGTCTTGTCGTCTTCGACATAGCGGTTGTTGGGGGAGGTCAGCACCATCCGAAAGCCGCGCGGATAGCCGGCCGCTGCCAGCAAGGCGCGCGCACCGGCGGCATCGAACGCAGGCGGCGCAATGGTCGGGTCATATCCGGCGAACCCCGCCGGCACCATTTGCCCCGCCGCCTTGGCCGCCCCGCCGAGCAGCCGATCGATGATCAGCGTGCGATTGACCGCCATCGACAGCGCCTGCCGAACCCGCTTGTCCTTCAACGGATTGACGGTCAATGGCTTGCCATCGGCATCGAGGATCTGCGCGACCGCATCATGCTCCTGATCAAGCGCAATATAGAGAAACCGTGCTGACGGCGCCGTCCACAGCTTCACTTTTGGCTCACCCCGCAACCGCTCCATATCAGGCGGCGGCACGCTGTCGATCAGATCGACGTCGCCGGACAGCAACGACGCCACCCGCGCCGCGTCGCTGCCGATCGGGCGGATAATCGCCCGGGCGAATTCAATTTTCGCCGCTTGTGGGCCTTCGTCAAAGCGCGCCAAGGTCAGCCGGTCGCCCGGCACGAAGGACACGAAGCGCCAAGGGCCGGAGCCGATTGCCGCCTTGCCGGCATTGAAATCTGCGCTGCTGGCGCCCTGGGCCGCGCGCGCCGACACAATCCACGCTGATAGCGCATGCAAAGGCACCGCAGGGTCAAAGCCTTTGGTGTGCAGCCGGATCACGTCACTGCCGACGATGTCGACCGAACGGGTAATCCCGGCCAGCCGCACGAATGGCGCCGGGCTGCCAGGGAC
>JANXRN010000215.1 GCA_025352995.1 Acetobacteraceae bacterium
GTTGGGCAAGACAAAGCCTTGCATCCAGCGGGCGGTTTGGACGGTAATCACGCCAGATTGCGGGAGAATTGCGATGCGTGGGTTGCTTTCAGGCCTGTTCCTGCTGCTGAGCGTGCAGATTGCGGGCGCGCAGTCGCTGCCTGACGCGGCCAATCGCGCCAGCATTCGCGGCGTGATTACCGGCCAGATGGACGCGTTTCGCCGCAATGACGCCGCGGCCGCGTTCGGCTACGCCACCCCCAACATCCAGGGCATGTTCGGCAGCGCGGAAAATTTCGTCGCCATGGTCGAAACCGGTTATCCGCCGGTTTGGCGCCCGCGGGACGTGCAGTTCGGTGCGATTGAAGATCGTGATGGGCGAATTGTGCAGAAAGTCGAGCTGATCGGCCCCGATGGCGCGCCAGCGCTGGCGCTTTACACGATGGAGCTTGGGCCGGACGGGGTTTGGCGGATCGATGGCTGCGCATTGCTGCCGAGTGAGAAACTATCGGTCTGAAGCTTGATCGCCGCATCGGGCACCAGGCGGGCGGGGTTTGGCAGCAAGACGGCGATCGCGGCGCGCGATTGCGCAAACCGGGCCTGGGCGGTTTCTGTGTCGGGCTTGTGGGATGCGCGTTCCATCAGCCGCCCATCCGGCCCCCAGGCGAAACGATCGGTCCAGTGTTCGCGGCGCCACAGGCCCGGGCGTTCGTGGCGCGCCCAATCATGCACCAGTTCGGCCTGGCTGCCATCGCCGGTCAGCCGCAGTATGCTGCCATATTCGGCGATTGTGTCGCGTGCGTGCCAAAGCTGGACCCCTTGCAGGGAAAATCCCGGCCCGCCGCAAAATGCCACGAAAACAAATTGATCGACGGTGAATTGCACGGCGATGAAATGCGCGCCAGCCAGCATCCCGGCGAAGGCGATCCAGGCGCGGGCAGCGGGCAGCAGAACCGGTGGGGCGCGACCGTCCGGGTCAGGCAAGGCAACCAGATCCGCGGTGACCGGATCGAGCGCCAATCGCCCACCCGCCTGCGCGGACGCGGGAATTGCCAGGGCGGCCAGCAGGGAACGGCGGGTGAGCATCCCTCCACCATGCCGACGAAAACTGAACGCGCGGTTAAACCCGCCCGATCGCCCAGCCCGCGCTGGTCGCGGCGAGGCACAAGGTCACCGACCCCAGCACGTTGCCCCATGCCGCCAGCCAGGCGCCTTGTTGCAGTAATTCAAGGGTTTGCAGGCTGAAGGACGAAAACGTGGTGAAGCCGCCGCAAAACCCGACCATCAGCAGCAGCCGCATCGTCACCGCGTCGGGACGCGCGCCGGTGGCAAGCCAGCCGATGATGAAGCTGCCCACGATATTGATCAGCAACGTGCCCCAGGGAAAGCCGGTGCCGGCCAGCCTTGCCACCCATAACCCCACCAGATAGCGCAACACGCTGCCCGCGGCACCGCCAACTGCCACCATCAAGATCGCCATCTTGGTCTGCCCTTCTGCGATGGCCGGATGGCAAAACCCGCCCAGTCCGCTACACCTGATCCGACATGCACGATTCGCCCGCGTCAACCAAGCTATGGCTGCACCGCCAAATGGATGCGGCCCGGACCGACGTCGCCCGGGTGGCCGTCCGGACGGCTGGGGCGGCGCTCGCCGCCATCGTGCAGGCGTTCTGCGTGGGCGGGCTGCTGGCCGGCGCGATTGCTGGAACCGGGGCGTCTTTGCCGCTAATCGGCGCTTTTATGGCGCTGGCAGGGCTGCGCGCGTGGCTGGGGCACGGCGCGGAACTGGCGGGTTTTGCGGCCGGCGCATCCGCCCGCACCCGACTGCGCGATGCGGCTTTGTCGCGCATGCTCGCCGCCGGTCCGGCCCTGCTGCGCCGCCATCATTCGGCGGAACTCGCCAATATTTTGGTGGATCAGATCGAGTCGCTCGACGGGTTGTTTGCGCGCTGGATGCCGGCGGTGGTGCTCGCGATTGCCGGGCCGGCGATGGTGGCGCTGGCGGTGCTGCTGCTCGATCCGATTGCGGCGCTGATCCTGCTCGGCTGTGGGCTGCTGGTGCCGATCGGCATGGCGTTGTCCGGGTTGGGGGCAGCGGCGGCCACCAGACGACAATTCGCCGCGATGCAGCTTTTGCAAACCCGCTTCGTCGATCGGCTGCGCGGCATTGCCACCATCGTGCTGGCCGGCCAGACCGACCGGGAAGCCGATGCGCTCGCCCAGGCATCCAATCGGTTGCGGGTGCATACGATGCGGGTGCTGCGCGTCGCGTTCCTGTCATCGGCGGTGCTGGATTGCGCGCTCGCCCTGGCGCTGGTGGTATTGGCGCTACGCTGCGCCGGGCTGGGAACATCGGCAGGCACCGCGTTGACATTATTATTCCTGACGGTTGAATTCTTCGCGCCTCTGCGCGGCTTTGCCTCGGTTTATCAGGACCGGCTGCATGCCAACGAAGCCGCCGCTGCCCTGTCGAGTTTGCCGGAATTACCGCCGCCGGCGCCCGATCTGCCGATCCGCAATGTTGCCGCACGCGGGGTGACGATCGCGTTCGAAGATGTTGATTTCACCTGGGATGCAGCGCGCGGCAAGGCGCTCGATGGCTTGAGTTTCCGAGTGCCGGCCGGGGAAACCCTGGTGCTCGCCGGCCCGTCCGGCGCCGGCAAATCGACGGTGTTTGAGGTCCTGCTCGGGTTCGTGCGGCCCGATCGTGGCACAATTCGGATCAATGGCGCCGACCTCGATACGTTGGTGCCGGCCGCGCGTGCCAAACTGATCGGCTGGATTGGCCAGCGCCCGATGATTTTCGCCGGTAGCATTGAAGATAACATCCGCTTCGCCCAACCGGACGTGACGGACGCAGCCCTTGCCGAGGCCATCCGCGCCGCCCGGCTCGACAGCGTGCTGACGATGCTCCCCGATGGCATCGCCACCCGGATCGGTGAGGGCGGCTATGGCCTGTCCGGTGGCCAGACCCAGCGCATCGCCGTCGCCCGCGCCTTCTTGCGCAACGCGCCGCTGCTGCTGCTCGATGAACCAACCGCGCATCTCGATCCGGCCGTCGAAGCCGAATTGCTCGATAGTTTGCGCCGCCTGATGGCCGGCCGCACGGTGATCCTGGCGACCCATAGTCTCGCGGCGCAGGGCCTGGTGCAAAGCTTTGGCGGGCGGCGGCTCGATCTGCGCGCGCCGCGAGAAGCCGCATGACCGCTTTTGTCCGCATCGTGGGGCTGTGGCGGGGGCAGGCAATCTGGCTCGTCGCGGGCGGCTTGGTGTCGCTGGCCGCACTCGCAACCTTGCTCGGGCTGATGGCGGGCGCTGCTGGCCTGGCGCTCGGGGCAGGCGGGCTGCTCGCGTTGCGCGCCCTTGGCATCGGCCGGGTGGCGCTGCGCTACACCGAGCGGGTGCTGACCCATTCGGCGTTGTTTCGCGCGCTCGCCGCCCTGCGGGTGTGGTTCTTCCACGGGCTTGCCGCGCGCGGGGCAGGCGGCCTGGGCTTCCGGGACGCGGGCGATTTGATCGCGCGAATGGTCAATGACATCGCAGCACTGGACGCGATCTATCTCCGCCTGCTGCTGCCGCTCGCCGGCTGTGTGGTGCTGCTGCCGGCGCTGCTGGTGCTGTTCGCGCCGGTGCATTGGTGGTTGGCCGTCTTGGTCGGCGCGCTGTTCGCGCTCGCCGCCTTCATCGTGCCGGCCATCGCCGCCGGGCACGCGCTGGACGCGGCCCATCGTATCACCACCGCCGGTGCGGCATTGCGCGTCGCCAGCCTCGACGCCGCCAGTGGCCTGCGGGAAATCCGCGCCTTCGCCGCCGAGGACCGCATCGCCCGCCGCATCACCGCCGCCGAAACCAACCTGATTGCAGCCGAGCGCGCCCGCGCTGCGCAAGCCGCCCGCGCCCAGGCCGTCGCCTTCCTGATCGCCCAGGCCGGGCTGCTGCTGACCTTGCTTGCCGCCGGCGCCCACCCGGCGCTGATCTTCATCGCCGCCGCCGCCTTCGAACTCGCCAGCGCCATGCCCCGCGCCGGCGTGCTCGCCGGCACCGCCGCCGCCGCTGCCGCCCGCGTGCTTGACGCCGCCGATGGCCCCATCGCGCCCGAACCGACCCCGCCCGCACCCATGCCGCCCGGCAGCACCATCCGCTTCGACGCCGTCCAATTCACCTGGCAACCCGATCGCCCCAAA
>JANXRN010000281.1 GCA_025352995.1 Acetobacteraceae bacterium
CCGATCACCGAAAACGCGGTTTTGCGGATTATCGGCAATCCGAAATACGCGAACTCGCTGGGGGCGCCCTCGGCATGCGCGCCGATCTTGGCCAAGCTGGTGGCGTTGCCCGGCCATGTTTTCTGGCCGGATGCGATCAGCTTGGTCGGCAATGATCTGCTGGACCTGACGCAGATCACCACGCCGGGGCAAGTGACGGACAGCTATTTGCTGGCGCTCGCGGTGAAGATGGGCGGCAGGCTTGCGACGTTTGATCGGCGGCTTTCGACCAAGGCGGTGCGCGGCGGGCGGGCGGGGTTGCTGGTGATTGAGGGTGGGGGCGGCTAGGCAAGCAGTTGGGAGATTGCGGCGACGAAGCTGGCTGCTTCGTTGATCGCCCATTGTGCTTTGTCCGTGCCCACAGGTCAGAGATGCCAATCCGCCGTCAGGCGAAGTCGGTGAGGCCCTATTTGGTTGGGAACTGTTGGCTCCGTGCCGGAGGAAATGCCCAAAATCGGGCCGCGTGGCATGGGGTGTTCGTTGGGCTACACGGGGACTTGTCGGGTTTGGGCGCCGCCATTCCGCGGCAGTGGCCAACATTTTCGCTATGGCTTGCAATTGAAATTGCGGTCATTGGCGGAGATGGCCTAGTTTCCGCTTTAACGAATCGGCTCGAAAGACCGACAGGAGTTACGTCGTGCTGAAGCAATTGACGATCAAGAATTTCACGGTTTTCTCCGACGTGGATTTGACCCTTAGTCCGAACCTGAATGTCATTGTTGGCGAGAACGGCACCGGCAAAACGCACTTGCTGAAACTGAGCTACGCCGTGTTGGCGGCAAGCTCTGAGGCGTACCGTCGGACAAGCATAACCACGCCAACAAAGGCCTGGCTGCAAGGGCGGATTGCTGAAAAGCTAATGGGCGTTTTTCTTCCGGAAGCTCTAGGGCGGCTGGTCCGGCGCCAGCCAGGCAGGGCGCGATGCGATTTAGCATTCGGCTTCAAAGACTGTGCGTGGGACATTGAACTTGGGTTCGCCACAAACAGCAAATCCGAAGTGTCAATCTCTACTATGCCGACGGCTTGGGTAAATACCTCCGCGGCCTATTTGCCGACCCGCGAGCTACTGACGATATTTCCTAATTTTATAGCGGTATACGAAGGACATTATCTGGAGTTTGAGGAAACCTGGCGTGACACATGCGTGCTTTTAGGTGCGTTACTCCAGCGTGGCCCCAGAGAAGCACGTATCAAGGAATTGTTGGCGCCACTTGAGAAAGCGATGGGAGGCTCAATTAGGCTAGAAAACAATGGCCGTTTTTATCTTTTCAGCCCTGACGGTCGAATGGAGATGCATTTGGTTGCCGAAGGCCTGCGCAAACTGGGCATGATAGCCCGCCTCATCGCGACCGGCGCTTTGCTGGGCAATGGCTGTCTATTTTGGGATGAGCCAGAGGCGAATCTCAACCCACGACTTATAAAGAGCGTCGCCGCGACGATTGTCGAGCTAAGCGCGGCAGGCATCCAGATTTTTATCGCAACCCATAGTCTTTTTTTGTTGCGCGAAATTGATATTTTACTGAGCGGAACGAGTACCGCTCAAAAAGTCAAACCGCGCTTTTTGGGTCTGCATAGCGGCGACAGCGGCGTTACAATCGCTCAAGGCGATAGTTCGGCTGATATCGGAGATATCGCCTCATTGGATGAAGAACTAGAACAGTCCGACCGCTACCTGAATTTGGGCAATTCGTGATGCCGACCATCGATGTTGATGGCCTAAAGTTTAAATTCAATGACGAAATAAAGACGTCCAAATTTGACGATTGGAGCTTCTATCGAAATCAATTCTCGAAGATGGCGAATGGTATCAAAGCAGTTGACATTATCGTTGTGGAAAACAAAACAGTATACCTCGTTGAGGTGAAAGATTATCGTGGTCGCCTGAGGGAAAAATCGCTCGACCTTGCGACGGAAATTCAAATAAAAGTCCTAAGTACGCTGTCAGCCATGATTCCTGCCAGCTGCAACGCAAATGACATTGATGAAAAGCAGTTTGCACGCCAGGTTTGCAGTTCCACCAAAATTCGCGTCGTTCTTCACCTTGAGCAATCGCCATCGACATCAAAACTGCATCCGCACATTATCTATTGGTCTAATCTGCAACAAAAACTGCGCAAGATATTAAAGGCTGTCGATCCCCATCCCAAGGTGGTAAATCATTCCGAACTGCATGGCCTGCCCTGGGCAGTAGATCCCTGACCATCAACTTAACGCCCGCCCTGATATCGTCACACCGTCGACGTTGTCGCAATGGAGGGGAATACAGATCGTCCCGTGATTTCGGCAAACAGCCATAGATAATTGGCAAGCGATGCAACCGAAGTGCTCGTGCGGCGGCGACCTGCTATGGCGGATGGCGCAAGCGCTTATCCGCCCTACCGATCTACGACGTGAGTGCCACCAACACCGGAGCAAATGGACAAAGTTTTTTTGCTTCTTTTTGTTCACAAAAAGAAGACGCTTACCTTCCCCTTTACCCCTCAAAAGGATCCCGCATAGCGATCGTATCATCCCGATCCGGCGAGGTGGAAAGCACGGTCACCGGCGCCTCCACCAGTTCTTCGATCCGCCGCACATACTTCACCGCCGCCGCCGGCAGCGCGCCCCAGGACCGGGCGCCGTAGGTCGGTTGCGACCAGCCTTCCATGACCTCGTAAATCGGCTCGGCGGCGGCCTGGGCGCGTTGGCCGGCGGGCAGGCGGGGGCTGACTTCGCCGTTGATCCGGTAGCCGGTGCAGATTTTCACCTCCTCAAGCCCGTCGAGAATATCTAGTTTGGTCAGCACCAGGCCATTGATGCCGCCGACTTTGACCGATTGGCGCACCAAAGCGGCGTCAAACCAGCCGCAGCGGCGCGGCCGGCCGGTAACCGTGCCGAATTCCTGCCCGCGCGTGCCAAGGCCGCGGCCGACATCGTCGAACAACTCGCTGGGGAACGGCCCGGAGCCAACGCGGGTGGAGTACGCTTTGGCGATGCCGAGCACGAAGCCGAGCGCGCTGGGCGGGAATCCAGCGCCCGATGCGGCGGTGGCGGCAACGGTGTTGGACGATGTCACGAACGGGTAGGTGCCATGATCGACATCGAGCATCACCGCCTGCGCGCCTTCGAACAGGATGCGCTTGCCGGCGCGGCGCAGCCCGTCGAGCCGTTCCCAAACCGGTTCGGCGTAGGGCAGAATTTGCGGGGCGAGTGCCAGGAGCTTGTCGAGCAACGCCTGCTTTTCAAAGGTCGGCGCGCCGAGGCCCGCCAGCAGCGTATTGTGGTGGCGCAGCAATTCATCGAGCTTGGCCGACAGGGTTTCCGGCTCGGCGAGGTCGCAAACCCGGATGGCGCGGCGGCCGACTTTGTCTTCGTAGGCCGGCCCGATGCCGCGGCCGGTGGTGCCGATTTTGTCGTCGCCGCGAAACTCCTCGCGCGCTTTGTCGATCGCCGGATGGACGGGCAGGATCAGGGTGGCGTTGTCGGCGATGCGCAGGGTTTCGGGGGAAACCGTCAGCCCTTGGGCGCGCACTTTGGCGATTTCGGCCAGCAGCGCGTCGGGGTCGATCACCACGCCGTTGCCGATGATGCCGAGCTTGCCGCGCACCAGGCCCGATGGCAGCAACGACAATTTATAGGTCTGGTTGCCGACGACGAGCGTGTGCCCGGCATTGTGCCCGCCCTGGAAGCGCACCACGACATCGGCGCGGCTGGCAAGCCAATCGACAATCTTGCCCTTGCCTTCGTCGCCCCACTGGGCGCCGATGACGGTGACGTTGGCCATGGTGATTTACTCCGAAATTGGCGCGGCGTGGCCGTCGCTGGATAGGATGTGGGTGCAGCCGGCAGGGATGGCGGCGGCGTCAAGGCCGGCAATGGTGATGAAGCCGCGGGCGCGCAGGGCGGCGGCCTGGGCGGGGTCGGCGCCAAGCGGCACGAAGACCCGGTCGGGCGCGGAAACCGGTGGCACCGCTTGCAGAATTGCGTCGGGGTACAGCGTCAGGCCGGTCGCCGGTTCGGTGTCGCCGCAAATATAGCGGCCCCCGCGGCCAAGCTCGGCCTGGCGGTCCGGGGTATAAACCGTCATGCAAACGCCGGTGTGGTAGCGCAAACCACGAAATTCGACCGGATCGACGGTGATGGTAACGCCGTCCATGCCGCGTGCGCGAATGGCGGCGACGGTTGCGGCGATGCGATCGGCGAGCACCCGGGTGGCGGGCGGCAGATCGGCGGCGACTAGGGCGGCCAGCGCCCCATCGGCAGGGCCGGCGGCAAGCAGCAGGTCCGACAAGGTCGCCGCGAGCGGCCCCGCGCGATCGCGCACGGCGGCGATGTCCTTGCGGTCTAGCGCGCGGGTCAGGGCAGCGCGGCGATCGTCCGGGAAGCCGGTTTCATCAAGCAGGCTAGGCACCAAAGTCGGCATGGTGAGATCGATGGACAGGCGCGCAATGCCGAGGCCGCGCAAGGCCTCGGCGCCGACCAGCACGATTTCGGCGTCGGCTTCGGGGCTGTCATGGCCGATCAATTCGATGCCGGCCTGCGGGATTTGCCGGTCGGGGGCGATTTGCGAGGCCTGCAC
>JANXRN010000315.1 GCA_025352995.1 Acetobacteraceae bacterium
ATACCTCAGCCCCCTGCTTCATTGCGACTTACCCTTAAAGGGTTTGGCGTCCAGGGACCTTCCCTGGCGGGGTCTGGGGCAGCGCCCCAGCGCTTGCTTCCTTACCTTCCCGCCAACGGCACATAGTCGCGCGCGACGGCACCGGTGTACACCTGCCGCGGGCGGCCGATACGTTGGCTCGGGTCTTCGATCAGTTCTTTCCACTGGCTGATCCATCCGGTGGTGCGGGCGACGGCGAACAGCACGGTGAACATGCTGGTTGGGAAGCCCATCGCTTTGAGGATGATGCCGGAATAGAAATCGACGTTGGGATAGAGTTTACGTTCGATAAAGTAGGGGTCGGAGAGGGCGATTTTCTCCAGTTCGATGGCAAGGTCGAGCAGCGGGTCGTCCTTGATGCCGAGTTCTTTCAGCACGGCGTGGCAGGTTGCCTGCATGATCACGGCGCGCGGGTCGAAGTTTTTATAGACCCGGTGGCCGAAGCCCATCAGGCGGGCGTGGTTGTCTTTGGCTTTGACCATTTCCAGGAATGGTTTGATGTTTTCGACGCTGCCAATTTCGGCGAGCATTTTCAGCACCGCTTCATTGGCGCCGCCATGGGCGGGACCCCACAGGCTGGCGATGCCGGCGGCGATGCAGGCAAACGGGTTGGCGCCGGTGGAGCCCGACAGCCGGACGGTGGCGGTCGAGGCGTTTTGTTCATGATCGGCGTGCAGGATGAAGATCAGGTCCATCGCGCGGGCCAGCACCGGGTTCACGTGGTACGGCTCGGCCGGGACGGCGTTCATCATGTAGAGGAAGTTTTCGGCATACCCGAGGTCGTTGCGCGGATACATGAAGGGCTGGCCGACGGAGTATTTATAGGCCCAGGCGGCGATGGTTGGCACTTTGGCGATCAGCCGGAAGGCTGAGATGCGGCGGTGTTCGGCGTTATTGATGTCGAGGCTGTCGTGATAAAAAGCGCTGAGGGCGCCGACGACGCCGCACATGATGGCCATCGGGTGGGCATCGCGGCGGAACCCGTCAAAAAAGCGACGGAGCTGTTCATGCAACATGGTGTGCTTCATGACGCCGTCTTCGAAGGCTTTTTTCTCCGCCGCGTTGGGCAGTTCGCCGTTCAGCAGCAGATGGGCGACTTCGAGGAAGCTGGATTGTTCGGCCAGTTGCTGGATCGGGTAGCCGCGATGCAGCAGGATGCCTTCGTCGCCATCGATATAGGTGATGCGGCTGTCGCAGGACGCGGTGCCACCATAGCCGGGATCGTAGGTGAAGATGCCGAGTTCATTATAAAGCTTGCGGATATCAAGCACATCCGGCCCGACAGTGCCGGAGGTCAGCGGAATTTTGACCGATTTGTTGGTGCCGTCGAGGGTGATGGTGACGGTGCCACCGCCTGTATGTCCCGTGCCGCTCATGATGCTTCCCTTTATCTGGCGACGCCCGCGGACGCCTGCCATGTTTCTACTCTAGCCGACATAAAGTTGCCGAAGTGTGACCCTAGAAGGCACCATCCGCATTCCTGCGCACGCGCCATCGCGGCGCATGCCTCGACTTGGCATAAAACCTACGGCGGTGTGTCGTCGGGCGCAACCTTCGCGGTTGCAGCATTCGGCGCGACGGTCAGGGTTTTGATGGTTGGCTGACCTGCCACAGGCCCAGACCGTGCTGCCGCGCGTCGGCTTCGGCGTTTACCAGGTCACTGACCGCGGGGTTTGCCAGGGCCCAGCCGTTGGACACCATGGCACGACCGAGATCAATGCCGCCGGCGTCGCATTGGGCCTGGGCGAAGCCGCGGCGATCGCGCCCGTCAATCAGGCAAGACACCGCCCGGCCGCGCACCAGGCCGGCGAGCGCCCGGCCGGAGGCTTCGCCGCAATCGAATTCAATCCCGCCCGGCTGCTGACAGATTGTCCCGCGGATGGGGGCGTTGATGCCGTGCAGGCGGATCATGGTGTCGCGCAGCCGCAGCGTGTCGCCGTCGATCACTGCAACCTGGGGCGACTCGGCCGATAGGGTGGTGGCGATCGCACTCGCGCGGCCAAACAAATCCGCCGGCAGGGCGATCATCAGCATGCCGGCGAAGCTTACCAGGCCAAGCCCGACAGCGACCACACGGCCGGTGAAATTTTCGCCAAAACGATTTGATTCTGCACGAAATAGTCTGCGGGGACGATGAAGCGCCATCAGCGCATCCTGCGGGTGAAAGCCTGTGAAGCCCCCACCTAGCCTGCCCTGCGCGTGGCTGCAATCGCCTAAATCGATTCCGCGACCGATTCGTTAAATTTCGAGTCGCACCAAGCGCATTGTCGCAAATTTCAAGGCGCGACTTCGCGTATCCAGGATGTGATCCGACGCACCGTAGAGCCCTCAGTATTCAGGAAACCATGCGGCCCGAAAGGCGTGCAGGGGCCGTCGCGCAGCGGCGATTTGGTGTTCAGCAGCAGCAGGTCCTTACGCGGCGCGGCATCGAGCGCTGCGGCAATTTTGGGCGCGTCGGCGGGCGGGGCAATCCGGCAGCCATCACCCTCCTGGTTCACGATCAGGGTCGGCACGGTGATCTTGCCGAGGGCCGCGTCGAAAACGGTTTCGCCATTGCCGTTGTTGCGGGTGACGGTGCTGGTCAGCACCAGCCCGGCAATGCGCCCGGGGGGTAGGCTGGCGGCGAGATTGGCCGCCCCCACCGAACCCAGGCTGGTGCCGACCAGGAAAATCGGCACCGGCCCCGCCAGCGCCCGCAGCCGAGCCAGAATGCCAGCTTGGATTTCGGCAAATTCCGGCGTGCCGCGCCGCCCGGTCAACGACACGTTAGCCGCCACGTCGGGCAGCGCCACGGCGAGATTTTCCGAACGCCATAAATCGCGGCTGCGCACCAGGAAATTATCATCATAGGTGATGAAGCCGGCAACCCCGATCCCCACCACCCCGTTGCCGCCGGGGAACAGCAGAACCGCCCCGGTCGGCCGGTTGGGCAGCAAGAACAGCACCCGTCGCGCCACGCCATCAGGGCCATCGACCAGTTCGACCAGCTGCCGCCCCAGTTGGGCGTGGGCGGGAAACGCGATGGCGACAAGGATCAGCGCCATGGCGCAAAAACGATGTAACCGCATTCAGCCGACGATCAGCGTGGTGCCGTCAACGCCAACCACTTTGAGTTCGGCCCCGACCGCAGGGGCCGCCACACCATGTGCCAGCCGCGCCGACCAGTCAGTATCCCCGACCCGGACGCGGATTTCCTGCCCGCCGGCGACGATCACCCGCGCGCCACGATTAACCAGCCCCGATTCCTGCGTGTTCAACGGGCTGCGCACCCGCGCCGGCCGCACCCGCACCCCGATGCCGAGTGCGACT
>JANXRN010000344.1 GCA_025352995.1 Acetobacteraceae bacterium
CGGTAGCCGAAGGTGTAAAGATCGCTGTCGGACCGAATGCCGGGATATTTATGCGTCCACCAGGTGCCACCGAAACTGTCCTGGGTTTCCAGGATCACGTAGCTTTTGTCCGGGCATTGCTGGCTGAGGTGATAGGCCCCGCCGATCCCGGAAATCCCGGCGCCGACGATCACAACGTCGAAATGCTCGGTCTGAAGTTGGGCGGGTGCATGGGGAAGGATTGCTGCGTCGTTCATGGGTGCGGACTTCTCTGGACGATGATGGACCAAGTTTGCCCTGCATTGTGCGGGGATGAAACTGCTATTTTGGCGCAACTCGGTTGATCATAATCATTGCTCATTGGCGGCAGGCAGCGCGTAGGCTGGCACCATGGCAATTAGCGCGAAATCCGCTGTATCGATCGACCTGACGGGCCTGTCTACTGCGGAGGCCCTGAAGCTCCGCGCCGAGTTCGGGCCCAACAGCACCGATGACACCCAGGAGCACCCGGGGCTGCGCATCCTGCGCCATTTCTGGTCGCCGGTGCCGTGGATGCTTGAAGCCACTATTCTTCTACAAATTCTGGTTGGCGAACGGCTGGAAGCGCTGATGATCGCAACCTTGCTGCTTGCCAATGTCGGGCTGGGCCTGTTCCAGGAAACCCGCGCCAATGCCGCCCTGGACCTGCTCAAGAAACGCCTGGTGCCAAAAGTGCGCCTGTTCCGGAATGGCGCCTGGAGCGATGCAACTCCGGCTGATTTGGTGCCGGGAGACATCGTGCATCTGTCCCTCGGCGGCATTGTGCCAGCCGACCTGCGCTTGCTCAGCGGCGCGGTTCAATTCGATCAGTCGATGCTGACTGGCGAATCGGTACCGATTGAAGCCGAGCCGGGCGCGCTCGCCTATGCCGGCACCATGGTCCGGCGCGGCGAGGCAGTCGGGAAGGTCGAGGCGACCGGCGCCCGCACCTTCTTCGGCAAGGCTGCCGAGCTGGTGCACACCGCCCATGTCGCGAGTGGTGAGCAAAGGGCGGTGCTTGCGGTGGTGCGTCTGCTTACCATCGTCAACGCCGGCATCGTGCTGGCGATGGTGACCTATGCCTATCTGCTGGGCCTCGATGCGCCGCATATCGTGCCCCTGGTGCTGACTGCCCTGCTGTCGGCGGTGCCGGTGGCGTTGCCGGCAACCTTCAGCCTTGCCGCAGCGGTCGGCGCACGTTTGCTGGCGCGGGAGGGGGTCTTGCTCGCCCGCCTATCGGCACTGAACGAAGCCGCGATGATCGATGTGCTCTGTGTCGATAAAACCGGAACCTTGACCGAAAACGCTCTCGCCATTGCCTCCCTGCGTCCGGTCCAGGCCGGAATAACCGAGGAACGGCTTCTTGCACTCGGCGCGGCCGCTAGTTCGCCGCACGGGCAGGACCCGATCGATACCGCCATCCGCAACGCCGCTTCCGGGACCGCCCTGGTAGTGAAAAGCTTCACGCCGTTCGATCCAGCCGCCAAGATGGCCGAGGCGCAAGTGGTCGAGGCAGGCGGCGAAATCCGCGTGGTCAAAGGCTCGGCACTCGCGGTCGGGGCTGTGGCCCCGCTTGATGCGGCCGCGACCGCGGCGCTGGATGGGTTTACCGCCGCCGGCTATCGCACTTTGGCGATTGCGGCCGGTCCCGCCGACACGATGGAAATGGTCGGGCTGATCGCTTTCAGCGACCCGCCTCGGGCGGACTCCAAAGCGCTGCTCGCCGAACTGCGCGGCCTCGGAGTTCGCGTGGTGATGATTACCGGCGATGCGGCAGCGACGGCCGCCAACGTTGCGACCGCCATCGGATTGCAAGGGTCTATCTGCCCCCCCGGTAAAATCCCCGACCGCGCCGAGCCGGGCGATTTTGCCGTCTATGCCGGGGTGTTTCCCGAAGACAAGTTCAAGCTGGTGCAGGCCTTCCAGCACACAGGACATACGGTCGGGATGTGCGGCGATGGCGCCAACGACGCACCGGCGCTGCGCCAGGCGCAGATGGGCATTGCGGTGTCCACCGCGACCGACGTCGCCAAGGCGGCGGCAGGCCTAGTGCTGACAGCACCAGGCCTGACCGGCATCGTCACCAGCATTTCCGAAGGCCGGTCGGCCTTCCAACGCGTGATGACCTACACGCTGAGTATGCTGATCAATAAATGCGCCACCCTGGTTGTGCTCGGCGTCGGCCTGGTGATGACCGGCGGCGCGGTGATGACGCCGATGCTGCAAGCTTTGTGGATGCTCGCCGGCGATCTGGTGACGATGGCGCGTGCCGCCGATCATGCAACGCCGTCGCCCTACCCGAATGTTTGGCGGGTCGGCCATCTGGCACTGGCGGCGATCCCGCTGGGGGCGACGAAGCTTGCCTATTGCGTCGGGGTGCTGGCGATCGGCTGGTACGGCTTGCATTTGTCACCCGACCAGATGCGCAGCCTGACATTTTTGACCCTGGTGCTCGCAGGCCAGGCCAACATGTACGTACTGCGCACCCGGGGCCGGTTCTGGCGGTCTTTGCCGGTGCCGATCATGCTGATCGCGTCGGTCGCCAACATCGCGATCGTGACCACACTGGTGCTCGCCGGTCTGCTGATGACGGCTCTTTCGCCGGCGATTGTCGCGCCGGTGTTCGCCGCCACCTTGGGCTTTGCGCTGCTGTTCGACCAGATCAAGCTGATGGTGTTTGCTCGAATTCGTATCGATTGATATGGTGGGTCTGGTGCTGCGGTCCGCGAATGCCCAGATGTGTGGTTCAATTTGTCGGAACGTTCCCACCATGATGCCCTCGATCTTCCTCAGCCACGGGTCCCCGATGTTGCCGCTGACCGATGCCCCAGCGCGCGATTTCCTCGCCGGCCTGGCCGCCACCCTGCCGCGCCCGAAGGCGATCGTCGTCGCATCGGCGCATTGGGAAACCGCCGGCCCCGCGGTCAACGCGGTTGCCAGCAACGAAACCATTTATGATTTCGGCGGCTTCCCGCGCGAACTGTACCAGCTAACCTACCCCGCGCCCGGCAACGCCCCGCTCGCCCAACGCATCCAGGGAATGCTGCAATCCGCCGGCCTGCCGTGTGGTGTCGATACGCGCCGTGGCCTCGATCACGGCGCCTGGTGCCCGCTTTATATCGCCTACCCCGACGCCGACATCCCGGTGCTGCAAGTCTCGGTGCAAACCCATCTCGGCACCGCCCATCATTTGAAGCTTGGTGCCGCCCTGGCGCCGCTGCGCGCTGAGGGGTTTCTGGTGATCGGCTCCGGCAGTTGGACCCATGATCTGCGCCGCTTCCGTGGCCAGGCGATGGACGCGCCCGAGCCGCCGGATGTGATCGCATTTTCCGACTGGATGGATCGCGCGCTGGTGGAAAATCGGCTGGATGACCTGCTCGATTACCGCCGCCTTGCGCCCTATGCGGCGGCCGAACACCCGACCGAGGAGCATCTGTTGCCGCTGTACGTGGCGCTTGGCGCGGGCGGGGGGACGGCCACGCGGATCCATAGCAGTGCGAGTTATGGGATATTGCGCATGGATGCTTATAAGTTTGAATAACGAAGCCGTTCTTTTTGTGAACAAAAAGAAGACCCTTGCTTTCCCTCCCCTGAAAATGCTGCACTTGCCCCAAGCCCAACAAAATGGGCAAAAAATCTGAAGGGCAGGACATGGCAAAGCCAGGTTGGTGCATTGCGTTTCTAGCAGCGTGGCTTTCGATCGGCGCGGCCGTTGCGGATGAAAAGCCGCAATATGGCGGCAACCTCGAGATCGGCACGCTTTACGCGACGATTTCGGCGCTGTCCTGGGACCCGGCCGATTTTGCCTGGAAATTGAACCACGATACCGGGCTTTATCTCGAAACCCTGTTCGCCGGCGATCTCGACAAAAGCGTCCGCAAGGGCGGCAAATACAACTATAAACCAGATGCCTGGCTCGCAACCGACGCCATCAAGGGCGAGCTTGCCGAAAGCTGGAAATGGACCGAAAACCCGTTGGCGGTGGTCATCAAGCTGCGCCAGGGCATCATGTGGCCGGCGAAGGCGGGGGTGATGGAAAGCCGCGAATTCGTGGCGGACGATGTGGTGTTCAGTTTCAATCGGCAGAACACCAGCCCGAAGAATTTCCCAGAATACTATAATTACGTCGAGAAAGTCGAAGCCACCGACCGCTACACCGTGACCTTCAGGATGAAATATTATAATTCCGATTGGGATTATCGTTTCGGATGGGGGTATTATTCGCAGGTGATGCCGCCGGAACTCGCCAAGGCGGGGGCCGCCAACTGGAAGAACGCCACCGGCACCGGGCCGTTCCAACTGGTGGATTACGTGCAGGGCAACAACCAGTCCTATGCCAAGAATCCGGTCTACTGGGACAAGGACAAGATCGACGGGGTCGATTACAAGCTGCCGTTCGTCGACAAAGTCACGTACCGGATCATCAAGGACGAGGCGACGCAGCACACTGGCATTCGCACCGGCAAACTCGATATTTTGGAGGCGATCCGCTGGCAGGCGGTCGATAGCATCAAAAAATCCGCGCCTGACCTGAAATGGGCGAAATACCTGGCCTATGGGGGCACCTACCTGGCGATGCGGGTCGATCGCGCGCCGTTCACCGACATCCGCGTCCGCCGCGCGCTCAACATGGCGGTCAACAAGCAGGAGATCGTCAAGGAATATTACGGCGGCAACGCCGAACTGTTCGCCTACCCGATGCACCCGGATTACATCGGCTATTTCGAGGGATTGGACACCATGCCAGCCTCGGTCAAGGAACTTTACACCTATGATCCGGTGAAGGCCAAGAAGCTGTTGGCCGAGGCCGGCTACCCCAACGGTTTCACCTTCAAAACCCAGGTCTGTTCCTGTTCGCCCGATAATATGGACCTGCTGCCGCTGGTCGCCGGCTACCTCGAACAAATCGGGGTGAAGATGGAAATCCAGCCGATGGAATACGGCGCGTTTCTGTCGGCGATGACAACAGCGACCAACGCGCCGGGCTATTTCATGTCCAACGGCCACACCAACCCGACGCGGTCGCTGCACAAGAACTTCACTCCCGGCCAGCTGTGGGGCGCAGCGCAATGGTTCAAGCCCGAATTCACCGCCAAAATGGACCAGGTCTTCGCCACCCCGGACGAAGCGGTGCGCATGAAACTGATCCGCGAAATGACCCGCGAAATCCTTGATGAGGCACCGTATCTCTGGCTGCCGGTGCCCTATGTCTATACCGCCTGGTGGCCGTGGGTGAAAAACTACGATGGCGAGTTGCGGGTGGGGGCGGTGAAGCCCGGGCCGGTTTATGCGCGGATCTGGATTGATCAGGCGTTGAAGAAGAAACTCGGGCATTGAACGAACGGGACGGGTCGGTAGAGTGAAGCCTGTCCCGAACGGAGTTTCTCGCCATGCTACAGCCCCCGCCCGCCCAACCCGGCATGCGCGAAGACGAGGTTGATACCCCCGCGCTGCTGATTGACCTCGACGCATTCGAGGCCAATCTCGACCACATGGCCGCCAGCATTGCCGGCACCGGGGTCAAAATCCGCCCGCACGCCAAGACCCATAAATGTGCAGTCGTCGCCCATCGCCAGATCGCCCGCGGCGCGGTTGGCCAATGCGTGCAAAAAGTCGGTGAGGCAGAAGCCCTCGCCTGGGGCGGCGTGCCGGATATTCTGGTCAGCAATGAAGTGGTTGGCGCGTCCAAGCTCGCCCGCCTCGCGGCGCTCGCTGGCATCACCCGCATCGCGGTTTGCGCTGATGACCCGGCGAACGTCGCGGCAATCGAAGCCGCTGCCCGTGACGCCGGACGCCGCATCGATGTGCTGGTTGAAATCGACGTTGGCGGCGGGCGCTGCGGGGTGGCGCCGGGGTCGGATGCGGTCGCGCTTGCCCAGGCGATTGCCGCGAGCAAGCACCTGCGCTTTGGCGGCCTGCAAGCCTATCACGGCCGCGCCCAGCACATGCGCACGCCCGAACAGCGCGTCGCCGCGATTGGTCAAACCGTTGAAGACACCCGCCGCACCGTCGAAATGCTGCGCCAGCAGGGACTGGCGTGCGACATCGTCGGCGGCGCCGGCACCGGAACCTTCGATCTGGAAGCCCATTCCGGCGTGTTCAACGAACTGCAAGCTGGCAGCTACTGCTTCATGGATGCCGATTATGGCCGCAATCTGGATGGCGCGGGCCAACCGGTGACGACTTTCGCCCACGCGCTGTTCGTGCTGGCAAGTGTGATGAGCGCGCCACGGCCGGGCGTTGCCGTCGTTGATGCCGGGCTGAAGGCGCTCGCCACCGACGCCGGGATGCCGCTGGTCTGGCAGCGGCCGGACATGAAAGTGGTCGGCCTGTCGGACGAACACGGCAAGATCGAGTTCGGCTCGGAAACCGCCTCCCCCAAGCTCGGCGAGAAGCTTCGTCTGGTCCCCGGACATTGCGACCCGACGGTGGATCGCTATGACTGGTATGTCGGGGTCCGCAAGGGCCGGGTCGAATGCCTGTGGCCGATCGTGGCCCGCGGGTTCAACCACTAACCGCGCGTAACGGCGGTGCGTCCGGCGGGTCATGTCTGCGTCCCCGTTCGAGGAGCCGCGCCATGATCACCCGCCGTGCCACGCTGATTGCCCTGATCGCATTTCCCGCCGCGGCGGCGCCTGCCGGCACCGTCAATCTTCAGGACGGTCCGGCGGTCGCCGGCTATGATGTGGTGGCCTACTTCGCCGATAGCCGCGCCACTGAAGGGCGCGCCGATATCACGGCGGAGCATGAAGGCGCGATCTATCGCTTCAGCAACGCCACCAACCGCGATGCATTTCTCGCCGCGCCGGCCCGCTATTTGCCGCAATTTGGTGGCTACTGCGCATTCGGCCTGGCGCGTGGCTACAAAGCGGTGATCGACCCCAAGGCGTTCACCATTCTCGATGGCAAGCTTTATCTGAACTACAGCCAGTCCATCCAGACCAAATGGCGCCGCCAGCAATCAGCCGACATCAGCCTCGCCAACACCAACTGGCCAAATGTGATCAACAGCCCCAATGTCACGCGGTAGCTTGCTTCGTAGGGTGTCAGTTCCGCTTGGAACTGCACCAAACTTACCGAAATTCAGGCCCGCCGCTTGGCCGGCTGCAACGCATAGGGCCGGATCAGCGCCTCGGCCGGCAGCTTCCAATCAACATGGATTTTCCAAGCCTGGGTCGGCGTAAGGTGCCGCCGGCGGTTCAAAACCTCCGACGCGCGCGCTTTTGACCCGAGCACCACGGCAAGGTCGGCCTGCCTCAAACCAGCCTGATCCATGTGCGCGCGTAGCAGGTCCGGCGCCTCGGGAGCGTCGATTGCCCAGTGTTTGGCTTCATAATCAGCGATCACCAGCGCCAGCAGATCAAAGCGATCAGCCTCCGGGGAGCCGAGCGCCGGTTCATGCTCGAAGTATTCTTCAACGGCGACGAGTGCTGCATCGTAGTCGGCTTCGCAACGTAGCGGGCGGATATCAAGCATCACACACTCTCCGGATTGATGCGGTCATAGTCTTTGTGGGTGCCGATGAACTTCACCAGCACCCGCTTGTGCACATAGGAAATCCGCACGATCAGCCTGAATTTGTTGCCGGCGATGTCAAAAATCACCCGGTTGTCTCCAACAAAATCGACGCTGCCGCCGAACTCATTCTTGATATCCTGTGGCGTAAGCCAATTCGCTTTTGACGCTTTGGCGTGCCAACTGCGCAGCGGTGCTTCCGCCTGGTCATGCACCATCCAGAACTGCTTCAAAGTCCGGAGGGCGATAACCTGCATGGAGGA
The DNA here is from genome assembly GCA_025352995.1 of Acetobacteraceae bacterium. Classification (GTDB taxonomy): domain Bacteria; phylum Pseudomonadota; class Alphaproteobacteria; order Acetobacterales; family Acetobacteraceae; genus CAITOL01. The sequence continues at coordinate 7,776 of JANXRN010000344.1, forward strand.
GTTCCTAGCAGGTTCCATGATTGGGAACAAGAAGAGTTTCCCGAATATGGAACTGACGGTCGCCGCCATTTCTTAACGCAGCGAAAGCTTGACCGCGCCGCGCCGGAATGACAACACTCCCTCCTCGGCGGCACCAAGATGCGACCGCCCACGATCACGCTCTAAACGGGAGAGAACGATGCCTCAGGTGACACTGACGGTGAACGGCAAAACCTCATCGGTTGAGGTTGAGGCGCGCACGCTTCTGGTTGAATTGCTGCGTGACAAACTTGGGCTAACCGGCACCCATGTCGGCTGCGATACCAGCCAGTGCGGCGCCTGTGTCGTCCATATCGATGGCAATTCGGTGAAATCCTGCACCATGCTGGCACTTCAGGCCGATGGCACCCAAGTCACCACCATCGAAGGCCTCGCCGCCGCCGATGGCACCTTGCACCCGATGCAGGAAATGTTCCGCGAACATCATGCGCTGCAATGCGGCTTCTGCACGCCGGGCATGGTGATGAGCGCGATCGACTTGGTGCAGAAAAACCCGCAAGGCCTGTCGCAAGACGAAATCCGCCACGGGCTTGAAGGCAATCTCTGCCGCTGCACCGGCTATCACAACATCGTGAAAGCCATCGATGCCTCGCAGTCCCTGATGCACGCCAAAGCCGCCGAATAGAGAGGCTGCGTACACAAGAAGGAAACGTCCCATGAACGCAGTTTTCCAAGGCATCGGCGCCTCTGTCCGCCGCACCGAAGATCTTCGCTTCATCAGCGGCAAGGGCAATTATACCGACGATATCAACCGCCCCGGCCAGCTTTACACCATCTTCAAACGCTCTGACCGGCCGCACGCCAAGATTACCGGCATCGATAGCGCGGCGGCTTCCGCAATGCCCGGCGTGGTGGCGATCTTCACCGCGGCCGATTTCGCCGGCGTTGGCGGCCTGCCGTGCGGTTGGCAGATCCACAACAAAGACGGTTCCCCGATGGCCGAACCCAAGCACCCGATCCTGGCAGACGGCAAAGTGCGCCATGTCGGCGATCCGGTGGTGATGGTGATTGCCGAAACCAAGCAGCAGGCGCGCGATGCGGCCGAAGCCTTGGCGATCGGCTACGAAGACCTGCCGTCCTACAGCGTGTCCCGTGACGCGCTCGCCGCCGGTGCCGCCGCGGTGCATGACGATGCGCCCGGAAATCTTTGCTATGACTGGCATATTGGCGACAAGGACGCGACTGACGCCGCTTTCGCCAAAGCCGCCCGCGTGGTCAAGCTCGATCTGCTGAACAGCCGCCTGATCGCCAACCCGATGGAGCCACGCTCGGCAATCGGGGACTATGACCGCACCACCGACATGCACACGCTCTACACCACCAGCCAGAACCCGCACGTGATCCGGCTGCTGATGGGCGCTTTCGTGCTTGGCATCCCCGAACATAAATTGCGCGTCGTCGCCCCCGATGTTGGCGGCGGTTTCGGCACCAAGATTTTCCATTATGCCGAAGAAGCTGCGGTTACTTGGGCGGCGACCAAGCTCAACCGCGCGGTGAAATGGACGTCCGATCGCAGTGAGGCGTTCATTTCCGACGCCCATGGCCGCGACCATGACAGCCACGCCGAAATGGCGCTCGATGCCAGCAACAACTTCCTCGGCATGCGCGTCAGCACGATGGCTAATCTCGGGGCCTATCTGTCGACCTTCGGGCCAGCGGTGCCGACTTATCTTTACGCGACCCTGCTCGCGGGCGTTTACAAAACGCCCGCGATCTACTGCGAAGTGAAGGCGGTCTTCACCAACACCGTCCCGGTCGATGCCTATCGCGGCGCCGGTCGGCCGGAAGCGAGCTTCCTGGTCGAACGGCTGGTCGATGCGGTCTGCCATGACACCGGCGCCGATCCAGTGGCGCTGCGTCGGCAGAACTTTATCCCGCGCGATGCGTTCCCGTACCAAACCCCGGTGGCGGTGCAGTACGATAGCGGCGATTACTTCGCCACCCTCGAAACCGCGCTGAAAAACGCCGATTACGCTGGCTTCCCGGCACGCAAGGCGGCAGCCGCCGCCAAGGGCAAGCTGCGCGGCATCGGGGTATCAACCTATCTCGAAGCCTGCGGCATCGCCCCGTCCAAGCTCGTCGGCCAGCTTGGCGCCCGCGCCGGGCTTTACGAAGTCGCCAATATCCGGGTCAACCCGACCGGCTCGGTAACGGTTTATACCGGCACCCACAGCCACGGCCAGGGCCACGAAACCACCTTCGCCCAGCTGGTCGTCGATCAGCTTGGGGTGCCGCACAACCAGGTCCAGATCGTCCACGGCGATACTGACCGCATCCCGTTCGGCATGGGCACTTATGGCAGCCGCAGCCTCGCGGTCGGTGGTTCGGCCATGGTCAAGGCGATGGACAAGATCATCACCAAAGGCAAGAAGATCGCCGCCCATCTGCTCGAAGCCTCCGTCGAGGATATCGAATTCAAAGACGGCAATTTCTCCGTCGCTGGCACTGACCGGGTGAAGACGTTCGGGGAAATCGCCCTGACCGCTTACGTGCCGCATAACTACCCGATTGAAACGCTCGAACCTGGCCTGGATGAGACCGCGTTTTATGACCCCGCCAACTTCACCTTCCCTGGCGGCTGCCATATTTGCGAAGTCGAAATCGATCCCGATACTGGCGTCACCAAGGTCGTGCAGTTTGTCGCGGTCGATGATGTCGGGCGCGTCATCAACCCGATGATCGTCGAGGGCCAAATCCAGGGCGGCGTCGCCCAGGGCATTGGCCAGGCGCTGCTGGAACATGCGGTTTATGACGCGCAAGGCCAGCTTCTGTCCGGCTCGTTCATGGATTACACCATGCCGCGCGCTGACAATCTGTCCAACATTTCGGTCGGCACCGAAAACACCCTGTGCACCCACAACCCGCTCGGGGCCAAGGGCTGCGGCGAAGTTGGCGCCATCGGCTCGCCGCCGGCAGTCATCAACGCGGTGGTCAACGCGCTGTCCGCTTATGGCGTGCGGCACATGAACATGCCGGCGAGTGCCGACAAAGTTTGGAACATCATCAATGGCGGCCATCGCGTGGCCGCCGCGTAAGCGAGGGACAACACATGTATAATTTCGACTATCAGAAGCCCGGTGCCCTCGCCGATGCCGTCAAGGCGCTCGGTGCCGACGATGCCAAGGCACTTGCCGGCGGCATGACCTTGATCCCGGTGCTGAAGCAGCGGCTCAACCATCCATCGGTGGTGGTTGATCTCGCCAAGCTGGGACTGTCGGGCATTACCGTCACTGGCGACAGCGTCACCATCGGCGCGATGACCACCCATGCCACAGTTGCGGCATCCGCTGACGTCAAGCGCGCCATTCCGGCGCTCGCGGCGCTGGCTGGCGGCATCGGCGATAACCAGGTGCGGTCACGCGGAACCATTGGCGGTTCGCTCGCCAATAACGACCCGGCGGCGTGCTATCCGTCCGCCGCGCTGGCACTCGGGGCGACCATCACCACCAACAAGCGCGCGATCAAGGCCGATGATTATTTCACCGGCATGTTCACAACCGCGCTCGCCGCCGACGAAGTGATTATTTCGGTCAGCTTCCCGATCCCGGCCAAAGCCGCTTACGTGAAGTTCAAGCAGCCCGCGTCGCGCTACGCGATGGTCGGTGTGTTTGTCGCCAAAGGCCCGGCAGGCGTGCGCGTTGCGGTCACCGGTTCGGGGCAGGGCGGGGTGTTTCGCTTCACCGCCGCCGAAGCAGCCCTTGCCAGCAATTGGTCGGCGGCGGCGCTCAACGGCCTTAGCGTTTCAGCCGATAATATGATGAGCGACATTCACGGCAGCGCGGTTTATCGCGCCCATCTGGTGGGTGTGATTGCCAAGCGGGCGGTGACTGCGGCCGGCTAGGGACTAATACCAAGCGCGCTAGAAACGGGTCGGTGATCCCGACCTGCTGCAACCCGTCATGGGTATTGAACAAATATTCGCGCGATGACCCCAACTGGCCTTCGGCCGTTGCCAGCCGGCGCACCATTTCGACCTCGTCCAGATCGCCGCAATAGCTCGGCCCGGCCGGGTTGATGGTAAAGGCGATGGCGTGCCCCAGCGCGGCGCCCGTGTCCGGCGTATGAATAGGCACCCAGCGCGGAATATAGCCGGCAGCGACCATTTCACGGCGCCATAAAATATCAAGTTCCTCGGCCACCATATCCTCGGCCACTCGCAGGGCAATCCCGGTGCAGCCATCGCCCGGCGCCAGCCCGAGCATCAGCCCGGGGTTTTCCGGCGTGCCGCGCCCCATCTTGACCGACAGGCAGTAGGACCGTCGCCAGTCCGGGGTGTGGGCCGCGACCCGTTCGACAATATGGATCGCCGGGTTCCAGATCAGCGAGCCATAGGCGAACACCCAAACCCCGTTGCCGGTTTCCTCCTTGCGGGTGGCCAGCATGTCCGCCAATGATGCCGCCCGCTCGTCATCGGTCAGCACCTTGGCTTCGGGGTGCAGCCGGCGGATGTTTTCGGCCAATTCCCCCGATAGCAGCCGGGCACGGGTCAGAAAGAAGCTGGAATCTTCCGCCGGCTTGTCGTTCATCGGCGGATCACTTCCCCGGCTTCAGCAGATCGCGGATTTCCGTCAGCAGCACTTCGCTGGCCGATGGCGCCGGCGGTGCGGCCGGGGCGGCTTCTTTTCTGCGCTGCAAGGCGCTCAGCATTTTCACCATCCAGAAGATCGCCAACGCCACGATCAGGAACTGGATGATCGCATTGATGAACAGCCCGACATTGATCGTCACCGCGCCAGCAGCTTTCGCGGCATCGAGGGTGGCCAGCGACGGGCCTTTCAAGGTCAGAAAGATGTTGGCGAAATCAATCCCGCCAATCAGCAGCCCGATGATCGGATTGACGATGTCTTTCACCAGGCTGCCAACAATGCCGGTGAAGGCCGCGCCGATGATCACACCGACGGCCAGGTCCACGACGTTGCCACGCATGATGAAAGCCTGAAACTCGCCGAGCCAGCCAGGCGTTTTGATGTTGGGGGTCAGTGCCATTTTTCAGCATTCCTGTTGGTTTTGAGCCATACCCGGTCGGTACACTTCATTACCCGACTTATGCAAGCGTGAGTGAGTAGTTTCCGGCGCTGCCGGCTACCGGTCATCCTTTGTATTGCCATCTTCGGGACAGACTGCGGCGCGCCATTCCGGCCGAGCCACCGAAATCCCCCTGATGAGGATATTCAGCATGTTGAAGAAAACCATTCTTTCCGCCGCCTTGCTTGGCCTGGCCATTGCCTCCCCGGCGAGCGCTGCCGAATCCCAGGTGAAAGCCGGCGTGTTGACCTGCAATGTCGACGGCGGCTGGGGCTTTGTGGTCGGATCCTCCCGCAATTTGCGCTGCACCTTCACCGCCGGGAAGCGGGTTGAGCGCTATTCCGGTGAGATCAAGAAATTCGGTGTCGATATCGGCTATTTGGAAAGCGGCGTGATCATCTGGGGGGTGATCGCACCGACCACCAATCTCGGCGCGGGCGCCCTGTCCGGTGAATATGGCGGCATTACGGCTGGTGCTGCGGTTGGCATCGGCGCCAATGCCAATGTGCTCGTGGGCGGGTCGGACAAGTCGATCTCCTTGCAGCCACTTAGTGTTGAGGGCGACAAAGGCATCAACATCGCCGCCGGGATTGCGACGATCAGCCTGACCCTTCAGCGCTGAGGCCAGCACCATCGGCTTGGTATTGCCGCAATTGCGGCCTATTCCAAGCCGATGTTCTGGAAGGAGCGATCCATGCGTATCCTAATTGCCATCGCTACAATGATGCTGCTGACCGGCTGCGGCAGCTCGCAGTTTGACCGGGTTTCCACTGGCGCCGGGACCGGCGCTGGCACCGGCGCAGTGATCGGGTTGATCGGCGGGCCAATTGGCGTGGGCCTTGGTGCCGCAATCGGCGCCGGGGTTGGCGCGGTCACTGGCGGCACCACCACGGAAAAGCAGATCGATCTTGGCAAGCCGGTCTGGGAATAAAGCGGCTCAGGCAGACCCGGCGACATAGGCCTTCAAACTATCCACCTCGGATTCCTGCTGGGTAATCCGCGCCTTGACCACATCGCCGATGCTGACGATGCCGATCAGCGCGCCATTTTCCAGCACCGGCAGATGGCGGAAGCGTCCGTCGGTCATCATCCGCATGGCTTCCCCCACCGTGGTGCCACGGGTGGCGGTGGATAATTTGGTGGTCATCAGCGCGCTCGCCGGCAGATCGAGCGCCGCCGCGCCATGGGTGGCCAGCGCCTGCACAATATCGCGCTCACTCAAAATCCCGACCAGCTTGCCATCGGCGACCACCGGCAGCGCACCAATCCGACGCGATGCGAGTTGCCCGGTAATATCGGCGACCGTCTGGTGCGGCTGCACGGACGCAACCGCGGTGCCCTTATGGCGAAGGATCGCTGCAATGGTCATAACGAAAGCCTCCCGATCGGGGCCGCATCGCCGGGACTGGCGCGCGGCCAACCAAGGCCACCATGCGCCATGCCGGAACGCAAAAGCAAAATCTTTCCGTGCATTGCAACAAATCCCATCTAGTCGGAGAGTTGCGCCCGCACCAACGCCGCGAACTGGCGGTCACGCGCCAGCAATTCGGCAAACCCGCCACGTTCGACAATGCGCCCGCCGTCAAACACCAGGATTTCGTCGGCCGCCCGCACCGTCGATAGCCGATGCGCAATCGTGAAGCTGGTGCGGCCTTGCATCAACGCTGCCAGCCCCGCCGCGACCTCGGCTTCGGTTGCCGCGTCCAGTGCGCTGGTCGCCTCATCCAGCACCAGAATCGGCGGGTTCTTCAACGCGGCGCGCGC
>JANXRN010000443.1 GCA_025352995.1 Acetobacteraceae bacterium
AGCCTGGACCATTTCGTCTATTTATTCGCCAAAACCAGCTTCGTCACCTGGACCTTGAACACCATGGCGGTGGCGGCATCGGGCACGATCACCTCGCTCTGCCTCGGGGTTCCCGCCGGCTATGCGCTCGCCCGGCTGCGCTTTCCGGGGGTGGAAACCATCGGCACGGCGATATTCGTTACTTACCTAGTACCGACCAGCCTGCTGTTCATCCCGATGATCCAAGTGATGGGCAATATCGGCTTGGATGACAGTATCTGGGCGCTGGTGGTGGTTTACCCGACCTTCCTGGTGCCGTTCGTGACCTGGCTGATGGCGAGCTATTTCCGCACCATCCCGACCGAGCTTGAAGAAAGCGGCCGCATCGATGGGCTGACCCGCCTCGGCGCGATGTGGCACATCGTGCTGCCGCTCGCTCGCCCCGGCATCTTGTCCGCCGGCATTTTCGCTTTCACCTTGTCGTGGAACGAATTCATCTACGCGCTGACCCTGGTGACCGCGAGCAGCGAACGCACCATTCCGGTTGGCGTGATCGTCCAGCTTAGCCGCGGGGATTTCTATTTCTGGGGGCCGCTGATGGCCGGCGCCTTGCTCGGGTCGGTGCCGGTAGCGCTGGTTTATTATTTCTTCGTCGATCAATACGCGTCCGGCCTGACCGCCGGCGGGGTCAAGGGCTAGATGAAGATCCTGCGGCTCAACGCCAAGCTGTTCCCGGTGGCAGCGTTCGAAGCATCGCTCTATCGCCGCTACGGTATCGAACCGATTGAAGTTGAAGCCGATACGCCCGCCGCGATCCTCGCCCACGCGGCGGACTGCGACGCGCTGTTTGCGATTTCCGTGGCGCTTCCCGCCGAAGTAGTGAACGGCCTGGAAAAATGCCGGGTGATTTCGCGCCTTGGCGCCGGCACCGACAAAATCGCCGTCGATGTCGCGACCCAGCGCGGCATTGTCGTCAGCAACGTCCCGCAATTTTGCGCCGAGGAACAAGCCGACCACACCATGGCGCTGCTGCTATCGCTGGTGCGCCGTCTGCCGCAAATGCATGACTTCATGCTCGCCGGCGCCTATTCCGCCGCGCACGCGCTATCCCGCAGCAATCGCCGCCTCGCCGGGCGCACCATCGGCCTGGTCGGCTTCGGCTACAGTGCCCGGCTGGTCGCCCAGCGCGCGCTCGGCTTCGGCATGAAAGTGATTGCCACGCGACGGCGCAACTTGCCCGCCATGGCCGGCGTCGAAATGGCTGATCTGGAGACAGTTCTGCAACAATCCGACTACGTGTCGTTACACCTGCCGCTGACGGCGCAATCCTATCACATCATCGATGATGCCGCGTTACACCTGATGCGGCCGGAAGCGCTGCTGATCAACACATCCCGCGGCGCACTGGTTGACGAAGCCGCCCTGGAACGGGCCCTGCGCGAAGGGCGCATCGCCGGCGCCGGGTTGGATACGTTCGAGGGCATCGATGTCTTCGTGACCGACGCTGCCCCACCAACCATGCCCTTGCTGCGCCTGCCCAACGTGATCGCCACCCCGCACGTCGCCGCCGGTTCGGTCGAGGCGGGGCAGGACGTCTCGCGCGGCGGGGTGGAGAACCTCGCGACCATCCTGGCCGGGCACTGGCCGATCGGCGAGAACATCGTCAACGCCGGGGTGGTGCCGCGGGTGGCGCTGGCGCCGTACGACCCGGGGGTGCTGTTGTAGCCCATACCAAACCCCGCAGAGCGCGCCTCTTCCGCGCGGCGCGGGATTTGGTCTGCGCGCCGGGTTGGTGGGCGGCGCGCGAAACCAAGACTCGATGCCATGGGTCGGGATCAGCGAGCCATGGTATCATACCAACGGTCCTCAAGAATGACCGTTGGTATGAGTCTCCTTTTGCGCGCCGCCGCCGGCCAACCCGGCGCGCAGCAGTTGCGCCTTGCGGCCGAAACGCGCGCAGAGCGCCAGTTGATCTCGCGCGTGTGGTGCCGGAGTGCCGTCGGGCGCGGTGAAGCCGGATTGGCCGGGGGCGGTGATGTCCTCGAAGGTGGTGCCATCGGCGGTGAAACGCTAGAAATTGTTCTCAATGCCGCGGCTCATGAAGCGCGCAAGTACCGGCTGCGCGCCGGGCAGCTTCCGGTTGTCGACGCCGCCGTGCATGCT
>JANXRN010000458.1 GCA_025352995.1 Acetobacteraceae bacterium
ATGTTTCGGCCAGTCCATGAACGCCTTAATGGCCAGCAATTCGATGACCACCCGCTTGCCGTTATCCGGGCGCAGCCGGTAGCCATCGCTGTCCTTCTTGGTCAGGCCCAGTCCATCAAGCAACTTGTTGGCAGCAGCAACATCCAGGGTGGACCATTTGGCACGCCATTCCGGGCCGGGGCTTTCCGGCATCGCTTCGGCCGGCGCGGTGGAACCCGGCGTCGCCAGACCGAGCCAGAAGGTTTCGTTCATCTGCTCGCGATCGATGCCCATCGACAATGCGCGGCGGAAATCGGCGGTGCCGAGCAACTTGCCGATCAACGGATCGGCGCGATAATCCATATTGATATGCAACGTTGTGTCAGCGCCGTTATAGGCGAGGTCGAGATGCACATCGTATTTGCCACGCTCGCGATTTTCCAAAATCACCGGCAGCTTGGCCAAATCCATATGGCGTTCCTGCAAATCATACTCGCCGGCCATCGCGCGCAAATTGGCAACCTCGATATTTTCGGCAAGCGTCATCACGATGCCGTCAATATAGGGCAGCTGATTGCCATCCGTATCAACACTGTAATAATATGGATTGCGTTCCATCACCCAGGTCGGCGTGTTGATCGGGCGCACGGTCCGCCATGGCCCAAGCGTCGGCACGGCGGGGTTGAGCTGCCAATCCTTCTGCACATGCAAGTAACGAACCCAGGTGTCATAGCCGGCAGCCTTGGCTTTGGCCGTCACCTCGGCTTCTGATGAATATTTCGGCAGGAATTGCTTGAGGTACGCTGCCGGCGCGTAGGCGCCATAGCTACGGGCGTTGGATTGTTGCACCGCCTGGCCGCCGCCGATCAGCGTGTCGCCAGCAATCATCGATGGGAACAGGAAGTAAGGGTTTTCGAAAACGAATTGCACCGTGGTTTCGTCAATTTTGACGATCTTGCCCGGCTTGCCGCCGGCCGACATGTCCGCGATCGGCGCCGGCACAATATCCTTGTTTCCGTAGATATCTTCAAACCAGAACACAAAATCATCCGCGGTGAACGGCGAACCGTCGGACCATTTCATCCCCTTGCGCAAATGCAGCGTGAACACGCGGCCATCGGCGCTGATGTCATAGGACTTCGCCACACCCGGAACGATCTTGCTGCCGGTGAAATCCCAGAACAGCAACTTGTCCGACGCCATGATGCGGTTGCCGTTTTCACCGTCCGACGGGCCAATGAACGCACGGCGCCAGGTGCCACCGTATTTGCCGATGCTTTCCAGCGGCTTGATCACCATCGGCTCGGTGCCGATGCGCTGCGCCACCGGCGGCAATTTGCCTGCCTTGACCAGTTCGGCCAGCTGCGGTGCTTCCTTGAAGCTCGCCGGAATCGCAGTGTCCTGGGTCGGGCCTGCCAGATTGCCGACCAGGCCGGAGCCGCCGAACTGCCCCTTGCCCGCCACCGCCTGCCCTAACGCGTCGGTCGAAATAGCGGCCGCCGCGAAAACAGCAGTCGAACCCAGGAACTTCCTGCGGGTGGTCATGGCGCGTATCCTCCAACTGGTTTGTTAAGTCACCGCTTGGGCGATGTTAGCGCTCACTTTACGGTATGCCCGCCCACCGCGCCAGAGGTTCCATCAAAACATCTGCGCGGCCATCACCCCCAGCACAACAGCGTTGATCAGCAGCAAAATCGGCGCCACTGGGCCGATCGCGCGCTGCCAACGCCTTGCCGCCGCCTGCCCGACGATACCGACCGCGAGCAGCGCGGGAACAGTGCCAACCCCGAACCCGAACATTGCCGCCGCCCCTTGGAACGGGCCACCCGCCGCGCTCGCCGCCAGCAACGCCGCATACAACAATCCGCACGGCAGCAGCCCAAGCGCCAGGCCAAGCGGCAGGCCAGTCAGACCCTGTAGCCGGCGTAGCAGCCGCGCCACGAACATCGGTGCATGATCCAAACCCGGTAGATGCCGCCCGATCGACGGCGCCAGGCGACGCAGCCCCTGGCCAAGAAACAATAAAGCCGCCAAGGCCAGCCCAACCCCCGCCAGGCGGCCTAACCCAGGGACAATCCCCACCAGCCCAGCCAATCCGCCAAGCACCGAGTAAGTGACGATGCGCCCGACATGATAACCCGGCAACACTCCAAGCTGGCGGCACTGCCCGCACGCCGGCGCCGCCGCCATTTTCGCCCCGACCTGGCCCAGAACAAACGGTCCGCACATCGGCGCGCAATGCATCACCCCGCCGGCCAAGCCGGCCAGCAGCAGCCCAGACGGCAGCATTGCCCCGCCTGGCTCGCATAGTGCGATCATGGCACCCATCCAATTGGTCATTTGGTCTTCAAGGATATTGGGGCAGAGAAGGCAAGGAGTTCTTTTGTGAACAAAAAGAACCAAAACAACTTTTTGTCTATTTCTGGCCGTTGGCGTACCATATGGGCAGAAATCTTGGGGTTGCAGCAGTATTTTGATCATAATAGTTGCGATATCGTAACAAAAAATGCGCAATTCTCCCCGTCGCCATCACGCACTCGTTGCGGAAACCTCGCAATCTACCACAACCCCCGGCGACCCTTCCGGCTCCACTGGCACCCCAACCGCCGCCTGCGCAACCACCACATCCGGCGTCACCGCCGCCGCCACGCCCAGCATCCGGCAGATCGGCCGCAAAACCCGCCCAGCCGCCGGAGCATCCGTCAGCGCCGCCCGCGTTGCAACTTCAGCCAGCAGCTGCTCCAGCGCACCCATGAAAAACGCCGCTTCCCAGCCAAGCTCGCGCACAATCCAACCCCGCCCGGACGGCAACGCCACCGGTCGCGCACGCTCAGTCGCCACCCGATCGGCCCGCGCGCGCGTCATCCGCGCCTGGGGCTTGGATGTCAGCGCCCGATAAAACCGCCGCGTCGCGCGGTTAAGATAGTTCCAAAGCTGCACGGTAAATCGCGTTAAATGCGGCATCTTCAAAAACCGCCGCGCAATCAACGCCCCCAACCCTGCCATGATCACCGCAAACCGCCGCGCCAATTCGGGCACGCTGTCCGGCAGACCAAAGGGTTCGGTTGATGCATTCATGTTTTATTTCCTACTCCAGGAAAACAAGCATTGCAAGCTTTTTCGCCATCCCGATCCCCGCCGCCGAGTTTGATCTGTGTCAATGCGTGACGCTGCCGTGCCGGCCAGATTGCAATCGGAATAGGCCTCGGAGCGAGCATGGAAGACGACTTAAGCGGATTTATCGTGGGGGTGATGGTCGCCTTGCTTGGGCTGGTCGGCCTGGTCATGGCGTCGGGCGCGTACGACAACGCGATTTTCATTTTTGGCCTGTCGCTCGCTGGCTTTGCGGTGCTGTTCGATATCGGTCTGATCCGCCGCCATTTTGACCGCCGCAGCGGAGGGCCCCATGTCTAACCCCGCCATCACTTACAATGAAGATGTTGTCCGTAAGTTTGTCATCGCCGGGATGTTCTGGGCCGTGGTTGCGTTTCTGGTCGGCGTTTATATCGCCGCCGAACTGGCTTGGCCGGAAGCCAATCTGGGCCTGTCTTTCGTCAATTTCGGCCGTTTGCGCCCCGTGCACACATCGGCCGCGATTTTCGCCTTTGGCGGATCGGTGCTGATCGGCACGTCGTTTTACGTCGTCCAACGCACCTGCCGCGCGCGACTGTTCGGGGGTGAAGCCCTGGCCGACTTCGTTTTCTGGGGCTACCAGTTCTTCATCGTCATGGCCGCGCTGAGCTACGTGATGGGCTTCAGTCAGGGTCAGGAATATGCCGAACCCGAATGGCATCTTGATGTGTGGCTGACCGTCGTCTGGGTCGCCTATGCGGTGATTTTTGTCGGCACGCTGCTGAAACGGGAAGAACCCCATATTTACGTTGCCAACTGGTTCTACCTCGCCTTCATCCTAACTATTGCGGTTCTGCATGTCGTCAACAACGCCGCGATCCCGATTTCGATGTATTCGGCGAAAAGTTATGCGGTTTACGCCGGGGTGCAGAGCGCGTTGATCCAGTGGTGGTATGGCCATAATGCGGTGGGCTTCTTCCTGACCGCGGGCTTCCTCGGGATGATGTACTACTTCATCCCCAAGCAGGCGGATCGGCCGATTTATTCGTATCGACTGAGCGTGGTGCATTTCTGGTCGCTGGTGTTCATGTATATCTGGGCCGGCCCCCATCATCTGCACTATACGTCACTGCCGGACTGGACCCAGACCCTCGGCATGGTATTTTCGCTGATGCTGTGGATGCCAAGCTGGGGCGGCATGATCAACGGGCTGATGACCTTGTCGGGCGCCTGGGACAAGTTGCGCACCGATCCGGCTTTGCGCTTTTCGGTGACAGCGGTTGGGTTTTACGGCATGTCCACCTTTGAAGGGCCGGTGCTGTCAATCCGCGATGTAAACGCGCTGGCGCACTATACGGACTGGATTGTCGGCCACGTCCATTCCGGCACTTTGGGTTGGAACGCTTTCATCAGCTTCGGCGCGATCTACTATCTGGTGCCGGTGCTGTGGCAGCGCAGCGGGCTCTACTCGACCCGCCTGGTTGCCTGGCATTACTGGATTTCGACCCTCGGGATTGTTCTCTATATCAGCTCGATGTGGGTGGCGGGGATCATGCAGGGCCTGATGTGGCGCGCCTATGATGCCTTTGGGTTCCTGCAATATTCCTTTGCCGAATCGGTCAACGCCGTTCACCCCTACTACGTCATCCGCTGGATGGGCGGGGTGATGTTCTTCGTCGGCGCCCTGATCATGGTCTATAATCTGGTGATGACGGTGCGGTCGTCATCCACCAGCCGCGCCGCGCCCGACTATCCGGCCGGGGCGATTGCGGCGGGGGAATAGCGCCATGTTCCGTCATGAATGGATTGAAAAAAACGCCATCCTGCTGCTGGTGCTGACCTTGTTGACCGTGGCGATCGGCGGCATCGTGGAAATCATTCCACTATTCACCATCGAAACCACAGTGGAACATGTTGTTGGCATGCGGCCCTACACCCCACTCGAACTCATGGGCCGCAACATCTATATCCGTGAAGGCTGCTATCTGTGTCACAGCCAGCAGATCCGCGCCTTGAAGGATGAGGTTGAACGTTACGGCCATTTCAGCCTGGCGGCCGAAAGCATGTATGATCACCCGTTCCAATGGGGCAGCAAGCGCATCGGGCCGGACCTCGCCCGCGTTGGCGGCAAGTATTCAAGCGACTGGCACTACGCGCATCTGACCAACCCGCAGGAACTGGTGCCGGAAAGCCTGATGCCAAAATACGGCTTCATGGCCAACACGCCGCTTGATTTCGATCATATTGCCGAGCATCTGCGGGCCAATCGCCTGGTCGGCGTTCCCTACACGCCAGACCAGATCGCCCACGCCAATGATGATCTGCTGGCCCAGGCCAATCCGCAGGCAGACGCTGAAGCGCTGATGAAGCGCTACCCAAAAGCAGTGGTCGTGCCTGGCAATGATCGCGCGCCAACCGAACTGGATGCTCTGGTCGCCTATTTGCAAATGCTCGGCACGCTGGTCGATTTCGCCAATACCAGCGCCGAAAAACTTCAGCAGTAAGGGGCGCCGATGCCAATCATCGTCCAATCCCTGCTGACCTGGTCCGTGGTGCTGGTCGGCGCAGTGTTCCTGCTGGTGGTGGCCGCCCAATACTGGCCGGGCAGCAAGGCCACCAATGAACGCCATCGCCTGATCCCGCTCAACGACGATCGCTGAGGAGAGTTATCGTGCCGACCAAGATTGAAAAGGACGTGATCTCCGGGCGCGATACCACGGGGCATGAATGGGATGGGTTGAAGGAACTCAACACGCCATTGCCGAAATGGTGGCTTTATAGCTTGATCGCGATCTGCATCTGGGGGGTCGGCTACGCGGTGGTCTATCCGTCGGTGCCGGGTTTGTTTGGCTATTACCGTGGCACGATCGGCTATTCGACGCGTGCCGAGGTGGATGCCGATGTCGCCGCGATCGCCGCCAGCCGTGCCGGCAGCATGGACCGCATCAAAGCCACGCCGTTTGCCCAGATCACATCCGATCCCAAGCTGATGGCGGTTGCCATGGCGTCGGGCAAAATCACTTTTGCCAATAATTGCCAGCCCTGCCACGGCGCCGGCGGCGGTGGTCGGCCGGGTTACCCAACGCTTGCGTCCGATAGCTGGATCTGGGGCGGCAAGCTCGATGATATCGTGACCTCCATCACCCATGGCATTCGCAGTGACGACGCCGATGCGCGGGCCAGCGCGATGCCACGCTTTGGCGCCGACGGCGTGCTCAAGCCCGCAGAAATTTCCGCTGTTGCTGACTATGTTCTGTCGCTGCGCGGTAAAACCGGCATTGATGTGTCCGCCGGCGCGAAGCTGTTCGCCGAAAACTGCGTCGCCTGCCACGGCGACAAGGGCGAAGGCAAGCGGGAGGTTGGGGCGCCCAACCTGCGCTCCGCAGTCAATCTCTACGGTACTTCCAAAGAGGCGATCGTCGCGCAAATTTCCCTGCCGCGCCAAGGCGTGATGCCAAGTTGGAATGCGCGCCTGGATGCGGCAACGATCAAAAGCGTTGCTATCTACGTCCATTCGCTTGGGGGTGGCGAATAGGGTGGGTGAGGTTGCTGGTGACGAAGTGCTCTATGCTGATCGGGTGCGGGTTTACCCGCGCGCGGTACGCGGCGTTGCGCGCAACGTCAAATGGGCGCTGCTGATTTTCTGCCTCGGGGTTTACTATGTGCTGCCCTGGCTGCGCTGGAACCGCGGCGCCGGCAACCCGGATCAGGCGGTGCTGCTCGATCTGGCATCCGAACGGTTCTACTTCTTTAATCTGACCTTCTGGCCGCAGGATTTCACTTTGCTCGCCGGCGGGCTGATCCTGGCTGCGGTCACTTTGTTCCTGGTCACCAGCCTGTTCGGCCGCATCTGGTGCGGCTATGCCTGCCCGCAAACGGTGTGGACGGATTTGTTCATGCTGGTCGAACGTTGGATTGAGGGCGATCGCAACGCCCGCATGCGGCGCGACGCTGGCCCGACCAGTTTCGACAAGATCTGGCGCAAAATCAGCAAACATTCAATCTGGCTGTTCGTCGCGTTCTGGACCGGCGGCGGCTGGATTATGTACTATGTCGATGCGCCGACGGTCACGGTCGATTTCTGGACCGGCCGCGCATCAACCGGCGTGTATGGTTTCACCTGCCTGTTTGCCGCGACGACATACATTCTGGCGGGCTGGGCGCGCGAACAGGTCTGCACTTATATGTGCCCGTGGCCGCGCTTTCAGTCGGCGATGCTCGATGAACAGACGCTGATTGTAACGTATCAGGGCTGGCGCGGCGAACCGCGTGGGCACGGCAAGCGCGACGGCAAATCCGCGTTGGGCAATTGCGTCGATTGCAGCGCCTGCGTGCATGTCTGCCCCACCGGAATCGACATCCGTGAAGGCGTGCAGTTGGAATGCATCGGCTGCGGCTTGTGCGTCGATGCCTGCAACGACATCATGACCCGCACCAACCAGCCGCTCTGGCTCATCAAGTGGGACACGCTGGCGCGCCAGGCGGAACTCGCCAAGGGCGAAACGGTTGAGCCGATCAGGCTGATCCGGCCGCGCACCTTGATCTATCTCGCCGTGCTGGGAATTGCCGTGGCGGCAATGGGGGTTGGCCTGGCGATGCGGTCGCTGCTGGAAGTGTCCGTCCAGCATGAACGTGCGCCGCTGTTCGTGCGCTTGCATGACGGATCGTTGCGCAACGCCTATACGTTGAAGCTGGTCAATAAATATACCCATGACGTCAGCTTCGATATATCCGTCGATGCCGGGATGCGGGCGAAGTTGCAGGTTGCCGGCGCTACCGGTGCAGCGTCCGACGCAATCACCATCCTGGTGCCGGCCGACAGCGTCGGCGCCTATCGGGTGTTTCTGGACGCGGCCCCCGGCGGGGCGGAAGCCCGCAATGCCGACATCATGTTCCTGCTGCGCGACACCACCGACAATATCCTGATCAAGCGCAGTGCCAATTTCATCGGTCCTGGCAAACCATAGCGGAGGGGTTGATATGCGGCTTACTTGGGGCTTTTTTCCTTATGCCATTGCGTTGGGTTTGGCGCTGGTCGCAGCTGTCGATGGCACCATCGCCTGGACCGCCTTGCGTACTTTTCCCGGCACGGTGACCCACAGCCAGTTCGAGGATAGCAACCGCTACGACGCAATTCTGGAAAATGCCAGCCGCGAAGCCGCATTGGGCTGGACCACCGATTTATCGGTTATCGCGGGCGTGCCGCGCTTGCGCCTGATCGATCGGGATGGACAAAAGCTCGAGGGCGCGCGGGTGGTCGGCCAGGCAAGCCGACCGCTCGGCAATATTGCAGCACTGGATTTGGTTTTTCGCGCCGTGGCGCCGGGCGAATATGTCTCCGAGACGAAATTGATCGACGCTGGTCAATGGGAAATCGATCTGACCGCGGCGGTTTCCGGCAAGCGCATCCATCTTTCGCGGCGGATCATGCTGCCGTGACCTTGCCCGTGCCCCAGACGGTCTGCGCCCATTGCGGCACGGATATTCATGCGGGCGGGCGGTTTTGTTGCGCCGGATGTTCGGCGGCTTTCGATACGATCAACGGTCTGGGTCTCGGGCAATATTACACCCGCCTGGTGCGCGATCCGGCGCTGGCGCCAAACCGGCCGGACCCGACTGACCGCTGGGACCTGGCGCGCTGCGTCACCACCGACCAAGCCGGCCTGCACAGCCTGACCCTTGCGGTCGATGGGTTGCATTGCGGTGCCTGCGTCTGGCTGATCGAAACCGCGCTCGGGCGGGAACCGAACGTGATCCGAAGCCGGGTCAACCTGACAACCCGCCGGCTGCAACTCGGCTGGACCGGTGACGTCGCTGATGGTGGACGCCTTGTTTGGCTGGTCGAAAGCCTGGGCTACCGGCTGGTGCCGTTTGATGCGGCGCGGCTGGCGGCCGCCAGCGATCGCACCGGGCGCGAACTGATCTGGGCAATGGCGGTGGCGGGTTTCGCCGCAGGCAACGTGATGCTGCTGTCGATTGCCATCTGGATCGGCGATAGCCAGGGCATGGGGCCGGCGGTGCGCGATGCGCTGCATCTGGTCTCCGCGCTGATCGCGCTGCCGGCAATCGCCTATGCCGGTCGGCCGTTCTTCCGCGCCGCCTGGGTCGCGCTGCGTGCTGGCCGCACCAACATGGATGTGCCCATCAGCGTCGGGGTGATTTTAGTCACCGCGCTGAGCCTGGTCGAAACCTTGGCCGGGGCAGGGGATGCGTATTTCGATTCCGCCTGCACCTTGCTGTTCTTTTTGCTGATCGGCCGGGTGATGGACCATCGCGCCCGTGGGCGTGCGCGGGCGACGGCGGAACAATTGCTGGCCCTGCGCCACAGCGATGTTACCGTGCTTGCCGCGGACGGCACCACCGAACAGCGCGCCGCCGCAAGCGTTGCCCCAGGCACCCGCATCCTCGCCGCCATGGGATCGCGCATCGGCGTCGATGGCGTGGTCGAACTGGGCAGCGCGCCGCTCGACACCAGCCTGGTCACTGGCGAAAGCCTGCCGGTACTCGCCACCCCAGGCACGACGGTCTTTGCCGGCACCATCAATCTCGGCGCGACCCTGACCATCTTGTGCACCGCAAGCGGCGCCGGGACCTTGCTGGCCGAATGCGTGCGGTTGATTGAGGTCGCTGAATCGCGCCGTGGCCGCTTCGTCGAACTCGCCGATCGGGTCGCGCGACGCTATGCCCCGACCGTGCATCTGGCCGCACTGCTGACCTTTTTCGGCTGGTGGGGCTTCGGCCATGCCACCATCGAGCACGCCCTGCTCACGGCGTGCGCGGTGTTGATCATTACCTGTCCATGCGCGCTGGCACTGGCGGTGCCGGCGGTGCAGGTGCTGGCAACCCAGCGTCTGTTTCAGCGCGGCATTTTGCTGAAATCGGCCACCGCCCTGGAACGTCTCGCCAAGGTTGATGCGGTGGTGTTCGACAAGACTGGCACGCTCACCGTGCCACTGCCCGAACTCATGCCCGATCCGTCCCGCGATCCCGCCGATCTGGCCGCCGCCGCGCAACTCGCCGCTGGCAGTCGCCATCCGTTGGCCCGCGCCTTGCTGGTGGCGTCCGGCCCGGTGGTTGCCGCCGAGGCCGTGCGCGAAGTGCCGGGACGTGGGATGGAATGGGGCGAGACCCGTCTCGGCAGCAGCTTGTTTGTCGGAGTAGCCAATCCGCCGCCGGCTGACGGCCCGGAACTTTGGCTTGGAAGACCCAGCCGTGCCCCGGTCCGGTTCCGCTTCGCCGAGGCCTTGCGCCCATCGACGCGGGAAACGATTGCCACCTTGGCGCGGATGCATATCGGTGCCAGCATTTTGTCCGGCGACCGCCGCGCGTCGGTATCTGCCATCGCCGGGCAATGCGGCATCGCCGCCTGGCAGGGCGAATGCACCCCGGTGGAAAAATTCGCCGCCATTGAGGCACTGCGCCAAAGCGGCCATCAACTATTGATGGTCGGCGACGGGCTGAACGATGCGCCGTCCTTGGCCGCCGCCAGCGTATCGATGTCGCCGGCATCGGCCGCCGATCTCAGCCAGACCATTGCCGATGTGGTGTTCCAGGGCAGCGGGCTGGACGCGGTGTCCGAAACCATCGCCGTCGCGCGACGGGCGCAGGCGATCATGCGTGGTAACATCGCCCTCGCAATCGGCTATAATCTGCTGATGGTGCCGCTGGCGATGGCGGGGCTGGTCACGCCCTGGCTCGCCGCGGCGGCAATGTCATCGTCATCGTTACTGGTGCTGGGCAATTCGTGGCGGGTGCGGAAATGACATCGATCCTCGGGTTGATCTTGCTGAGCCTCACGCTCGGGCTATGCGCGCTCGCGGCCTTCCTGTGGTCGCTGCGCGCCGGCCAGTATGACGACATGGATGGCGCGGCGAGCCGAATTTTGTTCGACGACCAGCCACCCAAGCGTTAGGCTCCTGAGACACTCGGGAGATCAAGCCATGCAACTCGCGCTTTCCACCTGGCAGGAAGTTGAAGATTATCTGCATCATTCGGACGGCATTATCGTGCCGATCGGCTCGGTCGAACAACACGGCCCGAACGGGCTGATCGGCACCGATCATCTATGTGCCGAGGTGGTGGCTAAAGGCGTGGGCGATGCGATCGGGGCGGCAGTGGCGCCAACCTTGGCGTACGGGATGTCGCAGCACCATCTCGGGTTTTCGGGGTCGGCAACCTTGCGGCCCAGCACCTTGATGCTGGTGGTGCGTGACGTGGTGCAGTCCCTCGCCGTGCATGGCTTCCGCAAGTTCTTTTTCATCAACGGCCATGGCGGCAACGTTGCAACCGTGACGGCGGGCTTTGATGAACTTTACGCGTTAAAATCGCTCGGCCAGCTTGATCCCGCGGTGCGTTGCCGGATGAGCTTCTGGTCCGGCGGGCCACGCGGCAAGGCGCTCGCGGATGCGTTGTACGGCAGTGTGAACGGCAATCATGCGACTGCGGCGGAGGTCTCACTCGCGCAATATTACCAGCCCGGCGCCATCAAGCACGCACAGATGACTCCGAAAGTTGCCCCTACCGCGCCACAGTTTTTCGAAGCCGCCGACTATCGCGCCCGCTTCCCCGACGGCCGGATTGGGTCGGACCCGTCACAATCATCGCCCGAACATGGCAAGCAGCTTTATGACGCCGCGATACGCGACATGGTGGAAGCATATGAGGTATTTTTGGCCTATTGATCCCAGGCTGTGACCGTTAAGCTGGGCCTATGGTGTAAGATGGCAAGATTATGTTAGGCTACCGCTAGCGTGGCGGCCCAAGCGTTCATTTCATCGACCCGCCGCGGACATGGATAGAGGATAGTCTGAAGTGCGACCGCCGAAAAATGACTGGAAACGTCAACCCCGCGCCTCCGGTTTTGATGACGACCGCTTCTATGGCAGTGCCCCGACGCCGCCCCCCTCGTTCGCCGGTTTCGGTGGCGGCGGGCCGGAATTAAGCGCCACCGTCAAGTGGTTCAACTCCGAAAAAGGCTTTGGCTTTGTTGAGCTTGCTGATGGCACCGGCGATGTGTTCCTGCACATCAACGCGCTGCAATCGTCAGGCCACACCACCGTCAGCCCGGGCGCCAAGATGCAGGTCCGCGTCGGCCAAGGCCAGAAAGGCCGTCAGGTCGAAATGGTTCTGACTGTCGATGAAAGCACTGCCGAAGCCCCGCGTCCGCGCAGCGCCGCCCCCGGCGGCTACGGCGCCGGTGCCCCGCGCAGTGGCGGCATGGGCGGTGGCATGGGTGGCGCACGCCCCCCGCGCGGCCAGGTCGATATGTCCAACGCCGTCGATATGATGGGCACCGTGAAGTGGTACAACCCGACCAAAGGGTTCGGCTTCATTTCCCCGCAAGATGGCGGCAAGGACGTCTTCGTGCACGCAACCGCACTTGAACGCGCTGGGCTTCAGCCGCTGCAGGATGGCCAGTCCGTCCGCATGCAGGTTGTCCAGGGCGCCAAGGGTCCGGAAGTCGGCTCGATCAGCCTGGACTGAACTGACTGTTCGTGCGGATTACCGGCGGCGCGCAAGCGCCGTCGGGTCCAGCACGGTCAATGCCTGCCAGCCGAAATTCAACAACGCTTTGGTGTCTTCGGCGAATTTGGCGATCTTTGCCACGACCGCCGGCTTGGCGAGGTCTGCCGGGCTGAGGTCGCGTCGCACGGTAAATGATTTCAGCCGCAGCAGATCGGCGACCGGCGATTCCGCCGCCTCCTCAAAGCCGCGCGGCATGCGCGACAACGCTTCCGACATATCGAACCCGAGTTTGCGGCCGGCCAGATCTGCGCGCAGCGCGTTGGCCCGCGCCGGATCGATATAGATCGCCTCGCGGATCGCTTCCAGCGCCTCCTTCTCCGGCAGATAGAACCCGGCGGCGAGGAAACATCCTGCAGGATCGAGATGGATGTAAAGGATGCCATCAAACTTGCCCGCGCCGGCCTTGCGCAGCACCGCGCCGGAATTGGTTTTATAGGGCAGCTTGTCCTTGCTGAAGCGCACATCGCGATGGATGCGAAAAATTGCTTTGGCTGGATCGCCGGTCAGTTGGCTGCCGGCGGTAGCGAGGGCCGAAATCACATCCGCGAGCAACAGCCGCATCGGGGCCACCACTTCACGCTCATAAACCGGCTTGTTTTCCAGGAACCAGTCGCGGTTATTATTGGCCGCCAGGTCACGCAGGAACTGTAGCGCTGCGGGGCGAAAGCCGGGAAAGCCGGGGGCGGGTTTGGCCATTTTTGTGTGATCCTTGTTACGTCTGACGGTAACTGCCGGGGGCGCGGTTGTGCAAGGAAGCGTCTTCTTTTTGTTCACAAAAAGAACAACTTCCTATCCCCGCCGAAACAACACCAGACCAGCCAGGCTCGCCGACAATGCCGCCGCCGCAAAGCCATGCTGGAAGCCGGTGATGAAGTCATTTTCCGTTGCCTGGAATACCAGCATCAGCACGCTCGCCCCGGTCAGGGTGCCGATTGTGCGGGTGACCATCCCGAGGCTGCCGGCCACGCCGCGATCAGCCGGCGGCAGGCTCGCGGTCAGGATATCGAGCACCGCGACCCCGAACAGCCCGGCGCCGATTCCGTGCACGAACATCGCCACCGCCAGCCAGAAAATCGCCTGCGCGCCGCCGGCCCAGATGATCGCCGCGAGGGCCGCCGCGACCATGAAAATGCCGATTTGCGCCAGCAGGCGCGATGACATGATGCCCGCCATGCGTCCGGCGACCGGCGTTGCCAGCACGCTGCCGATCGGGCTGAACGCCAGCAATACCCCACCGATTGCGACTGACACACCGCCGAAGCGCCCGATATAGAACGGGATCAGCAACGGCCCCGCGAAGGCGGCAAGATTGCCGAGAATATTGGCGATGTTGATCCGCGCGACGTCACCTTCCCGCAAGACCCGCAATCGGATGATTGGCGACGCCGCCACATTCTGGCGCCAAATGAAGGCGAACAGGCTTGCGACCATCAATGACCCTGCGCCGAATACTGAGAAAGCCGCGTCCGGCAAACCGCGCAGCCGATCGAGCGTTAGCACCAAGGCGCCGATGGTCACCGCGAACAGCACGCCGCCCGCTGCATCGAACCGGGCAGCCGCATCTGGCCGCGCCCGTTGCGGCAAGGTGAAGCCCAACAGCAAGGCCGCGCTGGCAACCGGAATGCGGAAGGCGAACACCGAACTCCACCCGAACCGATCCAGCAGAACCCCGGCTAGAATTGGCCCTATCACCGCCCCCATCGCCATCATCATGCTGTACCAGCCTAGCGCCTCCGCCCGGCGCGCATCGCCAAGCATCCCGGTTGCCAGCGCCGGCCCGACGCTCAGGATCAACGCCGCCCCCACCCCTTGCATTACCCGCCCGGCCAGGAACCAGGTGAAAGACGGTGCAAATGTGCACAGGACGAATGCCGCAGCGCTGACCACGCACCCGACCAGAAACACACGCCGATAGCCGACCAGATCGCCAATGCGGCCAAACCCGAGCGTGAGACTGGCGAAGATCAACACGTAGCTGATCACCACAAACCTAATTGACGGAATATCCAGCCCGAAATGCGCCGCGATCTGCGGGAAGGCGACGTTCACGCTGGCATCGAGCGGGACCACCGCCGTTCCCAGCCCAATTACCAGCAGCCCGCGTATTTCTGTTGCTGTCATCGGGATATCCTGATCTCCGCAATAGCTTTTGCAACCCACCGGGTTGCCTTGCCGGCCGGATCGCAGCACAAAGGCGAATGCCACGCGCGTCAACCGCTGGACTGGCCTGGGCCGCCCTGCTGCTGGCGGCAACCGCGCGCGCCGAGCCGGCCGCCCCCGTTGCCAGCGCCGCCGACAGCCAGTTGCGCTATGCCGGCTACGTCGCCGGCCTGCAGGTCTTCGCGCTCAACGCCAACGCCACCATCGCCGCCGATCGCTACCGCATCCACACCAGCTATCACACCAAGGGCCTGCTGAGCGCTTTTGTCTCTGGGGAACTCCACACCCTCGCGCTGGGGAACTGGCGCGCCGGCCGCGCAGTCCCGCAGCATTACCAGGCCTGGGGCACCTGGCGCGGCGATGTGCGCGAAACCATGATCGATTATTCCGCGGGCAAACCCACCATCCGCAATCTGGTCCCACCCATCGCCGGGGAACGTGAAGCGGTTCCCGAAGCCGACCAGGCCAATACTATCGATACACTCAGTGGTTTCGCCGCACTGACCAAGCAGGTGAACGACACCGGGCGCTGCGACGTTACCGCCCGCATGTTCGATGGCCGTCGCCTGTCAGTGACAACCGTGGTGACAGCAGGGGAGGAGGTTTT
>JANXRN010000463.1 GCA_025352995.1 Acetobacteraceae bacterium
ACCCCGGTCAGGCGTTGACGCGAACAGCGGCAGCCATAGGCGAGCGCCCGTGGCAGGTCGGCGGCCACGCCCTCGGTATGGAACAGCCTGAACAGCAAATTGTCAGACGCAATGTCGTCATCGAGCAATTCGGCGTCGGTCAGGGTTTCGGCCAGGATATTGGCGGTGCGCCAGGCTTCTTCCTGCTCGGACGCAGTCAGCCCGGGATCAACCCCACCGCCGCCGGCGATTTTTTCCAGGATCAGCGCGCTCGCCCGCCAGCCGGCCGGCGTGCGCCCGCAGGCGAGTCGGATGGTACAGGCGATTTGCTCGGATGTCGCGAAATAATGCAGTGCCATGTCGGCCAGATTGGCGCCGGTGATGGCGACGATGCCCTGGTGGCGATCCGTATGGGCGCCCTGATCGACAGTGAAGGCGAGGTAGCCGTTCCCGAGCAGATCGCGGGCGGACGGGGCCGCTTCCCGCGCCAGCAATTCGGCCAGACGTTCCGGATTAGCCTGGGCGTAGCCGCGCAGTTCGCCATTATCGGTGCAATCGGCCAGCAGCATGCGGATCGGCCCATCGCCCTTGGCCTGCAAGCTGAAGGAGCCCTGGAATTTCAGCGCCGAGGCCAACGCCGCAACCAGCGCCAGCGCCTGGCCGGTCAGGCTGGTCACCGCATCATGGTTGTCATGCCGGCTCAACAGCGCGTCGGCGAGTTTGCCGAGCCGGATCAGCCGGCCACGCACCGGACGGTCGGGCAGATAAAACGGCAGGATGCCGCGCGGGACCACCAGGTCGGGCACGTCTGGCCGGTCGGCATCGAGAAACGCAGGGGTGGCATTCGATAGGGGATCGCGCATCGCTCCAACATAGGCAGCGCGCGCCGCCTCGGCTAGCTTGCCTAAATGCAGGGGCGCCAAGATTTTATCATCCGCAACATGCGGGCCGGGGATACGCCAGCCGTCGCGGCGCTGATCCGGGCGGCCTTCGCGGCCCAATCGGTGGTGACCGACCCGCTACCGTCCGCCCGGCTGGAAACCGCCGAAACCGTTGCAACCGAGCTTGCCGCCGGCGGCGGCGCCTGCGCGGTGGCCAGCGATCGTGTGGTCGGGGCGCTGCTGTGGCACCGCCAACCGCGGGGGCTTTATATCGGTCGGCTGTCGGTTTCAGCGGATGCACGTGGTCAAGGTGTGGCGCGGGCGCTGATTGCCGCCGCTGAAGTCGCTTGCAGGGCACAGGGCCTCGACTGCCTGCTGCTCTCAACTCGCTTGGTGCTGGCAGATAATCGGCGCCTGTTCGCCCAATGCGGCTTTCGTGAAGTCCGCGAATACGCCCATCCCGGCTATGCCAACCCCACCGCGGTGGACATGGAAAAGCCGGTCGCGTGACCTTGCGTGGCAACCCTTGGGGCGTGGCGCTCGCCATAGGCCTGTCGCGCATCGCGTTCGGCTTCCAACTGCAAACCATTGCGACCCTTGGGCCGGACCTCGCGCGCGCCTACGGGCTGGATTATTCGGCGCTGGGAACCCTGGTCGGGATTTATATGGCAGCCGGCATCGCGGTCGCCTTGCCAGCCGGGTTCGCCGCGCGGCGCTTCGGCGATTACAAACTGGCCGTGATCGGCTTCAGCCTCATGGTGCTGGGCAGCATGGTGGCAAGCCTTGGCTCGGTCGAAGTCATCATGGCCGGCCGCCTGATGTCCGGCAGTGGCAGCGTGATTTTGACCGTCCTGCAGGGCAAAATCATCGCCGACCGCTTCCAGGGTCCAAATTTCACCCATGTCATGGGCGCGATTGTCGGCAGTTTCCCGATCGGACTGGGCCTCGCGCAAGTGGTCCTGCCGGGCGTTGCTGGCGGTTTCGGCGTGCAAACCGCGTTCATCGTCGGTGCCGGCGTCGCAGTCCTGGCGTTCGTGCTGTTGCTGCTGAGTTGGACGGAAGTTGCCGCAGCCCCTGTCCGCAGCGCGACCTGGCCATCACGCCGCGAAATCTGGCTGGTCGCCATCACCGGCCTGATCTGGACCGCCTATAATGCCGGCTACCATAACTACCTCGCGTTTTTACCCAGCCTGATGGCCGGGCGGGGCCACTCGCAGGCCATGACCGGGGTGGCGATGTCGCTCGCCACCTGGGGCAATTTGCCGGCGATCCTGCTCGGCGGGATTTTCGCCACCCGCTTCGGCGGCGGTAAAGTCTTCATGGCTGGCACCATCGCGACGTTTGTGGGGGTGATCGGCCCGGCCTTTGCGGACTCGCCACTGCTATGGACGACGTTGTTCGGCACCGTCGGGTCGTTGCATGGTGGATTGATTATCGAAATGGGCACGCTGTCGGCCAAGCCGCAAAATCGCGCGGTGGCGATGGGGATTTTCTACACCACCTATTATGTCGGCGCCGCGATGATCCCGGCCCTTTGCGGTTACGCTGCCGACTGGGCCGGCGATCCGATCGGCGCCCTGGTGTGCGCAGCGCTGCTGTCGCTGTTGGCGATCCCGCTTTATGTTTGGCAGCGGCGGATGGCTGGGGGGTGAAAGGAAGAATGTTCTTTTTGTGAACAAAAAGAACCAAAAAAACTTTGTCCGTGGACTGCCCGCCCGTTGGGTTGGTTACTCTCGCAATACTGAAAACATGCGCCCCATCCAGCCTCATGCTAGAATGCGGTCGATCTTTGCGAGGAGCGCGTTCATGACTGAGCTTGAGGCGCTTGAGGCCTATTCAACCGGCCGGATGACAGCTTTGGAACTACGCCGCCGCCTCGCCCATTTGCCGCTGCCACGCGCGCCGGTCGAAGGATGCGAAGCCCATCATGGCAAGAAGCCAGGGCACTGATAAGCCATTCCAGCAATGCGGTAAACTCAATACCTGCGGGTGACCCCTCACCTCGCTATGCCGACGCTCCACGGATCGATCACCGACACGCCTGCCGCCACGAACGGCGCGACGTCTCGTGTCGCAACCGCAAATCCATGGGCCGCGGCAATCGCCGCGATCTGGCCATCGGCAACACCAATGCTATGACCCGCCCCGCGTGCTCGGGCAACCGAAGCGGCAAACACTCGCGCCGCCGAGGCATCAAAGGGCAGGGTCCGGCGCTCGCCGAACGCATGAATGACCTCACCGATGCGCGCTTCTAATCGCGCACGGCGAACCCCGAGCGGCATCAGTTCAAGGCCGAGCAGCAATTCGGCAAGGTTGATCGTCGTCAGAAACAATGTCTCGGGTCGTTGCCGGTCGAGCCACGCCGCCACCGCCGGATCGCCGTTGACCCGCATCGGTTCGGATAAAACATTGGTATCGACGACGATCATTCGAACGTTGCAGCCTCAGCCGGCGTCCTGTCGCGGCTGATTTCGAGATCAACGCCGTGAAAATCCCGCCCGATCGCGGCGAGCATGGACCCTAATCCCGGCACATCCCGTTGCCTGAGCGCCGCGTCCAGGATCACCCGGACCTCCGCTTCCATGCTGCGATTATTGCGTGCGGCCTGGATGCGCAGCGCCTGGTGGGTGGCTTCCGGCAAGTTACGCACGTTGAGCGATCCCATCAATGACCCCGTATCCAATAATCTGGGGTCAATGATAGCGCTATTCCGTCGATGATAGCAATTGAAGCCTAGTCAGGAAGGCCGAGGTCACGCCGCCCCCTACCGTCCCCCCAGCAAAGCCCAGACCAGCACGCCCTTCTGCGCATGCAACCGGTTTTCCGCCCCGTCAAACACCACCGATTGCGGCCCGTCGATCACTTCGTCGGTCACTTCCTCGCCGCGATGCGCGGGCAGGCA
>JANXRN010000493.1 GCA_025352995.1 Acetobacteraceae bacterium
TGAAGCCGGCGATTTCCTCGGCGCTGGCCTCGGCAGAGAAATCCGCGAACGAGCAGTATTTCCCCTTGGGGATCACCAGCACATGCACCGGCGCCTGCGGAGCTATGTCGTGGAACGCGAGCGTCCAGTCATCCTCGAACACCTTCCGGCATGGGATTTCCCCGCGCAGGATTTTAGCAAAAATGTTGTTGTCATCGTAGGGCGGCAAACCGCTGATCGGCATAAGTATCTCCCTGGAAAGGTCAGGGAATTTTGGAGGTATTCGGCCGCAACGCAACCGGCAGCGCGCGGGCGGCCTTTTCGGCGATGCCGCTCACGCCCTCGCGCCGGCGCAGTTCGGCCCAGACATCCTCCGGCGAAATCTCTGCCGCCACCCACAGCACCAGCAGATGATACAGTACGTCGGCGCTCTCGCCGATCAGCGCCTCGCGGTTGCCGGCAACCGCCTCGATGACCGCCTCGACCGCTTCCTCGCCGAACTTCTGCGCCACCTTGGCGACGCCCCGCGACAGCAGGCGGGCGGAATGGCTGGTCGCGGGGTTGGCGTTGCGCCGGCTCAATACCACCGACCACAGCCGGTCGATGACCGACGGATCGGCCGGCAGGATCGCTGCCAGCGAACGCTGCTTTACGGAGGCCTTGGCCACTTTCTTATCCGGTTTCGGCTTGCCCGCCTTGAGCGTGCCTACCTTGGGCGTGCCCGGCTTAGATTTTTTGGCGGTGACCATTTTCTTCGCGGCCACCGGCTTGGCGGCGGGCTTCTTTTTAATCGATTTTGCCATTATTCTTGTGTCCCTAGGCAGCCTGTCGTGGCAGGCGTACGGGTAATCCCGCGTCATCCAGGCTAGTTTTTACGTCCGATATCGTAAACGTACCGAAATGAAATACGCTGGCGGCCAGCAGCCCGGTTGCCCCGGCCCGGGCGCCCTCGACGAAATGCTCCAGCTTGCCGACGCCGCCCGAGGCGATCACCGGCACGCGCACGGCATTGCAAACCCGGCTTAACAGATCGAGGTCGAAGCCAAGCCCGGTGCCGTCGCGGTCCATGCTGGTCAGCAGGATTTCGCCGGCGCCGAGTTCGGCCGCTTGGCGGCACCATTGCACGGCGTCGATGCCGGTATCGCGCCGGCCGCCATGGGTGAAGATGCTCCAATGGCCTGGCGTGGTCTGCTTGGCGTCGGCGGCGACCACGATGCATTGGCTGCCGAATTTCTCCGCGGCCTCGCGGATCAGCTCGGGCCGGGCGATCGCGGCGGAGTTGATGCTGGCCTTGTCAGCGCCGGCTAGCAGCAGGCGACGGATATCCTCCACGGCACGGATGCCGCCGCCGACGGTCAGCGGCAGGAACACCCGCGCGGCAGTGCGAGACACCACGTCCAGGATGGTGTCGCGGTTCTCGTGGCTGGCGGTGATGTCGAGGAATGTCAGTTCGTCGGCGCCGGCCTTGTCATAGACCGTGGCCTGCTCGACGGGGTCGCCGGCGTCGCGCAACGAGACGAAGTTCACGCCCTTGACGACGCGACCGTCTTTGACGTCCAGGCAGGGGATGACACGCAATTTCAGCATGGTGTGCTTAGACGGTGATTGACGTGCGCGTTGCAAGTGGAGAAACACACGGGGCTGGTAATATCGGGCCTACCAATCGTCTGATTGTCCAGAACATGATGATGTTGGATACAAACATCATCATGATCTAAGCCTTTGTTTGATGGCGGGATTCAGACCCACGGTGAAGCCACCTGCGGTCATCCCGCTCTAAGCCGACAGCAGCGCCAGAGCCGCCGCGGGGTCCACTCGGCCGTCATACAGCGCACGGCCGACGATGACGCCCTCGATCACGCTCTTGTCGTCGCTGCCCTCGCCAAAGGCCAACCGCTTCAGCGCCGCCAGGTCTTCCAGGCTCCCGACGCCGCCGGAGGCGATCACCGGCGTGGTCAGCTGGAACGCCAGGTCCATGGTCTGCTCCAGGTTCAGGCCGCCCAGCATCCCGTCGCGCGAGATATCGGTGTAAATGATCGCGGCTGCTCCGGCGTCCTCATAACGCAGCGCCAGATCCAGCGCGCGG
>JANXRN010000521.1 GCA_025352995.1 Acetobacteraceae bacterium
CCGAGTGGGTACGCCAACGGCAACAAAGTGAGAAAGTTTTTTGCTTCTTTTTGGTCACAAAAAGAAGACCTTGCTTTCTTCTAATCTCCCAGTAGCGCCCGCCCCCCAATGTCACTAATGTCCTGTTCCGTGGCCCCGAGAGGCCAAGTTTGGGAGGTTCCATCAATGATCCGTCGCCGCCATTTATTGCAGGCATCCGCTGGCCTGCTCGCCGCCCCCGCCTTGGTCGAAAAAGTCGGCGCGCAAACTGCATTTGACTGGAAGCAGTTCAAGGGCAGCAAGATCGAAGTCAACTTCGCCAAATCGCCGCGCCCGGACATTCTGGCTGCGCACCAGAAAGAATTCGAAGAGATGACCGGCATCAAGGTCGGTTTCGAGCAGGTGCCGGAGCAGCAGCAGCGGCCGAAAGTGGCGCTGGAACTCAGCGCCGGGCGCCCGAGCTTCGACGTGGTCAATATCGCGCTGCATGTGCAGAAGAAATTGATCGAAAAAGGCAAGTGGATGGCCGATCTGCGGCCGATGCTCAAAGACCCCAAGCTCACCACGCCCGACTACGATTACGCTGATTTCTCCGGCCCCGGGGTGCGGGCGGCAACTGGCGCCGATGGCACGGTGCATTCGATCGCGTTGAACCAGGATCTGTTCATTCTGTTCTACAACAAGGCGCTGTTTGCCGAAAAAGGCCTGTCCGGCCCGCCGAAGACCTATGCCGAGATGATGGAATACGCCGCCAAGCTCACCGACAAAGCCAAGGGCGTTGCCGGCTTCGTCGGCCGTGGGGTGAAAAACGCCAACGTGGTGCTGTATGATACGTTCCTGCTCGGCTGGGATCAGGAAACCTTGAGCAAGGACGGCAAGACTTTGCTGACCGACACGCCTGCGGCGATTGAGGTCGCGCAATATTATCAGAAGCTGCTGCGCGATTATGGCCCGGCCGGCGTGGTGGGCTTCAACTGGAATGAAAGCCAGACCACGTTCAGCCAGGGGCGGGCGGCGATGTGGCTTGATGGGGTTGGCTTTTCCGCGCCGCTGATCGACAAGAAAGTGTCCAAGGTTGCCGATACCACCGGCTTTGCCGTGGTTCCGCGCGGCCCCAAGGCGCACAACACGTCGACCTTCGTTGATGCCATCGCCATTCCGGCCGCATCCAAGAACAAGGGCGCGGCCTGGCTTTATGTGCAATGGGCAACGTCGAAAGCGATGATGGGCGAATATTTGCGCACCGGGTCTGGCACGCCGCCGCGGGCGAGCGTTTATGGCGTGAAGGCGATCCAGGATGCGGCGGTGTTCCCCAAGGAATGGTTCGATACGGTGAACGCGTCGTTGAAACTCGCGCGCTCTGGCTTGCCGGAAATTGTCTCGGTGACCGAATTCCGCGACACGCTTGGCGTTGGCTTGACCAACACGCTGACCGGGGCTGACCCGGCGGGCGAACTGAAAAAAGCGACCGAGGCTTTCAAGCCGATTTTGGCAAAAGAGCTGGTCTGATCCTGAAAAAGGGCTCCTTCGGGAGCCTTTTTTTATGCGATTGGCGGGATCGGCAGCGGGATCGCATTGCGGTGCGCGACCACCGCGGACAGCGGCGTCAGTGCCACGCCTTCGCGGGCTTCGGCGCCTGGCAGCCAGGCTTCGAGCACATCAAGCGTTGCCGGACGTGGATGGCCGATGGCGATCACGTGGCCATAGCGTTTGGCGATCCACACGGCTTCGGCCAGTTGGTGGCGCATTTCCGCCTTGTCGTGCGAATCATCGATAAACACGTCGCGCGACGCCGCCGGCACCCCGATCAAGGCGGACTGGCGATAGGCGACGCTGTGGCCGATCACCAGACTGTCGAGGAACAGCATCCCGCGCGATTTGGCTTCGAGCGCAACGAGGTCCATCAGCGGGATGTCGCGGGTGGCAACCGAGCCCATGTGGTTGTTGAGGCCAACGGTTTGCGGCACGACATCGAGCGCTGCGCGCAGGCGGCGCAGATTTTCTGCCGGCGGCAGATCGACGCGCAGCGGATCGGGGCCGGTCTGATAGAGCGAGTTGCTGAAAGCCTGCATCGGCATATGCAAGGTCGCTTCATGGCCGCGTGCGGCGGACGCGGCAACTTGCGCCTGCAAATTTGTCGCGAACGGGAACCATGACATGGTCAGCGGCCCGGGCAGCGCCACCGCGCGTTCGGTGCCGGGATGCATGAAGCCCATATCGTCGATCACGATCGACAGCATCGGCCGCTTATCGCCGCGCTTGCGGGGCACGGCGAATTTCTGCCAGCGCGGCACCAGATCGGGCACCGGGGTTACTTGCCCGGTCACGATATTGGAAAAATCCGGGGTTTCGGTCGCGCGGGCGGAGGCGCCGCGCAGGATCGCCGGGGCGGCAAGCAGGCTGGTGATCAAATGGCGTCGGTTCAAATGCATTGGATACTGTCTCGTACTGGCGCGCGTCGGGTCAATCCGTTTCATGTCACAAACAAGACCGCAACTGATTAACAGAACACGGTTTTAGGACGGTTCCCGACCGATGACACCCGATATCGCAGTGCAGCAGCCATTCACCCGACGCGCGTCCCCCGCACCAGCCGACCAGGTAGTGCGCCAGTTGCCACGCCGTCGCGCATTACCGCCTGGCCGGCGACAATGGTCGCGATATAGCCCGTAGTGCGCTGGATCAGACGGCGCCCGCCGGCCGGCAAATCATAGACCACTTCCGGGGCGCCAACTGACAGCGCATCGTAGTCAATGATATTAAGGTCGGCGCGCAGTCCGGGCGCAATGCGACCGCGATCGCCAAGGCCCAAAGCGGCCGCATTGTCCGCCGACAGGCGCTTGACCGCCCAGGCGATCGACATTTTCGGGCCGCGGGTGCGGTCCCGCGTCCAATGGGTCAGCAGATGGGTTGGCGCCGAGGCATCGCAAATGATGCTGACATGGGCGCCGCCATCGCCGAGGCCCAAAATGGTGTTGGGGTCTTGCATCATTTCATGCACGGCATCGAGGTTGCCGTCAGCGTAGTTGATGATCGGGCGGTAAAGAATGTTGCGGCCATCCTTTTCCATCATCAGATCATAGGCGACTTCTTCCGGCGTGCGGCCTTCGCGACGGGCACGGGCGGCGACGGAGTTTTCCGCAATCGGTTCGTAGTCCGGGTTGTCGGACAGCGGAAAAATCATCTCCCAATTGGTCAGGCGATGTTTAAGCGCCGGATCGCCGAAGCCTTCGCTGAGCAGCCGGGCGCGGAATGCGGGATCGCGCAGATGCACCTGCTTTTCGGCGAACGGCAGCGCCGCGATGGCTTTCCAGGAGGGGCATGGCAGGAACGGGTTCTGCGAAATCTCAAACCCCAGCATCACCCCAACCGG
>JANXRN010000532.1 GCA_025352995.1 Acetobacteraceae bacterium
ATGTGCTCTCGTTCAGTGAAAACGTGTTCGACCTGTCGATGCCGAAAGGCGACGTCGAACAACGGGTTCGCGATACCGGGGAACTCGGGTTGGTGGAACTGCTCTATCCGGGCCCAACCCTGGCCGGGCGGCTCGATCTGCTACGCCTCCCTGCTGAGGCGTTCAAACGTCTGACGTCGCCGCTCAATACCTTCGGCTACGTGCTGATCGCGCTGATCTGCGTGCTGTCGGGGCACTTCCAGCGCCATGCCGGGCTGATGCGGCCGCTGGCGGCGGTGGCAGCGGTCGTCGGGCTGGTGGCGATCGGGCTGGGGACGGATAGCCTGATTGCGCGCCAACCAGCTTTCGTCGGGCTGTTGTGGCTGCGCGCGATCCTGCCGGGGGTGCTGGCAGCGTGCTATTTGTTCTGGCCGGTCGCGGATGGCTGGGCGGGGCGGCGTGGTTCGGCGGCGGTTTCGTCGTGAAGATTAGGGCAAGGAAGGTCTTCTTTTTTAGCACCTGCCCAGATTCTCCCTGGCCCTTACCGCAGGAAAATTAAAGCCAAGAAAGAACTTCTTTTTTGAGAAAAAGGAGCAAAAAAACTTTAACACTTGTGGTTCAGAGCGCTTCGCCGTTCCGGGGGACGCACGCCAGCAGCCAGGAATAGACCGAAACGCCCTTCCTACCGAACCGAATCCTGGTAGGCTCTGGGCACACCTCACGGAGTCGCCCCATGCAACGTCGGACCTTCGGAAAATATCTCGGCGCAGGCGTCGGCACGGCAGCATTTGCACAGTCAGCAATGGCCGCCGATCCAGTCAAAATCGGTTTTGTCTATGTCGGCCCGGTCGGCGATTTCGGTTGGAGCTATCAGCACGATATCGGCCGCCAGGCGGCGGTGGCGAAGTTCGGCAACGCGATCAAGACGACGTTCGTTGAATCGGTCCCTGATGGTCCGGACAGTGAAAAAGTCATCGCCGATCTCGCCAATGCTGGCCACAAGCTGATTTTCACCACGTCATTCGGCTACATGAACCACACGCTTAAAATGGCGCAGCGCTTTCCGAAAGTAATGTTCGAGCACGCGACCGGCTACAAGCGCGCGCCCAACATGGCGACCTACAATATCCGCTTCTATCAGGCGCGCTTCGTGCAAGGCGTCATTGCCGGCCATCTCAGCAAGACCGGCATTGCCGGCTATGTTGGGTCGGTCCCGGTGCCGGAGGTGGTGCAGGGCATCAATGCCTTCATGCTCGGCATGCGCAGCGTCAACCCCAAGGCGCGGCTGAAATTCATTCTGATCAACTCCTGGTACGACCCGCCGAAGGAAGGCGATGCCGCCAAGGCGCTGATGGATCAGGGTGCGGACATCATCACCCAGCATACCGACAGCCCGTCGCCGTTGCAGGCTGCGGCCGGACGCGGGATCAAAGGGTTTGGCCAGGCGACGGACATGATCAAGTTCGCGCCGACGACGCAGCTCTCCGCCGCCGTCGATGTCTGGGGGCCGTACTACACCAAGCGCATCGGCGCGTTGCTCGATGGCAGTTGGAAAAGCCAGGATATCTGGGGTGGCTTTGACAGTGGCTTGCTGGAAATGGCGCCGTTTACCAACATGCCGGCCGAGGTGGTCGCCGCTGCCAACGCGGCCGTTGCCGCCATCAAGTCCGGCAAGAACAAGGTCTTCACCGGCCCAATCCTCGATCAGGCTGGCGTGACCAAGCTCGCCGCTGGCTCCAGCATGGATGATGGCGCACTGAACATGATGCAGTGGCTGGTCCAGGGGGTTGAAGGCAAGCTGACCTGAACATCATGACACCATTGGTCGAGCTGGTCGGGATCACCAAAGCGTTCCCCGGCTGTCTCGCCAATGATGACGTGTCGCTGGCCATCGCGCCCCATCAGATCCACGCGCTGTTGGGTGAAAACGGCGCCGGCAAATCGACGCTGGTGAAAATCATCTCCGGCGTGCTGCACCAGGATGCCGGGCAAATCATCTGGCGCGGCGCGCACGTCACCATCCGCGATCCCGCCCATGCCCGCGCGCTCGGCATCGGCATGGTGTTCCAGCATTTCTCCCTGTTTGAGGCACTGACGGTTGCCGACAACATCGCGCTCGGCCTGAACGACGCGCGTGAACGGGTTGGCCTGCGAGACCGGATCATCACGGTCTCGCAATCCTACGGCCTGCCGATCGATCCTGATCGGGTGGTGCATGATCTGTCGGTCGGGGAACGCCAGCGCATCGAAATCGTGCGCTGCCTGCTGCGCAATCCCAAGCTGCTGATCATGGATGAGCCGACGTCGGTGCTCACCCCGCTTGAGGCCGAAACCCTGTTCGCCACCTTGCGGCGATTGGCGGCGGAGGGCTGTTCGATCCTTTATATCAGCCACAAGCTCGATGAAGTCCGCGCGTTGTGTGATGTGGCAACGATCATGCGCCAGGGCAGGGTGGTGGCGCGCTGTAAGCCTGCTGACAAAACCACCCGCGAACTCGCATCCCTGATGATCGGCACCGATTTCAAGCCGCCGGCCGAACGACAGAGCCAGGCAAAGGGCGCGCCACGCCTCGTGGTCGATCGCCTGTCACTGCCCGCCACCAGCCAGTTCGGCACGGC
>JANXRN010000548.1 GCA_025352995.1 Acetobacteraceae bacterium
CTGGTCGCCGGACGGCAAATTCGTCGCGTTCCAGCAGCGCGAAATCACCCCCCTGCCCGCATGGCTTGGCCTCGAAACCCCACCCGACGGCGCGCAATGGGCGGCACCGATCAAGCTAACTGAGCGGCTGGTGTGGCAACATGACACTGTTGGCGAATGGCCGGAGGGGTGCTTTCAGGTTTTCGTTGCCACCGCCGATGGCAGTTCGGCGCCCCGCCAGGTCACATCCGGCATGTGGTGGAATGGCATGCCGCATATGGTGAGTTCCGGACTGTGCTTTACCAAAGACGGCGCGAAAATCCTGCTGACCGGCAATCAGCGCGCTGACTGGGATCGCGAGCCGTCCGACATTGATATTCACGCCATCACCCTGGCCGACCTCACGGTGCAAAAACTCACCGATTTTCCCGGCCCGGTCGCGCGCCCAACCCCTTCGCCCGACGGCAAGTGGCTGGCGTACACCGCCGTCGAGGAACGCGGCCTGAGCCATCAGCGCCGCAAGATTTTCGTCATGCCGATCGGCGGTGGCGCGGCGCGCGTGCTGACCGAGGCGCTTGATATCAGCATCGACGAAATCGCCTGGACCGCCGACAGCCAGGCGCTGCTGGCGACCTATGACACGCCAGGGCGGCGGGCGTTGGCGCGCTTCGGGCTTGATGGCAGCCACGATGTATTGACCGATGACATTGGCCCGGCCTCGATCGAAATGCCTTATTCAGGCGGCGGATTTTCAGAAGCGACGGACGGCACGATCGCCTATGTCAGGGCGGCGGTGGATGTAGCGTCCGAAGTGGCGACCATTGCGCCCGATGGCGGCAAACAAGTGTTGACCGCGTTGAATGCCGGATTGGCGCAGCAGGTTGGCGGCTTCCTGCCGGCGGAAATGTTCTGGACCGACTGTGCCGAGGGGCGGCGCGTGCAATCCTGGCTGGTCAGGCCGCGCGGCGCTGGGCCGCATCCGATGGCGCTGCTCATTCATGGCGGCCCTTACGCCCAGTTCGGCGAACGGTTTTCGATCAAGGTGCAGGCGCTGGCAGCGGCGGGTTATGCGGTGCTCTATAGCAATCCGGCGGGCTCGACTGGCTATGGCGAGGATTTCGCCAATTCGCTGCATGATCGGTTTCCGGGGCCGGACCATGACGATCTGATGCGGGTGGTGGATGTGGCGGCCGCCCGGCCCGATATCGATGCGGATAATTTATTCATCACCGGGACGTCCGGCGGCGGCGTGCTGACTTGCTGGGCGGTCACCCACGACCACCGCTTCCGGGCCGCCGTTGCGATCAAACCGGTGGTGGACTGGCAAAGCTGGATGCTGACGGCCGATATGGGCGCCACCGGCGGGCTGACCTGGCTTGGGCATGATCTGCCATGGGACGCGGCGGCGAAATACCGCGAACGCTCACCGCTGACCTACGCCGCCCATTCCCGCACCCCCACCCTGCTGATCGCCGGCGAAACCGACAGCCGCACGCCCCCGACGGAGGCAATCCAGATGTACACGGCGCTGAAACTCGCCGGGTGCGAGGCGGCGCTGCTGCGCATGCCGGGGGTAAGCCATGGCACCGGGGCGATGCGGCCATCGTACTTCGCGGCGGAAATTTCGGCGACTTTGGGATGGTTCGGACGGTTTCGGAGCGGAGCTGCGTGAGAGAAGGAAGGAAGAGAAGCTGTCACAGAGGGTAGAGGAGGAAACAGAGGGTAGAGGAGAAGAAATATTGTGAATGTTGCAACGGAATTGACCGAAAGGGTCATTGGTTTGGCGATTGCGGTGCATCGCGGACTCGGGCCTGGATTATTTGAGTCGGTCTATGAAACCTGTTTATGTCATGAGCTTTCGTTGGCGGGGGTTGTCCATGCGCGGCAGGTTGAAGTTCCAGTCATCTATAAAGGGTTGCGACTCGCTGAAGCATTTCGCCTTGATGTGCTCGTCGAAAATGAACTCGTTCTCGAATTGAAATCTGTTGATCGCTTGGCAGCTATTCATGACGCCCAGATGCTGACCTATCTTCGGCTGGGGGGCTTCAAGCTCGGTCTGATCCTGAATTTCAATATGACTGCGCTTAAAGATGGCATTCGTCGGATCACCCTTTAGCCCCCGCCTCGCCTTCTCCTCTACCCTCATCTTCCTCCTCTGCCCTCTGTGGCGTCTTGCTTTGCTTTCGTCGCAGCAAAGATTGATGTAACAACGCTTCACATGCGCTTTACCTCCGACCCTCCCCGCCCCACGCGGGAAAGCTACCACCACGGCAATTTGCGGGAAGCCTTGATCGCGGCTGCGCTGCAGCTGATTGCGGCGAGCGGCCCGGCTGGGTTCAGCTTTGCTGAAGTCGCGCGTGCGGCGGGGGTGAGCGCCGCCGCACCCTATCGGCATTTCCGTGACCTCAAAGCGCTGATCGCCGAAATTGCCAAGCTTGGCTATGATCGTTTCGCTGATGAGTTGGAACGCGCCTGGAACAATGGCGCGCCCGACCCGGTGACCGCGTTTGAGAATATCGGCAAGGCTTATCTCGGGTTCGCACGGCGGGAGCCGGCGTCGTACGCGGCGATGTTTGAAACCGGTTTTCCGCTGGAGGAGGATTTACAGCTGTTGCGCGCCTCGGAACGCGCTTTCGGCGTGCTGCGGCGCGCGGCAGAAGAAGCCTGCAACGCGCATCGCACGGCCGGCGTGCGGCCGCCGCCTTTGATGGTGGCGTTGCATGTCTGGGCATTGTGCCACGGCATTGCGGCGCTGTTTGTCGGGCGGGCTGATGGCAATCGCCGCCGCCTGCCGATGTCGCCGGAGGACCTGCTCGAAGCGGGATTACTGATCTATTTGCAATCGCTCGGCCTCACCGCGCCGAAAAAAGGATGAATTCGGCGTAGCCCGCTTGACTCGGGTTTGGCATCGGATTACGTATGTAAATGTTATTCACATTTAGTTTGTGAGTAGCGGACATAATTTTCCTAGGAGACAGTTCGTGCATTTCGCAGAGCGGTTGAATGAAATCCCCAAGCCCTTGTGGATCCTGGCCATGATCCTCGGCTTCGTCTGGTTCTGGCCGGTCGGGCTCGGCATCGCGCTCATGCTCGGTAGCGGCCACCTTGGCGGCGGCTGGCGCGGGCGGCGCTGCGGGCGCTGGGTGTATGTCGACCAGCCCAATAACGGCCAGGCCAACACCAACCAGCAAAGCGGCTGGGGCCCGATGGCCTGGGGCAAATGGGGTGGCGGATCGCCGTCCCCGTCGCCGAACGGCCCGGTCAGCGGCAACAAGGCGTTTGACGATTACCGCGCCGAAACCCTCCGTCGTCTCGAAGACGAACAGAAGGAGTTTGTTGATTACCTGGAACGGCTGCGCCAGGCCAAGGACAAGGCGGAATTCGATCAGTTCATGGCCGATCGCCGCCGCCCGACTATCCAGCCGGAGCCTTACCACCCGGCCTGATCGACGCGCCTGAACCGACCCACCGCGACAAACCCTGTCGCGGTGGGTTTCTTTTTGGACCATTACCACGCCGCAATCCCTTGCGAAATCCGCACAAACCTGCGACATCGTTGGGGCAATAACGCCATACAGGGCGGTGCTTCGTGGTATGATTTTCACATTAACACGCGCGTCGGACGGTCTTGCTGGCGGTGCATTGTATGGACTGGTCGGCATCGGTTTCATGCTGTCGGCCCGCTTCGGCTCTGGCTGGAATGCGGCGATTGGCAGCTACGCAAGCTGGGCGGCGTTCAGCGCGATTTTCCTCGCCACCAGGCTCGATCTTCCGTTTTTGCTGACCTTGCCGCTGGGGATGGGCTGTGCGGCGCTGC
The DNA here is from genome assembly GCA_025352995.1 of Acetobacteraceae bacterium. Taxonomy (GTDB): domain Bacteria; phylum Pseudomonadota; class Alphaproteobacteria; order Acetobacterales; family Acetobacteraceae; genus CAITOL01. Next base: position 3,797 of record JANXRN010000548.1, read on the forward strand.
TGGCGATCATTGTGGAAGCGCTGCTGCTGCCGTTGCGCCGCGGGCCGGACGCACGGACCATCGCGCTGTTCGGCACCGTTTCTGCCTGGTTTGCGCTCGATGCGTTGGCGGGGCTGCTGGTTGGCACCAAGGGCATCGCGTTTCCGCCCGAAACCTACCCGGCGATGGTGTTCGGGGAAGAAAGCGCGATGATGCGATTGACCGCGATCTTGAATCTGCTGGCGCTGGCGGCGGTAACGTTGGGGTTGCATCGGTTTTTGCAACGCCATCCGCTTGGCTGGGCGATGCGGGCGCATGGATTTGATCCGCTGGCGGCAGCGTTAGGGGGGGTGCATCCGCTGCGCATCATCCTGCTGGTGGCGGCGATGGTCGGTGCGATTGCCGGGCTTGCCGGGGTGTTGGCGGCGGCGTCGGCCAGCGCGGTAACGGTGGCGGTCGGGAATGGGTTGCTGTGGAAAGGGATCGCGGCCTGCGCGCTGGGCGGCGGGCGGGTGCGGCGTATCGCGCTTGCCGGGCTTGCGATCGGCCTGCTGGAAGTGATCGGCGCCGATATCTGGCCGCAAAGCTTCCCGCTGATCCCGTGGCATGGCGCGGGCGGGCTGGCCCTGCTGGCCATCGTGCTGCTGCGGCCGCGCGGCCTGGTGCCGACCAGCGACATGTTGCGCGGCTGAACGATGGATTTATTCGGCGACGATGGAAGCATCTGGGGCCTGGTCGGCCCGGCGGTTCCGCGTTTTTGCGCCATCGTCATGCTTGGCTTCGCGGCACGGCTAACCTGGGCCTGCGGCATCGTCAGCTTCGCACCGATCGTGATTGCCGCAGTTGGTGGCTATCTCAGCGCCAATTTGCTGGTCGCGGGCTATGCCATCCCGGTGGCCGTGCTCGCCGCCGGGATGGTTGGCGGCTGGGTCGGGCTGGTGTACGCGATGCTGTTCGCCCGGCTGCCTTCGCATACCCAGACACTGGCGACGCTGGCGCTGGCATTTCTGATCGGGCCGGTGTCACGGGTGGTCCCGGGCTGGACGGGCGGTGCGGACGGGATCGCCACCGCCGACATCGTGGCGCAAGCTGGACAGATTGCGGTGCTGACCGGGCTTGGGCTGCTGGCAGTGACCATCGTTGCCAGTTCCGCGCTCGATCGCAGCTGGTTTGCCGTCGCCGCCCGCGCGGTGCGACGCGATGCGGCGCTGGCCGCCGGCATGGGCATTCAGGTCCGGTTCATCCAGACCCTTGGCTACTTGCTTGCCGGCGTGCTGGCGGGTTTGGCCGGGCCATTGCTGGTGGTTGGCGCAGGGGTCGCGACGCCGGCCACATTTCCAGCCTCGCTCGGGTTTCTGGCAGTGGCCGCGAGCTTGTTGGGAGGCGCCTATCATTGGGCGGGGCCATTGCTGGGCAGCGTGATTTTTGCGCTGCCGGCCGCCTTGCAAGGCGCGGTGACGCCGGGGCTGCTCGACATCGCCAATGCGATCGCGGTGATCGTGCTGCTGATTTTCCTGCCGCGCGGGCTGCTTGATCCGCGTGACAGCCTGCGCCGGGACGCGCGCGAACGGCGGCGTCAGCGACGGCAAACCAGCCACGTGCCGCCGGTGATCGACGATGATCGCCGGCGTACTTCGCGCCGCAGCCTGCAAAGCGGGCATGCCAGCCGGCTCAACAGCGCCATCAAGCGCCGCACCGGGCCAAAGTGACGGCGATGTTGCAGCTTGCCAATATCAGCAAATCCTTCGCAGGCGTCGCAGCCCTTGCCGGCGTGTCCCTTGCCATTCCGCGCGGTTCCGCGCTCGGCGTGCTCGGCCCCAACGGGTGCGGCCGGACGGTGCTGATCGACCTGATTTCCGGCCACCTTGCCCCCGATGCCGGGCGCATCAAGCTCAGCGATCCGGATGGCAGCGCGCTCGAAATTGATGGCCTGCCGGCGCAGGACATCATCGAACTCGGCATTGCCCGCACCTGGCAGGATATTCGCCTGATCGGCGGGCTGACGGCGCTGGATGAGGTCGTGCTGGGCGGCTTTGCACGCCGGCGGGGGAGCTTGCTGGGGGCGATGATCGGGCTGCCGGCATCCCGGCGGGACATGGAGGTGGCGCGCGCCCGGGCGCTGCAAATGCTGGAACTGGTCGGGCTCGCCGACCGCGCGGCGTCGCTCCCCGACCGGATGACACGGGGCGAGCAGATGCGCATCGGCATTGCCCGCGCGCTTGCCAGCCAGCCCGATCTGCTACTGCTTGATGCCCCCGCGGCGGGGCTGGGCGAAGCCGAGATCACCGAACTCGCCGCGCTGGTCGCATTGCTGCGCGATGCCGCGATCAGTGTGCTGGTGGCCGATCGCAGCATGAAGCTGATCGCGCAATGCTGCGACGTGGCGGTGGCGCTTGATGCCGGTCGTGTGATTGCCAGCGGCAGCCCGAGCGAATGCTTTGCCGCGCCCGCGGTGCAGCAGGCCTATTTCGGCACCGGGGCGGCATGCTGAACATCGCCAATTTATCGTTCAATGAACCTGGCGGGCGCAGCATTCGCGGCCTGCGCATTGCCGCCGGCACTGGCGCGATTACCGCGCTGATCGGCGCCAGCGGGTCGGGCAAATCGCGGCTGCTGCGCGCAGTGGTTGGCATCACACGGCCGGTGCATGGGTCAATTCAGGTCGACGGCATCGAAATTGCCCATCTGACCTTGCGCCAGGTGGTGCGCCGCGGTCTCGCCTTCGTGCCGCAAGGCGGGATGGTGGTCGATCCGCTGACGGTCGATGAAAATCTTGAGCTCTCGGCCCGGGCTGGCCGTGGCCGCATCGACAGCCGGCGAGACGAAGTGTTCGCGCTGTTTCCGGCTTTGACCGCGCTGCTCGACCGGCGTGCCGGGACGCTCACCGCCCGGCAGCGGCTGATGCTGGCGATCGGGCGGGCGGTGATGACACGGCCGAGCACGATTGCGATCGACCAGCCATCCTTCGGGCTGCCGACCCATGCGCTTGACGAGGTGCAGCGCGCCATCGCCGGGCTGCGGGCGCTGGAATATACGGTGCTGCTTGCCGAACAGAACGTCTCCCTCGCGCTCGATCTCGCCGATCATGCCTATGTGCTGCGCGGCGGCGCACTGGTGGCGAGCGGCACGGCAGAGCAATTGCGCGACAGCGATGCCGTAGCCGAGGCATTTTTGGGCTAGGCGCATCCGGTCAACCGGCCCTACGCTGGCCGGCAGGGGGATCGCGAAATGTCCGAGCAAATTCTGCAAGAGTTGACAGCAGGCGTGAGTGAAGTCGCGCTGATGGCGCATTGCCAGGAATTCGCCCGCTGGGTGAAATTGTCCGGCAGTGCGGCCGAACTCGAAAGCTTCCGCTATTTGCAGGCGCGACTCGATGAATGGGGCTTTCGCACCCGCCTGATTTCGCACGATGCGTTCATCAGCCTGCCGCTCGATGCGCGCGTCGATGTCGATGGCAAGCGCCTGCGCGCGATCACCCATTCGCACAGCCAGGCATCGCCCGAAGCGGGGGTGACCGGCCCGATCGTCTATCTCGGCGAAGGCCGCCCAACCGATTTCGCCGGGCGCGATCTGCGCGGTGCGATTGTGCTGGTCGAAGGCATCGCGTCGCCCGCCGTTGCAACCCTTGCGCGCCAGGCCGGGGCGGTGGGCCAGCTTCACATCAGCCCGCATCACCATCTGCACGAAATGTGCATTTCCCCGGTCTGGGGCAGCCCGTCGCCGGACAATTTGCCGAACATGCCATCAACAATTGCCTGCACGATCAGCAACGAAGATGGATCGGCGCTGCGCGACGCCCTGGCCGGCGGGGTGAAACCCACCGTCACCTTGCACGCCAACGTCGATACGTCCTGGCGCAAAACCCCGATCCTGGAAGCGCAACTCGATGCGCCGGACGGCGATGGCAGCCACGTGCTGTTCTCCGGCCATCATGACACCTGGTACTATGGCGTGATGGATAATGGCAGCGCCAACGCCACCATGCTGGAAGTCGCCCGTCTGATTTCCGCCCAACGCGGCGCGCTGAAACGGGCCTTGCGCATCTGTTTCTGGTCCGGCCATTCGCACGGTCGCTACTCGGGCTCGGCTTGGTACGTGGACAACCATTTTGAGGAACTCGATCGCGACTGCGCCATTCATGTCAATATCGACAGCACCGGCGGCATCGGCGCGACCATCCTCGCCGACGCGGCCTCGATGGGATCGCTGCGCGGGTTGGCAGCCGCCGCGATCAAGACCGAAACCGGCCATGGCTACAACAACAAGCGCAAGAACCGGTCGAGCGATGAATCGCTGGTCAATCTTGGCGTGCCATCCATGTTCGGCGCTTTGTCCGAACAGCCGCCAGGGCCGGCCAAAATGCGCAACGCTTTAGGCTGGTGGTGGCACACGCCGGAAGATCTGCTCGACAAAATCGATCCGGACTTCCTGGTGCGCGACACCAAAGTCTTCGTGCACACGCTGTGGCGCTGCCTGACCGACAATTTGCTGCCGCTCGACCACACGGCCGTGATCGATGATCTGCTCGCCGAACTCGGCACATTCGCCGGGGTGGAAGCACTGGTCGCCAGCGCCGAAAGCCTGCGCGACAAGCTCGTCCGGCTCGCCGGCAGCAATGATCCAGCGAGCGCCAATGCAGCCCTGATCCTGGCCAGCCGCGCGCTGGTGCCAATGGATTACGCCGCCGGGGAACGCTTCGTGCACGACGCCGCTCTGCCCGTGCCGGCCTGGGCGGTGCTGGAACCGCTGCGGCAACAAGCCGCCGCCGTACCCGACAGCCCCGCGGCGCAGTTCGCTGGCGTCGCCGCCACCCGCGCCCGCAATCGCCTCGCCCACGCACTGACCCAAGCCCATGACGCGCTGGACGTGGCGCTGGGGTAATGCCCCAAAATAGCTGGTTCGCAATCGGCGATTTCCGCCGGCTGTGGCTGGTTGGCACGCTGGCATCAATGGTGCGCTGGCTTGATACCCTGGCCTTCGCCATCTTCGCCTACCTACACGGCGCATCGCCCTTCATCATCGCCATGCTGTCAATGCTGCGCATGCTGCCGATGGGGCTGTGCGGGCCGTTCATCGGCGCACTCGCCGATCGCGTCCAGCGCCGCACCATCTTCGTCGCCACCGCCAGCATGAACCTCACCGGGGCGGCAAGCCTCGCGCTGCTCGCAGGCACCGGCACGCTGGAAATCTGGCACCTCGCACTCGCCGCCTTCATCAACGGCGTCAGCTGGACCGCCGAAAATACCGTTCGGCGGGTCAATATCGGTGAACTGGTCGGCAGTGACGCACTCCCCCGCGCCACATCCTTCGACGCCGCCAGCGCCAACGCCGCCCGCATGCTCGGCCCCACCGCCGGCGGCATCTTCATCGCCTCCGTCGGGATCACCGCCGCCTTCATCTTCGGCGCCGCGCTCTACTCCGTCTCTCTCATCACCATGCTCGGCTACCGCTACCAGCATACCAACACAACAGCCACGAACCAATCCACCCTCGGCCGCATCGCCGAAGGCTTCACCCTCACCAGCCGCCACCCGAAACTCGTCGCAACCCTGGTCATCACCGTGATCTTCAACCTGTTCGCCTGGCCCGTAACCTCAATGGTGCCCGTCATCGCGCAAAGCAAACTCGCGCTCGGCGCCGAACAAACCGGCCTCCTGGTCAGCCTCGATGGCACCGGCGCACTCCTCGCCTCCCTCGCCATCGGCTGGCTCGCCACCGCACGCCGACACGGCGCCATCTACATCACCAGCGTCGCAACCTACTGCCTCGCATCCGCCGCCCTCGCCCTCTCCCCCTCCGTCCCGCCATCCGCAATCGCCATATTAATCTGCGGCGCCGCATCCGCAGGCTTCGGCATCATGCAAACCACCCTCACCTACCTTGCCAGCCCCCCAGACCTGCGCGGCCGAGCCTTCGGCGTCCTCGCCCTCTGCATCGGCCTCGCACCCATCGGCTTCGTCCACCTCGGCACCCTCGCCAACGCAACATCCAGCCCAACCGCAACCCTCATCATCGCCATCGAAGGGCTGATCAGCCTGGTGCTGACCTGGCGCTGGTGGCGGGTTTTGGTGGTGGGGTAAGGGAAGACAGGCCAGGGGCGCTGCCCCTGGACCCCGCCAGGGAAGGTCCCTGGACGCCGAACCCTTTAAGGGTAAGTCGTAATGAAGACGGGGGCTTAGGTACTGG
>JANXRN010000017.1 GCA_025352995.1 Acetobacteraceae bacterium
GGCATCGGGCTGGGCACCCGCTTCATGGTCGGGCTGGTCGCCGGCCATGTCCTGCTGACCTTGCCGTTCGTGTTCATGAACGTGGCAGCATCCCTCGAAAGCTTCGATCCGGACTGGGATTTAGCCGCTCGCAGCCTAGGCGCCGGGCGCTGGGCAAGGTTCGCCCGGGTGATGCTGCCGATGATCAAACCGGGGGTGGTCGGCGGGTGCCTGTTCGCTTTTATCATCTCGTTTGATACGTTCACCATGTCCTTCCTGCTGAAATCGGTCGGGACGTCAACCTTGCCGATCCAGCTTTATGATTATTTGCGCACCAATTTTACCCCGGAAGCAGCGGCCGTTTCATCGTTCAGCATCGCGGTGAGTTTGGTGATTGTGGTGGTAGCGGAGCAAGTGTTGGGATTGAAGATCAAGCGGTTCTAGGAACCGGCGAAGCCAACGGCCAGGACCAGGTTCTTTGTTTAGGAAGACTCCCAGGCAAGGGATATCAGAAGGCAAGTAGTTCTTTTTGTGAACAAAAAGAACCAAAAAAAAAATTTATCCATTCCTTGCCGTTGGCGTGCGTCCCCCCGGAACAGCGGAGCGCCCTGAACCAAAGTGTTAAAGTTTTTTTGCTTCTTTTTTTTCATAAAAAGAAGACCCTTCCTTGACCTACCAAATCCCATCACGCAGCCTGCAAAAATGCCCAAACTCCCCCCCTGGCTGCTCGCGCTGTCGGCCACCCTGCTTGCGCAATCGGCGTCATCGTTTATGGGCCAGTGCCTGCCCGTGGTGGCGCCTTTGTTGACGCGCAGCGCCGGGATTGCGCCGGAGCGGATCGGCAATTTGTCATCGCTGACCTCGGTGGGGTCGTGTTTGTTTCTGGCGTTCGGCTCGCCGATTTTGGCACGACTTGGTCCGGTGCGCAGTTTGCAGATGGGGTCGTTGCTGGCGGTGGCGGCGATGGCGATTGCGGCGACCGGGTCCTGGCCGGGCCTGGTGGTGGCGGCGTTGTTTCTCGGGCTGGGCTACGGCCCAACGCCGCCGGCGGGCAGCCGGATTTTGGCCAAGACCGCACCGCCGGCGCATCGGACGCTGATATTTTCAATCAAGCAGGCCGGGGCACCGGCCGGCGGGGCATTGGCCGGGCTGATCGTGGCGCCGTTCGCGGTGCATTATGGGTGGCCATCGGCGCTACTGCTGGCAGTGTCGGTGGGCACGATGTCAGCATTGGCGATCGCGCCGCTGCGCGGGATGATGGATGTGGAGCGCGATCCGACCCGATCGGTGCATCCCAGGGCGATTTTTTCATTCGGTAATGTGATGACGCCGCTGCTGGCGCTCGGCGAAAGCCGAGCGATGCTGACGATTACCGCCTTGGCGCTGAGCTTCGCGCTGGTGCAGGGGGTGTTGTTCAGTTTTTCGGTGACCGCGCTGACCGAAACCGGAATGGGCTTGCCGGAAGCAGGCTTTGTCTATGCGAGCTTGCAGGGCGCTGGGGTTTTCGCCCGAGTGTTCCTGGGGTTTCTCGCCGATCGCACCGGACGGCCGGCGGCGAACCTCACCGTGCAGGCATTTATCGCCGCGGGATGCGTGGTGCTTTACGCGTTCATGCCGGCGGAATGGAGTCTGATCACCAAGGCGTTGATCGGGGTGTTGACTGGGTTTTTCGCCTGCTCGTGGAACGGGATTTACATGGCCGAGATCGCCAGGCTGTCGCCGCCGCAGCGGATCGCAGACGCAACGTCAGGGTCAACCCTGGTGGTGTTTCTGGGCTATGTGGTCGGGCCGAGCCTGTTTGCGTTGGCGGTGCCGTTGCTCGGCTGGCGCATCCCGTTCGCCATCGCGGCCGGACAGCTCACCTTAATGGCGCTGGGGCAAACTATTTTGTTGCTGCGCGAATGGCGATCACCACGCGCGGGCGCGGCCTGAACCAGGCCATCACCCCGAGCAACTGCTTGATCGGGAAATATTTGCGATCGAGCAGCATCATGCCACGATCGAACTCCGCACCGGTGACCGGCGCGGCCCGGGCGGCAATCCATTCGCCGCCCAGCTTGCCGCGCACGTCGCACGGGGCGATGCGCACCGGCACGTCCCGACGAATGCGCTTGGCCTTGCCGCTGTCGGCGGTGGTGTAAACGAACATGGTTGCGCCATCCTGGGCAAACCACAAAGGCGTCTGCACCGCCGCACCGTTTTTGCGGAACGATTCGAGGTTGAGATATTTCTGGCCGGCAAAGCTGGGAAAGGCCGACATTCATTGGTCCTTAGCGGATTCCGGGCAATCTATGCCACAATAACGATCTTGATTGCTATGCCAACATCGTCTGTAAGGCGCGACGTAAATCGGTCAAATAGCGCACATGTTCCTCCTCGATCGTATGGCGGGCAGTATGTTTATACTGCGATCCGTACCAGGCAGCGCGATCGGCAATCGCCTGACGCATTGCGGGCGGATCGGGCGGCTTGGCGTTGCCGAGCAGGATTTCCCGCACAAACCGCGCCTGATGTTCGAACACCATATTGAGCGCGGTGTCGGTGTTGAAAAAACCCATGAAGAACAGGCCAGGATGGTCGGGCGGGACAATCCGCAAATGGAGATCGAGCCGATTATTGTCCGTGGTCAGGATATCGGGCGCAATGAAGGGCAGGTCGATCCGGTAGCCGGTGGCCGCGATCAGCGTATCGAATTCCTCCGCCGTACCATCGACGAAATGAATAATCTTGCCATCGATCCGGTCAATGCCCTGCTTCACCGTGATGCGCCGATAAGCGAT
>JANXRN010000034.1 GCA_025352995.1 Acetobacteraceae bacterium
CGGCGGCGGCGTTGAGCATCGGCGTCGGGTTGCCAGGACTGCCGTTGCATTTGGCACTGGATGGGCTGTCCGGCGCGTTTCTGCTGCTGCTGATGCTGGCCGGCACCGCGGCAAGTGCGGCGGCGTTGGACGATCACGGCGTCTATCGCGCCACCGCGCCCTTCCTGCCGGCCTTCATCGGCGGCATGGCGCTCACCCTGCTCGCCGGCGATGGGTTCGCCCTGCTGCTTGGCTTTGAGCTGATGTCGATCGCGTCTTTCGCGCTGGTGCTGACCGACCATCGCACGCCGGAGGTTCGGTCCGCAGCTTTGCTCTATATCGGCGTGGCGACTTTGGGGGCGGTGTGCCTGGTGGCGGTGCTCGGGTTGCTGTCGGTCGGCGGGGATTTGAGTTTCGCCGCAATCCGCACCCATCCGCCGGAAGGCTGGCGGGCAACGGTGATTATGGGACTGGTGCTGATCGGCGCCGGATCGAAAGCCGGGTTGGTGCCGCTGCATGTCTGGCTGCCGCCGGCCCATGCCGCCGCCCCCGGCCATGTCTCGGCGCTGATGTCGGGCGCGATGACCAAGATCGCGCTTTATGTGCTGATCCGGCTAATCTTCGATTTGTGCGGACCCGGCCAGCCGATCTGGTGGGGCGCGCCCTTGGTGCTGCTGGGCGCGGCCGGCGCGGTGCTCGGCGGGCTGCGCGCAAACATGGAAGCGGACATCAAGACAGTGCTGGCGAGTTCAACCGTGGAGCATATCGGGCTGATCGCGGTCGGGCTGGGGGTGGCGCTGGCAGCGCGGGCGGCCGATCTGACCGGGCTTGCGGCGCTGGCGTTCGGTGCGGCGCTACTGCATGCGATGGCGCATATGCTGTTCAAGTCGCTGCTGTTTCTGGCCGCGGGCGCAACCCAGCACGCGGCGGGGACGCGGCGGCTCGACCGGCTCGGCGGGCTGGTTGCACGGATGCCGAAGACTACGGTTTTGGTCCTGATTGGCGCCGCAGGCCTGGCGGCGTTGCCGCCCAGTGGCGGGTTTGCCGGGGAGTGGAGCCTGCTGCAGGCGGTGATTGCCGCACCGCGGATTGGCGGGCTGGGCTGGCAGATTTTGATGTGCGTGGCAGCTTCGATGATGGCGCTGGCGGCAGCGTTGGCGGCGTCGGCCGCGGTGCGGCTGATCGGGGTGGCGTGGCTGGGTCGGCCAAGATCGCCGCGTGCGGCAGGGGCGACCGATCCGGGGCGGACCATGCTGGGCGCGTTGGCGGGGCTGGCGGGGTTGAGCATTGCGCTTGGCGTGTTCCCAGGGGCACTGCTGGATGTGCTGGCGCCGGCGATCCGGCTGATGGCGGGCACAACCGGGCAAAATTCGGCGCTGACCTTGGCGGTGCAGTCCGACCAGCCGGGCTATGTCGCGCCCGCGATTGCCCTGATGTTGGCGGCGGCAGGAACATTGGTGTTCTTCGCAGTCCGACGCTGGACGCTGGCCGGCGAACGCCGTGCACCGGCGTGGGATTGCGGGTTCGGCGCGCCGCCGCCATGGTTGCCATTTGGCGATCCGGCGACCCAGTATGGCGGCGCGAGTTTTGCCCAGCCGCTGCGTCGCGCGCTGGGGGCCAGCCTGATGGCGGCGCGCGAAATTGTGGACATGCCCGATCCAGGCGATACGCGGCCGGCGAGCCTGGTGGTCACACTTGCCGACCCTGCGGCGGCGCATTTGTTCGCGCCGTTTGGGCGGCTTCGCGACCGGTTGGCGGAATATGCTGATCGAATGCAATTGCTGACGATCCGCGCCACCTTGGCGGTGATGTTCGTGGCCTTGCTGGTGTTTTTGGCAGCGATTGCCGGGTTGCCGTCGCTATGAACGCGGCATTGGGATTTGTCGCGCTGCTGCTGCATGTGGCGCTGATGCTGGCGGCGGCCCCCATTCTGCTCGGCGCGATCCGCAAGCTCAAGGCACGGCTATTGGCGCGCAGCGGGCCGCCGATCATTCAGCCCTGGCGAGACCTCATCCGACTGGCGCGGAAGCAACCGGTCCTGGCTGAAAATGCATCATGGTTGTTCAGCGCCGCACCCGCCGCCGCGTTTGCCGCAACGCTTGCCGCGGCCGCCTTGGTGCCGTCTTTCGCCCTGGGCATGACCACCGCACCGCTGGCTGACCTGCTAGTGATCGGCGGGTTGCTGGCGCTTGGCCGCGTGATCCTGGCGCTCGCCGGGATGGATGTCGGCACCGCGTTTGGCGGCATCGGGTCCAGCCGGGAGATGATGTATGCGAGCTTCGCTGA
>JANXRN010000038.1 GCA_025352995.1 Acetobacteraceae bacterium
TTCCTCGGCCAAAGCGTAGGTGCGGTCACCATCGGCACCCTGATCGCCCATTTCGGCTACCGGACCGCCTTCCTGATAGATGCCGCCGCGATCCTCGCGCTCGCCATCTGGCTGCGCGGCAAGTTGCGCGCCGCAAGCTGATACCGGACTGGCGCACGACGCACTTGCCTTCCCGGTCAGCACAGCGCTACCTCCCTCCCCAATGATTGACCCAGGAGCCTGCGACCCATGCGCGTGAAAGACGTCAAGAAAGTCGTGCTCGCCTATTCCGGCGGGCTCGACACCAGCGTGATCCTGCGCTGGCTGCAAACCACTTATAAGTGCGAGGTGGTGACCTTCACCGCCGATCTCGGCCAGGGCGAGGAACTCGAACCCGCCCGCAAGAAGGCCGAAATGGCCGGGGTGAAGGAAATCTTCATCGACGATCTGCGCGAAACCTTCACCGCCGATTTCGTCTTCCCGATGTTCCGCGCCAATGCCCTTTATGAAGGCCAATATTTGCTCGGCACGTCAGCCGCCCGCCCGCTGATCGCCCAGCGACAGATTGAAATCGCCGAGATGGTCGGCGCCGACGCCGTCGCCCATGGCGCCACCGGCAAAGGCAACGATCAGGTTCGGTTTGAGCTCGCTTATTACGCCCTCAAGCCCGACATCAAGATCATCGCCCCGTGGCGCGAATGGGAACTCACCAGCCGCACCCGCCTGCTCGAATTCGCCGAGGCCAACCAGATCCCCATCGCCAAGGACAAGCGCGGCGAAGCCCCGTTCAGCGTCGATGCAAACCTGTTGCATTCGTCGTCCGAGGGCAAAATCCTCGAAGATCCCGCCATCGAAGCCGATGAAAGCGTCTATCAGCGCACCATCCGCCCCGAAGACGCGCCCGACAAAGCCACAATCATCAGCGTCGATTTCGTCAACGGCGATCCGGTGGCTATCGATGGCGTGAAACTGTCCCCCGCCATGTTGCTGACCAAACTGAATGAGTTTGGTAAAGCCAACGGCATCGGTCGGCTCGATCTGGTCGAAAACCGCTTCGTCGGCATGAAATCGCGCGGCATCTACGAAACCCCGGGCGGCACCATTCTGCTTGCGGCACATCGCAGCATCGAAAGCATCACCCTCGATCGGGAAGCTGCCCACCTCAAGGACAGCTTGATGCCGCGCTACGCAGAACTCATCTATAACGGGTTCTGGTTCAGCCCCGAACGGCGCATGCTGCAAGCGCTGATCGATGCCAGCCAGAAATCGGTGTCCGGGCGCGTGCGGATGAAGCTCTATAAAGGCAACGTGTCCTGCATCGGACGCGAAAGCCCCAACAGCCTCTATTCGATGGCAACCGTGACCTTCGAAGACGACCAGGGCGCGTACGATCAGTTCGACGCCCAGGGCTTTATCAAACTAAACGCGCTCCGGCTGCGCCTTGGCGCCTCGGCCGGCCGCAAAGGGGGAAGTCTTTAATATGTCACTCGGAATGTACAACGCCTCGATCCCAATGATGAAACAGCTCCTCACCGGGCTGTCGAACAACCTCACCAAGGCGGCAGCCTTCGCCGAGGCCAAGAAAGTCGATCCGCTGGTGCTTACCGGCAGCCGTCTTGCCCCCGACATGTTCGCCCTCGCCCGCCAGGTGCAGATCGCCTCCGACCAGGCCCGCGGCGGCGTCTCCCGCCTCGCCGGCGTCGAAATGCCCGCCATGGCCGACACCGAAACCACCATCGATGAACTCAAGGAACGCATCGCCAAAACCATCGCCTATATCGACGGCTTCACGCCCGCCCAGATCGATGGCTGCGAAACCCGCGAAGTGGTGCTGAAAATGCGCGCCGGCGAAATGAAGTTCACCGGGCAGAATTATCTGTTCCAGTTCGTCATACCCAACTTCACCTTCCATTGCGCGACTGCCTACAACATCCTGCGCCACAATGGCGTCGAAATCGGCAAACGCGATTTCCTCGGCGGGATGTGATGATGCGGCCTCCGTTTCCAGCAAGGAAGCGGAGGCAAGCGTCGTCTTTTTGTGAACAAAAAGAAGCAAAAAAACTTTGTCCATTTGCTGCGGTGTGACCATCCGTTCAAACAGCGCCGCTTTGGCCGCGATGTAACACTGCGGCACCAATTGCGTCTCCCTGGCACATATCAGGAGGCCGCATTGATCAATCGTCGCACTCTGCTTGCCGGCGCCGCTTTTATGCTGCCGCGCACGGGCAACGCGTCAGAACCTGTCAGTTTCCGCGCCCGGGACGGCGTCACCGTCTATGGCACCCGAACGGCTGCGATCGGGCCCAAGCTTGGCACCATCCTGTTGTTTCATATGGCCGGGTCCAACCGCGGCGAATACATCCCCATCGCCCCCGAACTGGCCAAACTTCGCTGGGACAGCATCGCGATTGATCAACGCTCCGGAGGAACCCTGTGGGGCCAACAGAACGAAACCGTGCAACATCGTGGCCCCAGCACCGATTTTGCCGCCGCCCTGCCGGACCTCGAAGCCGCGCTCGATAACGCTGGCGACGGTAGAACGCTGGTCTGGGGCAGCAGCTACAGTGCGGCGTTGGTGTTCACCCTCGCCGCAAGCCAACCAAACCGTATTGCCGGAGTGCTGGCTTTTTCGCCGGGCGAATATATCGCCGGCCAGAGCGTTCGTGGCGCTGCCGCTAAACTTACCTGCCCGATTTTCGT
>JANXRN010000042.1 GCA_025352995.1 Acetobacteraceae bacterium
GTCGGCAACTTCATCCGCAAAACCAGGCTCGACGAAATCCCCCAACTCTTCAACATCCTGCGCGGCGATATGTCCCTCGTCGGACCGCGCCCCGAACGCCCCGGCCTGGTCGATAAACTCGATCGCGCACTCCCATTCTACGCCGACCGCATGATGGGCCTCCGCCCCGGCGTCACCGGATACGCCCAAGTCAACCAAGGCTACGACACCGATATCGAAGGCGTGCGCCGTAAGGTCGCCCTCGACGCCGCCTACGCGATGCGCCTCGCCAGCTTCCGATCCTGGCTCGTGACCGACCTGATGATCATCGCCCGCACCGTGGGCGTGGTGCTGACCGGGGCGGGGCAGTGACGGCGAAGGAAGAAAGGCGAGGGGCGCTGCCCCCTCGACCCCCGCCGGGGTGGGACCCCGGACCCCTATCCCAAGAAAGCAAGGGGTTAAGAGCGAGAGGGGCCGAGGTGCTGGCTCGAACACCGCCTTGGCCCCCCTCGCTCTTAACCCCTCTCTTAAGGGTTTGGCGTCCAGGGACCTTCGTCATGCCAATGGCGTGCCTCGCACGACGCGGGGTCTGGGGCAGCGCCCCAGCGCTTTCTTCCTTCGGAGTAACGCACCATGCCCCGTTTTAGCATCCTCGCCCTCGTTGTGGCGTTGACATTGGTTGGTTGCAAGAAGCCGAACGTGTTTGTGGCGCCGCCGCCGGCGGAGGTTGGGGTATCGGTTCCGCTGCAGCGGGTGGTGACGCCCGTATTGGAGCTGACGGGGAGTTTGGCGGCGTACAATCAGGTTGATTTGGTGGCGCGGGTTGCTGGGGTTTTGCAGGCGATCACGTATGTGGATGGGGCGGCTGCCAGGCCGGGCGACCCGTTGTTTGTGATTGAGCCGGCGCCGTATGAGGCGAAGTTGGCGCAGGCGGAGGCGAGTTTGGCGTCAGCGCAGGCGAGTGCGGCGCAGGCGGACGCGGAGTTTACTCGGCAGACATCGTTGGCGAAGAATGATTTTTCATCAAAGGCGGTGTTGGACCAGGCCCGGACGGCGCGGGAGTCGACCAGGGCGGCGGTGTCGAGTGCGCAGAGCGGGGTGACGTTGGCAGCATTGGATTTGGGGTACACCCAGGTTGCCGCCCCGTTTGCCGGGGTGGTCACCGCGCATCTCGTCTCGGTCGGCAATCTGGTTGGTGCTGGTGGCACCACCAAGCTTGCCAGCATGATGCAGTTGAACCCGATCTACGCGAATTTCACTTTGAGTGAGCAGAGCGTGCAGCGGATTAAGTCGGAGATGCAGCGGCGCGGCATTAATGTCGGCGATCTGGGCAAGATCCCGGTGCAGGTTGGGCTGATGACGGAGGCTGGGACGCCGCACGCTGGGGCGTTGGACTATATTGAGCCGGCGGTGGATGCGTCGACCGGCACGCTGCGGATGCGGGCGGTGTTGCCCAACTCGGATTATGCGTTGTTGCCGGGCTATTTTGTCCGGGTGCGCATTGCGATGCAGCCGCAGGTCGGCATGGGGTTGCTGGTGCCGGACGTGGTGTTGGGCAGCGATCAGGCCGGGCGTTATGTGTTGGTCGCCAACAAGGATGATGTGGTGGAGTTGCGCCGGGTCGAACCGGGGCAGTTGGTCGGCGCGTTGCGGGTGATTGTATCGGGGTTGAAGCCAGATGACCGGGTGGTGGTGCGCGGGTTGGGCCGGGCGACGCCGGGTGCCAAGGTGGCGCCGGTTGCTGCCTCGATTGACGCATTATGATCTCGCGGTTTTTCATCAATCGCCCGGTGCTGGCCAATGTGCTGGCGGTGGTGATGGTGCTGATCGGCGTGGTGGCGTTGCTTGGCTTGCCGGTGTCGCAATATCCCAAAGTGGTGCCGCCGACGGTACAGGTGGTGGCGCGATATCCGGGTGCGAGTGCGGCGACGGTGATGAACACTGTGGCGTTGCCGATTGAGCAGCAGGTTAATGGTGTGGAGCATATGCTTTACATGCAATCGACCAGCACTGCGGATGGGACCTATGTGCTGACGGTGACGTTCGATATCGGCACTGATTTGAATTTCGCTCAGGTGCTGGTGCAGAATCGGGTGGCGGCGGCAACGTCATCCTTGCCGCAGCCGGTGCAGGCGCAAGGGGTGAACGTTCAGCAGCGATCGACCTCGATCTTGCAGATCGTGACGCTGACATCGTCCGATCCGGTGCATGACAGCCTGTTCATGTCGAACTACGCAACGATCAATCTGGTCAATGAGCTTGGCCGGGTGCCCGGCGTCGGCAATGTCGGCGTATTTGGGGTGGGGCAATATTCGATGCGGGTGTGGCTTGACCCGGAGCAGATGCAGATCCGCGGGTTGGTGCCGGCGGACGTGATCGGCGTCATCCAGCAGCAAAGCCAGCAGGTGGCGGCGGGGCAAATCGGCACGCCGCCGGCGACCGCAGGGCAGGGGTTTCAGTACACCATCAATGTCGAAGGGCGGTTGGCGGATGAGGAGGCGTTCGGCGCCATCATCGTCAAAGCCGATCCATCGGCGGGCGGGCGGATCACAAGGGTTCGCGATATCGGCCGGGTGGAATTGGGCGCGCAGACCTATGCCCAGGTATTTGAGCTGAACGGCAAGCCGGCGGCCGGGATGGCGATTTTCCAGACGCCGGATGCCAATGCGCTGGATGTCGCGGCCCGGGTCAAGGTGCGGATGGATACCCTGGCGAAATCCTTCCCGGCTGGCATGGTCTACAGCGTGCCGTTCGATACGACGAAGTTCGTGCAAGCGTCGATCAACGAAGTTTACACCACGCTGCTAGAGGCTGCGGGCTTGGTGCTGGTGGTGATCCTAGTGTTCCTGCAAGATTGGCGGGCGATGTTGGTGCCGGCGACGACGGTGCCGGTGACCATCATCGGCGCCTTTGCCGCGATGGCGGCGTTGGGTTTCACGGTAAATTTATCGACCTTGTTTGCGATCGTGCTGGCGATCGGCATTGTGGTCGATGATGCCATCGTGATCGTCGAAGGCGCGGTGCATCATATCGAGCGCGGCTTGTCGGCGCATGATGCGGCGGTGAAGGCGATGGACGAATTGTTCGGCCCGGTGATCGGCATCACCTTGGTGCTGATGGCGGTGTTCGTGCCAGCGGCGTTTTTGCCGGGCCTGACCGGAAAGATGTTTTCCCAGTTTGCGCTGGTGATTGCAGCGACGGCGTTGATCAGCGCGATCAACGCGGCGACCTTGAAGCCGACCCAGTGCGCGCTATGGCTGCGCCCGCCAGTGCCACCCGAACAGCGCAACTTCTTCTATCGGGGCTTCAATTTTCTCTACGGCTTTGTCGATCGCGCCTATGGCCGCCTGATCGGCCGCATGGTGCGGATCAGCGGCGTGCTGGTTTGCGTGGGACTGGTGCTGGGCGGGCTTGGGGTGTGGGGGGTTGCGCGCTTGCCAACCGCGTTCATTCCAATCGAAGACCAGGGCTATTTCATCGTATCGGTGCAGCTACCCAACGGCGCGGCGTTGGAGCGAACGCGGAAAGTGCTTGATGAGGTCAGCAGGCTCGCCCGCGATGTTGGCGGGGTTGATCAGACCATCGCGATTTCCGGGATTTCAGTGCTCGACAACAGCGCGTCACTCTCTAATGCCGGCGCGGTTTACGTGGTGCTGAAGGATTGGGCGGTGCGCGGCAAGGCGCAGGGATTGCTGCCGCTGTATCTTGGCCTGAGCAAGGCGCTCGACCACCTCGATGACGGGGTGGCGTTGGTCATTCCGCCGCCGCCGATCCAGGGCATTGGCAACGCATCCGGCTTCACCATGCAGGTCGAACTGCGTGATGGCAGCAACGACTGGACCAAACTCGAACAGCTGACCCGCGCCATTGTGGCTGACGCCAACAGCCAGTCGAGCTTCGCCCGTGTGGCGGCGCCGTTCCGTGCATCGGTGCCGCAGTTGGAGGTGTCGGTCGATCGGGTGAAGGCGCAGAGCCTGAATGTGTCGGTCGGCGACGTGTTCGCAACCTTGTCGGCCTATGTCGGGTCTGGCTACGTCAACCAGTTCAATAAATTCGGTCGCACCTTTCAGGTTTATGTTCAGGCCGACAGCAAGTTTCGCTTGCGGCCGGAGGATATCGAAACCCTGCAAGTGCGGTCCGGCGCAGGCAAGATGGTGCCGCTGGGCGCGCTGGTGACCGTGCAGCCGATGGTTGGGCCGTCGCTGATCGGGCTTTATAATTTGTACCCGACCGCGACGATCATCGGCAGTCCGGCGCAGGGCGTTTCATCCGGGGACGCCAATGATCTGATGGAGGAAATTGCCAACCGGGTGCTGCCGCCAGGCTCTGGGTTTGAGTGGACGGCGATGAGCTTGCAGGAAAAGCTTGGCGGTTCGGCGATCGTCTATGCTTTCGGGTTGGGCCTTTTGCTGGTCTATTTGTGCCTCGCCGGGCAGTACGAAAGCTGGGTTGCGCCGCTATCGGTGATTTTCGCAGTGCCGCTGTCGTTGCTAGGTCCGGCCGGCGCGTTGGCGGGGCTGGGGGTGGCGAATAACCTCTATACCCAGATCGGTTTGGTGTTGCTGGTGGCGCTGTCTGCGAAAAATGCGATCCTGATCGTGGAAGTCGCGCGCGAACGCCGTGCCCATGGTGATGACATTCTGACGGCGGCACTGACCGCGGCGCGCACTCGATTCCGCCCGATCATCATGACGTCCTTCGCCTTCATCCTCGGCGTGGTGCCGCTGCTGACTGCGACAGGCGCCGGCGCCAACGCGCGTGCGTCGCTCGGGTTGAGCGTGTTCAGCGGCATGCTGGCATCCACTTGTTTGGCCGTTCTGTTCGTGCCGGCCTTCTTCGTGGTGCTGCAACGGATTGAGGAGTGGTGGGCGGGGCCGGCAGTCAAACCATAATCCGGCTTCGAAACCAGGTGGCGAGGGTCAGTTCATCCAGCGTGCCTGCGGCGAGACCTTCGATGGCCGTGATTGCGTCGCGTGGTCCAAAGCTCAAGCGTGCGTTATTGAGGTGCAGGAACAGCCGCGCCACCACCCAGGCGGTGCGCTTATTGCCATCCACAAATGGGTGGTTTTTGGCGATCCCGAACGCATAGGCGGCAGCCAACGCGGCAATATCGGGTGTACCGTAGGCCGCGAGGTTGATGGGCCGGACGAGGGCCGAGTCCAATAACCCAGCGTCTCGCAGCCCCGTCCCGCCACCATGTTCAGCCAATTGTCGGTCATGGATGGCGCGGACGACATCCGGCGCGACCCAGACCCAATTCACTGGGCGAGTGCGTGCAACACATCACGGTCGTCGCGCATGATCTGCTCGGCGGCCTGCATTTGCGTGGCGAAGTCAGGATTATAAGGGGTCAGCCGAAAGCTGCCATCGGGGGCTTCGGTGACGTACACTGTATCGCCTGCCGCCACGCGCAATTTGCCAAGCAATTCCTTGGGCAAGGTCGTGCCGGTCGAGGTGCCAATCGGGCGGAGTTTCAGCGCGTGCATTGGGGTCTCGTATAGTTATTGCCATAGCTATACGCCATTCTTCCACGCGTTGCACCCACTATCTGGTCACCCGCCCATCCGCCAACGCCGCCAGCACCCCAAGCCCATAAACGGCCGCGGCAAACAGCGGCACCGCCACGGTCCCGAACCGATCGGCAAGCCCACCCGCCAGCGCCGGACCAAGCAACTGCCCAACCCCGAGGCAAGCAGTCGCAATGCTGAAGGCACGCGGATAATGCTCTGCCGGGCTGCGGTCACGGGCAAAGGCGCTGACCAGGGCAGGGGTTGCCGCCAGCCCGAGTCCGACGAGGCAAGCGCCGAAGAACGCTAGTTCGGGGGTACCGCCTGAAGCGACCAGGCTGCCGAGCGCGCCACAAATTCCCGCCCCCATCAGCGCCCGCTCGCGCCATTTCACCTGACCAAGCGCCCAAGCGGTGATGGCCGCCCCCAACATTGCTGCCACACCGTACCCGGCCCAGGTGGCCGCCACCAACCAAGGCACCGTGCGCAATGCGGCCATCCGCGTGCCGGCGAAAGTGGCGTACGCGACATAGGCCACCCCAAACAGAAAATAATGCGCGTTGAGAAACACCCAGCGCGGCGACAATGCGTGCCACGGGTTGAAGCCCGTGCCGGTTGCGGGTGGCGCATTGGCCAACCCGCGCGGTGGAAAAACCAGCGCCAGCAGGGCGGCAAATGCCGCGCAAACCAGGAACACCCCACGCCAGGCCCAGTCGGGATCGGGCAGGAACGGCAGCAGCGCTCCGGTCGCAGCGATTGCGATCCCGGTGCTGCCCCAGGCCAGCATGCTGACCGGCCCGCGCCAGGATGGTGCGATCGCGGCGAAGGCGATCACCAAAATCGCCAGCACCGCCAAGCCGCCACCTAACCCCATCAACAAGCGTCCAACGCCGAGCACCCACGGCCCGGATGCCGCGATCGGCGTCGCGGCACATGCAATTGCACCCAGGCATAGAACCACATGCCCCAGCCGTGCCACTGCCTGCATGCCGATATGCCGGGCAAGCGTCGGGGCCACCAGCGTGCCGAGCAAATACCCCAGCAGATGGACCGCATTCAGCCCGCCACTGGTCGCATAGTCGAGCCCCAGATCATCGCGCAGCGACGGCAGCATGATACCGTAGGAAAACCGTGCCAGCCCGACATTGACGCAGATGCCGAGAGCGGCCCAGAAGATGAGTTTGGTGGGGTTCATGTGTTTGGACCTAGGAAAGCAAGTTATTCTTTTTGTGAACAAAAAGGTAACTCTCAAGCCGTCCCTTTGCGATAGCCTGCGCGTTCAACGCACCAATCAGCGCCGCGGGCTTTGCGGAGAGAGTTTGGATAATATCCCACCCGCGCTTCCGTGCGGCGCTGAGCACTGATTGCAAGCTGGCGAAGGTATCGGCGCCGATGGTTGTCTGTAAGCCATCGAATATTTTCATTTTCACCTTCATCATCCGAACGGCCTGCTCGGCCTGATTGTCGGTGAACGGCACAGCGAAGTCGAACAGGACGCGCAAGGTGGCGTTCAATCTTGCTTCCGCCTGAATCTAGACTTTCACTTTCAAAGCCTGCAACATCTTGTTTCCTAAACCAGAGGTCCGCCCCATGCCCGCATATCGTTCCCGCACCACCACCCACGGCCGCAACATGGCCGGCGCGCGCGGCTTGTGGCGGGCTACGGGCATGAAGGACGGCGATTTCGGCAAGCCGATCATCGCCATCTCCAACAGCTTTACCCAGTTCGTGCCGGGCCATGTCCATCTCAAGGACCTTGGCCAAATGGTGGCACGCGAGATTGAGGCTTCGGGCGGGGTTGCCAAGGAATTCAATACCATCGCCGTCGATGATGGCATCGCGATGGGCCATGACGGGATGCTGTATAGCCTGCCGTCACGGGAGCTGATCGCGGATGCGGTGGAATACATGGTCAACGCCCATTGCGCCGACGCACTGGTGTGCATTTCCAATTGCGACAAAATTACCCCGGGGATGCTGATGGCGGCCCTGCGGTTGAACATCCCGACGGTGTTTGTGTCCGGCGGGCCGATGGAGGCGGGGAAGGTCGTGCTCGGCGGGATCAGCCGCAAGATCGATCTGATTGACGCGATGATTTACGCCGCCGATGACAAGATGACGGACGCCGAGGTCGATGTGATTGAGCGTTCGGCGTGCCCGACTTGCGGTAGCTGTTCGGGGATGTTTACCGCTAATTCAATGAATTGCCTGGTGGAAGCGCTCGGGCTGGGTTTGCCGGGCAACGGCACGGTGCTGGCGACCCATGCCGACCGGAAGGAATTATTCCTTGAATGCGGCCGGGTGATCGTGGATCTGGCGCAGCGCTATTACGAACAAGATGATGAGAGCGTTCTGCCGCGTAACATCGCCACCATGGCGGCGTTTGAGAACGCGATGTGCCTCGATATTTCCATGGGGGGGTCGACCAACACGGTGCTGCATCTGCTGGCGGCGGCGCATGAGGCTGGGGTCGATTTCACCATGAAGGATATCGACCGGCTGTCGCGCAAGGTGCCGGTGCTGTGCAAGGTGGCGCCGGCGGTGGCGAATGTGCATGTCGAGGACGTGCATCGCGCCGGCGGCATCATGGGGATTTTGGGGGAGCTGGATCGGGCAGGGCTGATCGATACCAGCGTGTCATCGATCCACGCCAAGACCATGGCAGATGGCCTGGCGCGCTGGGACATCAAGCGCAGCGACAGCGTCAAGGTCGGCGCGTTTTTCCGGGCCGCGCCCGGTGGCGTGCCAACCCAGATCGCGTTCAGCCAGTCATCGCGCTGGGACGATTTGGACGCCGATCGTACCACCGGGGTGATCCGCGATCGCGCCCATGCGTTCAGCCAGGATGGCGGGCTGGCGGTGCTGTACGGCAATATCGCGCTCGAAGGCTGCATCGTGAAAACCGCCGGAGTGGATGCGTCAATCCTGAAATTTGAAGGGCCTGCGCGGATTTATGAAAGCCAGGATGATGCGGTTTCTGGCATTTTGTCGGGGCGCATCAAGCCGGGTGATGTGGTGTTGATCCGCTATGAAGGCCCCAAGGGCGGGCCGGGCATGCAGGAGATGCTGTATCCGACGAGCTACTTGAAATCCAAGGGCTTGGGCGAGCTTTGCGCGTTGGTGACCGATGGGCGTTTCTCCGGCGGGTCGTCCGGCCTGTGCCTCGGGCATTTGTCCCCGGAAGCGGCCGAGGGCGGCAATGTCGGGCTGGTCGAAGATGGCGATATCATCGTGATCGATATCCCGAACCGGACGCTCAATGTGGCTGTCAGTGACGAGGTATTGGCGCAGCGCCGCGCGGCGATGGAGGCGAAGGGCGATGCCGCCTGGATGCCGAAGAAGCGCGACCGTAAGGTTTCCCAGGCGTTGCAGGCGTATGCGGCGCTGACAACGTCGGCTTCGCGTGGCGCCGTGCGCGATGTGAGCCAGTTGCGCCGGCCCAAGTAGCTCACACGCAGTTGATCGGAAGTTGCGTTCTATAGCCTCAATTCAGCCAAAATCCGCGCCCAGTAACTCGTATTCCTGCAGCAATGGGCGGGTAGTTCTGGTTGTTATTGGAAAGGGTTTCACTATGACGGGTAACTTTACGCCGACCATTTTACTGCTTGGCGCGGCATTGGCTTTGAGCGCGTGCGGCCATCGTCCTGGCGATCGCGCGGTGTCCGGCGGCCTGATCGGCGCGGGCGCGGGTGCGGCGATCGGTGCGGTGACTGGACTTGGGCCGGGCGCCGGCGCGGTAATAGGTGGCGCCGTCGGCGCGGTTGGCGGCGCGGTGACCAGCCCAAGCGCGATTAATCTCGGTAAGCCGGTGATTCACACGGGCGGATGAAGGCGAGAGCGGGGCGTAATCCGGGTTCGGGTTTCGCCCCGTTTCGCTTAGGTTCAATGTCGCAGAAGGTATATTATGGAACTTTTTTGGCTAATCAGATGAGCTTGCTCATGTGCACCACCACGCCGACGCTGACGGCTTCTTCGCGGTCGATCTGGTAGCCAAGCCGGCTGTAGAGCGCGATGTTCTCGGTAAAGCGTTGATTGGTGTAGAGCCGCAGCGTGCTTTGCCCCAATGCCGCCGCCACTTGCTCGGCATGCTGCATCAACAGACGCCCGTAGCCGCGCGACTGGTGTGCTGGCGCCACGGCGAGGTTTTCGACCATCAGGCAATCCGGCCGGGCGATCATTTCCACCAGCGCGACCAGGTCTCCATCTACCATCAGCAAATCGATCAGAGGGTTGCGCACTGCCACATCATAGTCAGCGATCATCGGCCAGGGTTCGCGGCCGATAAGTGGCACCCATTTGGCGTAAGCGTCCCGGGTCAGCGACCGGATGGCCGGCGCATCGGTTGGGATTGCGCGTCGGATCACGTCGCCATCCAATCTTCCACGAACAGACCTGGCACTTGGCTGAATACATGGTCATTGGTGACCAGCACCACGCCCAGCGCAAGCGCGTGAGCCGCAATCATCAGGTCGGTCCCAGATAGTGTTTTTCCGGCTGCTTCTGTCCTTGCGCGGAGGTCACCATAGGATGCCGCAGCGGCGCGATCCCACGGCAAAACGGTGGCACGCTGGAGAAACTCGCTCACCGCGCCATGAATACGCGTTGCAGCCTTCTGGCGTGCAAGGCCGAACAATAACTCGCCCTCGACGATGGCTGAGATGCAAATCGCCTCCATCGGAAGTGCCACAGTGCGGCGCACAACGTTGGGTGCGCGCCGTACTAACTGACTGACAATATTGGTATCCAGCATGAATCTACTCACTCGACCCAATCCGCGAACGGGTCAGCGCGCGGCGGCGATTTGTCCCGTTCGGACCCGTCCAGGAAGTCCGCCGGCACTTCGACGCCTTCGAGCATTTCGAAAAAACCGTTCCAGTTCCGTGGTTTGGCGGACAAAATGACGTCGCCGGTGACCGGGTCTTTGCGGATGAACACTTCCTTGGCATCAAAGCGGAACGCTGCCGGCAGGCGCACCGCCTGGCTGCGTCCGTTGGCGAAGATTTTTGCGGTTTGGCTCACGTCGTACCTCATCGAGCTGTGGTATATACTTTGATATATACCATTCGATCCGCAAGTTCAAATCATTTGCGCGTATCAGGCGGCGAAATCCAACACCATGCCGTCCATGCCGGGTTCAATGCCCGCTGGCAGATCGCGGACCAGGCGGGCCCAATCCATATCGGTGCCCATATGGGTCAGGATGGTGCGGGCCGGGCGCAATTCGCGCACCCAGGCCAGAACTTGGGCGACATTTGCGTGGGTATTGTGCGGCTGGCGTTGGAAGCAATCGACCACCCAGATATTGAGGCCACGCAGGCTTTCGAAGGTCTGTGCATCAAAGCGGATCACATCGGTGCAATAGGCGAAATCGCCGATCCGCAGCCCGAGCGTGTGGCTATAGCCGTGGTCCTGGTCGAGCAGATCGATCCGCATGCCCAGCAAATCGAGCTTACTGCCGGCGGCAACTTCATTTGCGACCATCACTGGCCGAAAGAAATTCGGCGGCTCCCACGGTTTGAAGGCATAGGGAAAGCGCCCGGTGAGCGCCGCCATGGTTGTGGCCGTACCATAGGCCGGCAGCGGGCGGCCGGCGATGCGGTTGAGGATGCGCACATCGTCGATGCCAGTAATATGGTCGGCATGCGGGTGGGTATAAAGTACGGCATCTATACGACTGATTTTGCTGATCAAAAGCTGGGTGCGCAGGTCGGGGCCGGTATCGACCAGCAAGGTGCCGCCCGGCCCGGTGATCGCAATCGAACTGCGGCTGCGACGATTGCGCGGCTCGGCCGGGTCACAACTGCCCCAATCCCCTGCCCCATCCGCCCCGCCAATCATCGGCACCCCGGCCGAGCCGCCGGTACCGAGCAACACCACCCGCATCAGGCGGCTTTGGTGAACAGGCGGTGGAAATTCGCAGCGGTAAGGTCGGCCATTGCCTCGGCTGACATGCCGTGCACCTTGGCGAGAACCGCATTGGTGTGGGCGACATAGCCGGGTTCATTGGGTTTGCCGCGAAATGGCACTGGGGCGAGATAGGGCGCGTCGGTTTCCACCAGCAGCCGGTCGGGCGGCACATCGCGGGCGATGTCGCGGATATCCTGCGATCGCGGGAAGGTCAGGATGCCGGACAGGCTAATATAGCCGCCGAGCGTCAAAGCGGCTTCGGCGAGGCCGCGGCCAGAGCTGAAACAATGCAGCAGGAAGCCGAACTTGCCGCCTATATCCCATTCTTCGCGCAGGATTTCGGCAATATCGGCATCGGCATCGCGGGCGTGGATGACCAACGGCAGGCCGGAGATTTGCGCCGCACGGATGTGGGCGCGAAAGCTCGCCGCCTGCATGTCGCGCGGTGCCTTGTCGTAAAAATAATCCAGACCGGACTCGCCGATGCCAATCACTTTTGGATAATTGGTTTCCACGACAATCGCTTCTGCTGTGGGAACAGCATGTTCGCCGGCATTATGCGGATGAATGCCAACCGTGCACCAGACGGTTTGATTGGCGTCAGCAATGGCGCGCACCACATCGGATTGGGTCAGGCGGGTGCCGATGGTGAGCATTTCGGTCACCCCGGCGGCCGCCGCACGTGCGATGACAGCGGCGCGGTCCTCGCCTTGGAAATAATCCAGATGGCAATGGGAATCGATCAACATTAGCTATTTACTCGGCTTCTTCGACAAAACGCGGGAACACACCCTTGGGGGCCGGCAAGGTCACCCCGGCGAGCAGCGGGCGGTCGAGGTCGGCGACCGCGCGCATGTCGCCGGGGACGGCGAGTTGGTCGAGCATTTCGGCCATCTTGTCGGGCATGAAGGCTTGCAGCAACGTCGCCACCACGCGAAGCACATCTGCCAACACCCGGAGAACGCAGCGCATTCTGGTCAGATCGGTTTTCTTCAACGCCCATGGCGCCTGGTGATCGATATAGGCGTTGGCGGCGCGGATCACTTTCCAGATTTCCTCCAACGCCTCCCCGAAGGCTTGCCGTTCCATCCGGGCGCGCACGCTTTCAACCAGCGCGTTGGCGGCGGCGAGCAAGGCATCATCGGCTTCGCTCGCCGTGTCGCTATCCGGCAAAATCCCATCACAATTGCGCGCGATCAGCGAGAGTGAGCGTTGCGCGAGGTTGCCGAGATCGTTGGCGAGTTCGGTATTCAATCGCGAAATCAGCGCCTTGCGGCTGAATGTGCCGTCATTGCCGAACGGAACTTCGCGCAGCAGGAAGTAGCGCAAGGAGTCGAGGCCGAACTGGTTGGCCAGTTCCTCCGGGTCGATGACGTTGCCGAGCGATTTGCTCATTTTCTCGCCACCGGCGGTCCACCAGCCATGGGCGTAGATCCGTTTGGGCGGGGCGATGCCGGCGGCCATCAGGAAGGCGGGCCAGTAAACCGCATGAAATCGCAAGATATCCTTGCCGACCATATGGACGTCGGCGGGCCAGAAATCCCACAGCGCGGAGGCATCGTCCGGGAAGCCTGCGGCAGTAATATAGTTGGTCAGCGCGTCGAACCAGACATACATCACATGCGCGTCGTCGTCCGGCACCTTCACCCCCCAGGTGAAACTGGTGCGGCTGACCGACAGATCGCGCAAGCCGGATTTGACGAAGCTGATCACTTCGTTGCGGCGCGAAACGGGCGCGATAAAATCCGGATGGGTTTCGTAGAATTCCAGGAGCTTGTCGCCCCATTCCGACAGGCGGAAGAAGTAGCTCGGCTCCACCACCCATGCCACTGGCGCACCGGACGGGGCTATTTTTGTACCATCGGGGCGGGTGGTAAGCTCGCCCTCATCGTAGAACGCTTCATCGCGGATCGCGTACCAGCCTTCGTAGCCGCCGAGGTAAATCTGGCCATTGGCTTGCACCCGCTTCCAGAGTTCCTGGCAGGCGCGCTTGTGGCGATCTTCGGTGGTGCGGATGAAATCGTTGTTGGAAATCTTCAGCCGTTCAAGCAAGCCGTGAAACAACCCGCTGATGCCGTCGGTGAAGCTTTGCGGGTCCATCCCAGCGGCGGCGGCAGCCTGTTCGACCTTCTGGCCGTGTTCGTCGGTGCCGGTCAGGAACATCACGTCATAACCATCCAGCCGCTTGAAGCGCGCCATCACGTCACAGGCGATGGTGGTGTAGGCGTGGCCGATATGCGGCGCGCCGTTCACGTAATAGATCGGCGTGGTGATATAGAATTTCGGTTTCATGACACTCTCAGCAATGCGAGCCCGGTGACAATGGCCTGGCGCTTGTCGAGATACGCGCCTTCGGTTGCATCCTGCAATTGCCCCAGCGTCTCCCACGCCTCAACCCAGGCATCCAATGGGCGGTTTCCCAGCAGGCGGGTCTGATCGGGATCGGCGCGACCGGCGGCGGCGTCGCGGACCGCGGCGGCGATGGCTGCCCGCAGCAAAGTCATGAAGGTGCTGAAGGCGGTTTCTTCCTTGCCGAGCTTGTCGGCAATGCCATGGGCTTGCAGCACCGAGCCACGATCTTGCGCGGTCAACACCTTATCGACCAGATCGGCGGCCCCCAGCCCACCACTTTCGGCGAGCATGGCCGCCCTGCCCGGCGATCCATCCGCGAGGGCGATCAGCCGGGTCCGCGCCGCGTCGTCCAGGTCCGGCAACAAGCGCCCGACAACCCGCTGCATTGCCGGGTCGTCCAGCGGCGCCAGCATCAGCCGGCGGCAACGGCTGGCGATGGTCGGTGGCAGCGACCCGGTAGAGCTTGCCACCAGCAGCAAAATGGCCCGCGGCGGGGGTTCTTCGAGCATTTTCAGCAAGGCATTGGCGGCGCTGCGGTTAAGGTTTTCGCCGCCATCGACCACCACCACCCGCCAGCCGCCCTCGGCGGCGGTGCGGTGCAGAAACCCGGATACCGCGCGAACATGCTCGATAACGATTTCACCGCGCATTCGCTTGCGCTTTTCGTCCCAGGCGCGTTCGACCGTCAGCAGATCGGCGTGGCTGCTGGCGGCAACGCGGCGGAACACCGGGTTATCGGCCGGCAAGGCCAGCGAATTGCCAGGCGGGACGCCAGCCAGCAAGCGACGGGCGAAGCGGTAGGCAAGCGTCGCCTTGCCAATCCCTTCCGGTCCGGTGATCAGCCAGGCATGGTGCAGGCGGCCAGCGCGCATGGCGTCAGCCAGCATCGCCTCGGCGGCTTCGTGGCCGAATAATTCCGGGTTGGCGCGGGGTTCCGGCAAGCTCATCGCGGCCATCTTGCATCGACGATGGCGCGCAAGGCCGCCGCCAGGTGGTCCATGTCCGTTTCCGCTGGCACCAGCACGCAGCGCCCGGGATTATCGCGCGCAACCGCCAGAAACCCGTCGCGAATACGGGCGAAGAAGGGCGCGCCGAGCCGTTCGTACCGATCCGCCGCCTGGCCGCGTGCGGCGAGACGCACCTGGGTGGTGGCAACGGATACATCGAGCACCAGGGTGAGGTCGGGCACCAGCCCCATTAATTGCGACATCACCGCAATGGCGTGCCGATCGCCGCCCTGGCCATGGCCTTGATAAACCAGGGTCGAATCATAATAGCGGTCACAAATCACCGTGATCCCGGCATCGAGCGCGGGGCGAATGGTGCGGGCGATATGTTCGGCGCGCGACGCGAAATGCAAGATAATTTCCGCGCTCGGCGCCCAGTCATGTGCCCCGTTGAGCAGCATGGTCCGCAGGATTTCGGCACCCGGCGAGCCGCCCGGTTCGCGGGTCAACAACACCGGCACCCCGTCAGCAGCCAGACTATCGGCAAGGCGGCGTGCCTGGGTGGATTTGCCCGCGCCTTCCCCGCCTTCAAACGTGATGAAGCGGCCGTGGATGGCCACTCAGGCGCCACCCAGACGTTTGGACAGCACCGCCATGGCGCGATTGACGAAGCCCAGTTGTGGCACATCGGCGCCGGCCAGCAACTGCACCTCGGTTTCCGGCACGCCGCGTCCTGTGACGGTCAGGGTGCCCAAAGTGCTGCCGCGCTGCACTGGCGCGCGCACCGGGGTTTCGTAAGCGAGTGAGACCTTGGCCGTATTGCGCCAGGATTTCGGCATGGTCAGCACCACGTCGCGCCCGGCTACCAGCGGCACGGTGGGCGCGGTGCCGAGCCAGACCGGCACTTTTTCCACCGTGTCGGCGGCGCTGAACAGGGTCACGTTTTCCCACTCGCGAAACGCCCATTCCAGCAATTTTTCGCCTTCCTCGGCACGCTGATGCATGCTGGTCATGCCGTTCAGCACCAAGATGACCCGCCGCCCGCGCCGTTCGGAACTGCCGACAAGGCCATAACCGCCATCATCGGTGTGGCCGGTTTTCAACCCGTCAGCGAGGTTCTTCTGCACCAGAGGATTGCGATTGGCCTGGTCGATATTATTGTATTTGAACGATTTTTCGGCGTCGTATTTGTAGTACTCAGGGAAATCGGTGATCAGCCGGCGGGCGACGACGGCGATGTCACGCGCGCTCATCCGGTGTTCCGCATCGGGCCAGCCGGTCGAATTGCGGAAATGGCTTTGCTGCAGGCCGAGTTCGCGCCCCTTGGTGTTCATCAACTCGGCGAATTGTTCTTCCGACCCAGCAATCGCCTCGGCCAACACAATGCAGGCATCGTTGCCCGACTGCACGATCATGCCGCGGATCAGGTCTTCGACCTTCACCTGGGTGCCCAAGGCGACGAACATTTTGCTGCCCTGCATGCGCCAGGCTTTTTCGCTGACCGGCAGCATCTGGTCGAGCTTCAACCGGCCGGTCTTGAGCATTGAATAGACGATATAAGCCGTCATCAGCTTGGTCATCGATGACGGCACCATGGACGCGTCGGCGTCCTTGTCGAGTAAGGTGGCGCCGGTGGTGTGATCGATGATGACGGCGAATTTGGCGGCCGTATCGAGCGGGCCGAGCGGGGTTTGCGCCGCGCTTCCAGTGGGCGGCGTATCGGCGGGCTTTTTGGGCTTGGCCGGCGCCGGGCGGCCCATCACCGGCTTCTTCGGCGCCTGGGCAAGGGCGACGGTCGGGGTAAGCGCGGTGATCAGCACAGACCTTCGGAACATCATGGCACAACCCGTTTGCAAGCAATTATTCTACGACAATCTTGGCGCCGGCGATACCTTCGCGCAGCAATTGCGCCAGCATGGCGTCAGCCTCGGGCACGCTCGCGAAGCGCCCGACACGGACGAAATAGGCGCGATCGCGGGGCGCGTTGTAATCGGTTGCGAGGCGGGCGCCGAAGCGGGCAAGCCGTACCCGCAAGATGTCGGCGTAGTCGCGGCGGCCAAAACTGCCGGCTTCAACCGTCAGCATCGTCGGCGTTACTGATACCAGCCGCACCGCGCCATCAACCTGGCCAATTGCTGCAAAGCCGGCATTGGACGCCGCCACCGGGCGGGCCACCGCAGCGGTTTTGCCCGCG
>JANXRN010000053.1 GCA_025352995.1 Acetobacteraceae bacterium
ATCGTCTTCGAAGCTGGCCGCTTCCAGGTGGTCGGCACCGACCGCGGCATCGACATCATCACGTTGGCGCTGGGCCAGCGCGCCCGCGCGGCGAAAGGCGAGGACGTTACCACCCTCGATGCCGCTGAGGTCGCGCAGATCAACCACCACACTTTCCCCAATGGCTGCCATATTGCTGAAGTCGAAATCGACCCCGAAACCGGCCGCATCGACGTCGTGCGCTACAGCGTGACCGACGATGTTGGCAAAGCGGTCAACCCGATGATCGTTGCCGGACAGGTGCATGGCGGCGTCGCGCAGGGCTTGGGCCAGGCACTGCTCGAACGCACCGCCTATGATGACGCCTCCGGCCAGCTACTCGCCGGCAGCCTGATGGACTACACCATCCCGCGCGCTGACGATCTGCCCAACATCGATGTCGAACTCGTCGAAGTGCCGTGCCTGACCAATGGGTTAGGGGTTAAGGGCGCGGGTGAAGCCGGCGCGGTCGGATCGCCGCCGGCCTTGATCAACGCCATCATCGACGCGCTCGCCGATAGCGGGGTGACGCAAATCGACATGCCGGCAACGCCGGAAGTGGTGTGGCGGGCGCTGGCCAAAGCGGCGTAAACCGGCGCCACACATCCTCACCGGGGCTTGCCATGTCTGATACCGAATCCTTCGACCTTATCGTCATCGGCGCCGGCCCCGGCGGCTATGTCTGCGCCATTCGCGCGGCTCAGTTGGGCATGAAAGTCGCCTGCGTCGAAAAGCGCGCCACGCTCGGCGGCACCTGCCTCAATGTCGGCTGCATCCCGTCCAAGGCTTTGCTGCAATCATCGGAGAATTTTGCCGAAACCACCCATGCCTGGGCCGATCACGGCATCCTGGTCGATGGCGTCAAACTCGATCTTGCCCGCATGCAGGCGCGCAAGGGCGAGGTCGTCGGCGCCAACGTCAAGGGTGTCGAATTTTTGTTCAAAAAGAACAAGATCAGATGGTTGCAAGGCGAAGGTCGCATCGTCGCCGCTGGCCGCGTAGACGTTGGGGGCGTTGAATACGGCGCCCGCAACATCGTCATCGCCACCGGCAGCGAATCCATGCCGCTCCCCGGCGTTGAGGTCGATGAGAAGACCATCGTCACTTCCACCGGTGCTTTGGAACTCGATCGCGTGCCCGGACACCTGGTGGTGATCGGCGGCGGCGTGATCGGTCTCGAACTCGGCAGCGTCTGGCGTCGTCTGGGCGCTGAGGTCACCGTGGTCGAATTCCTCGACCGTATCATCCCCGGCAATGACGGCGAAATCGCCAAGCAGTTCGAACGGGTGCTGGCCAAGCAAGGCATCAAGTTCAAGCTTTCCACCAAGGTCACTGCCGCGGTGAAGAATGACACCGGCGTGGTGCTCAGCCTTGAAGCCGTGAAAGACGGCAAAATCAGCAACTTGCAGGCCGACATTGTCCTGCTCGCCATCGGCCGGCGCGCCTACACGGCAGGCCTCGGCCTCGCCGAGATCGGCGTCGCCACCGACGCGCGCGGCCGGGTCGAAACCAACGGCCACTTCGCCACCAACGTCCCTGGCATTTACGCGATCGGTGACGTGATTGCCGGCCCGATGCTGGCGCACAAAGCCGAAGATGAGGGCGTCGCACTCGCCGAACGCCTCGCCGGCCAAGCCGGGCACGTGAATTACGACGTCATCCCTGGCGTTGTGTACACTTCCCCTGAAGTCGCTTCGGTTGGCCAGACCGAAGAACAGTTGAAAACCGCCGGCATCGAGTATCGCGTCGGCAAGTTCCCCTTCACCGCCAATGGCCGCGCCCGCGCGATGGGGCAGACCGATGGGTTGGTGAAAATCCTCGCCGACAAACGCACCGATCGGCTGTTGGGCGCCCACATCCTGGGCCCCGACGCCGGCACCCTGATCGCCGAACTCGCCATGGCCATGGAGTTCGGCGCAAGTTCCGAAGACGTCGCCCGCATCTGCCACGCCCACCCGAGCCTCAATGAGGCCGTCAAGGAGGCCGCTTTGGCGGTTGATGGTCGGGCGCTGCATATATGACCCCGCTCGCGCTCACCATGGGCGATCCGGCCGGCATCGGTGGCGAATTATCGCTGCGCGCCTGGCTTGCCCGCCGCCATGGCGGGCGGCCCTTCGTGGCGCTGGATGATCCGGACCGGCTCGCGGCCCTAGCCGACCGGCTCGGGCTGGATGTCCCGGTCCGCGCGGTTAACGCCATCGGCGCGGCCGGGGCGATTTTCCCCTACGCCTTGCCGGTCCTGCCGCAGCGCCTCGCCGCCCCGGTGCGCGCCGGCTCCCCCGACCCGGCCAACGCCCCTGCGGTGATAGCCTCCATCGAACGCGCCACCCGGCTGGCGATGGCGGGCGACGCTGCCGGCATCGTCACCAACCCGATCCATAAATCGACACTAACGGGCATCGGCTTCCCGCATCCCGGCCATACCGAATTTCTCGCCGTAATCACCGGCGCCAGCCTGCCGGTGATGATGCTGGCCAGCCCACTGCTGAAAGTGGTGCCGATTACCGTCCATGCCTCCCTCCGCCGCATGCTGGCGATGATTACCATCGACCGCATTGTCTCCGTCACCCGCGTCACCGAAGCCGCTTTGGTGCGCGACTGGGGCATTGCCCATCCCCGCATCGCAGTCGCCGGCCTCAACCCGCATGCTGGCGAAGATGGCACCATGGGGGAGGAGGAGATCGAGATCATCGCCCCCGCCATCGCCATCCTGCGGGCGGAGGGTCTGGACGTGACCGGCCCGTTCGCCGCCGACAGCCTGTTCACCCCGGCTGCGCGCACCCGCTACGACGTCGCCATGGGCATGTATCACGATCAGGCGCTGACGCCGCTGAAAACCCTCGATATGGCGCATGGCGTGAACGTGACCTTGGGGCTTTCGGTCATCCGCACATCGCCCGATCACGGCACCGCGTTCAATATTGCCGGGCAGGGCGTGGCCGACGCCACCAGCCTGATCGCCGCGATTGATCTCGCCCATGACCTCGCCACCAGACGGGAAGCCCGCTTATGACAATTCGCCTCGGCGTCAACGTCGATCACGTCGCCACCTTGCGCAATGCGCGCGGCGAAGCTTATCCCGATCCGCTCGAAGCCGCCCGCCTTGCAATTGCATCGGGCGCCGACGGCATCACCATCCATCTGCGCGAAGACCGCCGCCATATCCGCGACAGCGACGTGTTCCTGGTCCGCGCTGGCATCGACCGCCCGCTCAATTTCGAAATGGCGGCGACTAACGAAATGCTGAATATCGCGCTCGAAGCTATGCCCAACGCCTGCTGCATCGTGCCGGAAAAGCGCACCGAAGTGACCACCGAAGGCGGCCTCGATGTCATCGGCCAGCATAATTCGTTGCGCCCGATCGTTGCCCGGTTGCGGGCGGCTGGCATTCGTGTGTCGTTGTTCATCGACCCGGACCCGGCGCAACTGGTCGCCAGCGCCGAAATCGGCGCTGGCATCGTTGAACTGCACACCGGCGCCTACGCGCACGGCAAAGACGGTGAACTCGCCCGCCTGCAAGCCGCCGCCCGCCAATGCACCGAACTCAAGCTCGAATGCCATGCCGGCCACGGGCTGAATTTCGCTAACGTCGCGCCGATTGCGGCGATTCCGGAGGTGATGGAGCTCAATATCGGTCATTTCCTGATCGCCCAAGCAGTGTTCGATGGTTTGGGTCCAGCGGTGCAACAGATGAAGTCGCTGATGCTAGCGGCACGAGCCTAGCCACCGGGAAAAAACGTAGGGCGGATAAGCCCTTGCGCCATCCGCCATCTTGATGCGCGCGCGCGTAGGGCGGATGGCGCAAGCGCTTATCCGCTCTACGCGCTATGCCAAAGCGCATTGCCCAGGCAGTGTTCGATGGCTTGCCATCGACGGTCCGACAGATGAAGTCGCTGATGCTGGCGGCGCGCCCGGAACTGTCAACCGGCGATATTCGCGGCGCGTAATTTGAACCCGACAAGGCCGATTAGCCCGAACACGAGTAGCGTCAACGATCCCGGTTCGGGTGCGGCAACAACGGCGGACGGATCGATCAAATTGGAACTGAACTGAATTTGCGCGCCAGTGGGGGTGGTGAACGCTGGATCGAATATGACCGTTGGATCGGCCATGGCGGAGCCGCCGGACGAAGTACCATATGGAGAAAAATATTCTTCGGACACCGATGTCTGAATAATGAATTCATAAGCGGTGTTGCCCGAGACTGTTTTAGCAAACGTGCCGCCGCTTGCAGCAACCTGGGGCGTGCCGTTGCTCGGGCATTGCAGACCGTTGCACATGAATGTGTGGGCTAAGGTTTGAGTTTGGGGACCGTAAAAATCGACTTGAGCGGTCGAATTATAGTAGCCAAATCCACTGGAAGTCGCAGACGCAGAAATCAGCAGATGCACCGGTCCGCTGGCCCCAGTCACTGCGAAATAATAACTCATATAGGAATTAGCCCCGTACAATGCTCCGTTCGAGGTCGAAAGCGACGTTGCCGATGCAGTGACGGTTGGAACCCCAGCCACAAAGCCCGCCGCGGCGCTATAAGTAACGTTGGCGTTGCTCAGGCTGTCGCTGATCGGATTGGGTGAAAAGTGGCCATTTGCGTCAAATTGAGCATTGGAAATAATCGGTCCTGCCTGCGCCGAGTGGCCGATCACCAGGGCCGGAAGCGCCAGGCCAAGGCTGCCAACCAGGCACATGCGGGCAAGACGATCAAGAATTCGTTGGCTTATTGTCATATTTCGTCCTCCGCCGCAATTGCTGGCCCGACCATTCTGGCGGGCATGCGGCGAAACTAATCAGGGCGGCGGTCGGTTTCGTCGCGATGCGCGCACGAAAATATTGCATCGCGCGCATTCATCGATGTTTTTAGCTGCCGAGGCGCAGGTCTCGCGGGGCAATCCCATATTGCCGTGCGAAGCCGCGATAAAATGCCGACAGGCTGTTGAAGCCCCAGCCGAACGCGATATCCATCACCGAGCGATGGGCGCATATCGGGTCGACCAGCGCGGCATGGCAGGCGGCCAGGCGTTGATGGAGAACATGATCGGAAAAACTGCTTCCGGTTGGCTCGAACAGCACATGAATGCGTCGGATCGACAGACGATGCGCCGCGGCGGCAGTCCCTGGTGAAAGCGCCGGATCAGCTAAATTGCGGGTGATATATTGCTGGATCGTCGTAAGCTGGCCAGCATTGATCGCATTGCCTTGGGTAGCGGCAAGGCTGCCGCAGCCGATCGCGATCAGGCGGGCAAGATTATCGCTGATCGAGGCTGCCTCACCCTCACTCAAGGTGTCGAGTGTCGTCCCAAGCCCGCCAAGGTAGCTTTGGATCAAGCGGCCAATCCCAGTCTGGTCGTTGAAATGGGCGGATAGCGGTCCATTCCCGGCAGACAAATGGGGGGCAATCAAAGCGCGTGGCAGAAACCAGAGATCATTGCGGCCGGCTGCGGCTTGTGGTTTGTTGTTAAAAGGCAACGTAAAGTCCGCGACAATCAGATCGCCGGTTTTAGTGACAATATCGCGTCCGCGATGAGTATGTTGCGTCAGTTCACCTTTTTCATGAAAAATGCAAATCCAGTCTTCCCACCCGACGCGGGCAATGTCTTGCGGCCGACGCATGGTGGCGATGTTATCAAAGGTCAATTCGAATCGCATTAATGATGCCGTCATGGTGATATCGGCTTCTGCCTGGAACGCACCCAACATCGGCGGTTCGGCGGAAATGCCCATCATGGTCTCACCACATTCTTCCCGCCAATAATCAAACCGCTCATAGTCGGGTCGGTTTGATGTCGAAATGCGAATTTTGTGCATATACAGTGCCTTCAAGAATGAGGCTTGAGACGCGACGGGTTGGCCCGTTTAGTGCCGACCAACTTCCTTACAATAAGCGTGAAAGGCCACAAGCAAAAACAGTAGGACGGCTTTGTCGGCAAGCGGCTTGCTGCAAGCTATTACCCTAGCCTTGGTCTTCCCGCGGTGCCGACACTCATCGCTTTACCTTGACCTGCAGTGCCTCGGGCCAGTCCACGATTGAGCCTGGAACGCTCGTGTCGATGCCGCCCAGCGCATAGGTGCGGCGGCAGAGTTCAGCCGAAAGCGCGCTGCGGTCCGAAATGTCGGCAAATTCACTGAACGGGATTGGCCCACCGATTTTCAGATTGATCCTGCTATTGAAACGGCGGCGGATTTCACCCGCCATCAGCGCCAGCCGCAAGGTTGCGCTGATATGGCTGATGATATGGAACAGCCGCCCGTTCTGGCCCTCGAAATAGACCGGCACCACCGGGCAGCGCGCGCGTTGCAACATCTGCGCGATGAAGGCTTGCCATGGCGCATCCATCGCCGGCTGTATGCCCCAGCGATCGGGGGACGTCGAAATCCCGCCCGCCGGGAACACCAGCACCGCGCCACCATGTTCAAGATGCTTGCGCGCCTCAACCCGCGTCTGCACGTTGGTCGCCTGGGCTTCCCGCGTGCCGGCGAAGCTGATCGGCAGGAAATGGTCGCGGGTTTCCGGCGCCTGGATCAGCACCGAGTTGATCAGCAGTTGGAAATCCGGTCGAATTTGGCTGATCAGCCAACACAAGATCAACCCATCGACCAGCCCGAACGGATGGTTGGCGACCACCAGAAGCGGCCCCTCGGCCGGAATGCCGGCGAGCGCGCGCTGATCGAAATCGAGGCTGATGCCGGTCCGGCGCAGCATGTCGGACCAGAAAATCTCCGCCGTGCCGCCGTCGGCGCGGAACCGGTCATATACGGCCTTGAGCTTTTTCTGCCCGGTGGCCAACTCCACCGCCCGGATCAGCAGGCGTTGGGCCGCCGACATTGCCGGGTCGATATAGGACAGCGGCGGATTATCGCCGAATGCCAGATTGCCTGCTGTGACCACCGCGCGCCTGCTCCCGATCAGCGAGTCTGAAATCTACCTGTCATCCTAGCAGCGCAGCCGGCTAGGCGCCAGCAAGCACCGTCCCGGTCGCATCGAAGGCGGCAGCAAACTTGGCGGACGCTGTCGCATCAAGCGGCATGTGCGGCGGGCGCTGGAAATTCCACGCGGGGTTGCCGGTGTTGCGCGCCACCAGCGCTTTCAAGCCGGGGATCAGCGGTGCCGAGACCACCGCCTTCCTGATCGCCGAAAGCTGGGTCTGCGCCTTTTCGCCCAACGCATTACCAGCATTGGCATAAACCACCGCGCTCACCGCGCAGCCGACATTGGCCGCCGCCGTAATGCAGCCCGCCCCGCCACGGCGCATCAGGTCGAGCAGCGCACCATCGTCGCCGCAATAAACCTCAAACCCGTCTTTCGCGAACGCATCGACATAGGACGCGGTGTTGGCGAAATCGCCGCTGCTGTCCTTCAGGCCCTTCACCTTGCCGGGATAGGCTTTCAACAACCGGCCGATCAGATCAACCGTAAACGGCACCGCCGACTGCGCTGGGAAATGGTAAAGGTAAATCTTGATGTCGCCGGCAACCCGTTGGATCACCTCGGAGAAATAGGCGAACAGCCCATCTTCGGACGGGTTCTTGTAGAAGAACGGCGGCAGCAGCAGCGCGCCGCGGCAGCCCAGCGTCTGCGCCCGCTTGGTCAGCAGCACCGTATCGGTGATCGCGGTGGTGCCGCAGCCCGGCATCATCAGCGCCGGCGCGATGCCGCGTTCGGCGAGGCCTTCCATCACCGCGATACGCTCGGAAACCCCCAACGAATTGGCTTCCCCGGTGGTGCCCAGCACGCCCAACCCGTTGCAGCCATTGGCCAGCAACCACTGCGCATGCTTGGCCATGCGGTCAAGATCAACCGACAAATCCTGCCGCATCGCGGTCAGCACCGCCGCATTCACCCCGCCGTAAATCGCGCCCTGCATCATGTTCTTTTCCTTGGCTTTGCCGGTCGCGGCATCGTGCCCGGCCAGTCAACAATGTGATGATCAAGCGGCCCCGCCACCCGTTCCCCGATGGCCCGCCCGCGCACCGATACGCCCGATGTGTGCACCGTGTTCGGATCGCCGGACACCAGCGGATGCCACCACGCCAAATCCTTGCCCTCTTCCAAACGGCGATAGGCGCAGGACGGCGGCAACCAGTTGATGTCGCGCAAGGCCGTCGGGGTCAGGCTGACGCAATCGGGCACGAATTTCTGCCGCTGTGGATAGTTGCTGCACTGGCAACTTTCCAGATCGAGCAGCCGGCATGCCACATTGGTGTGGACCAACTGATCATTGGCGTCTTCATAAATCAGCTTGTGCAGGCAGCAACGGCCGCAGCCATCGCACAACGATTCCCATTCCGCATCCGACATTTCGTCGAGCGACTTGCTTTTCCAGAACGGCGCGTCATCAGTCATTTCAACGATGATAGCGTGATCAAGGTCAGGGGCACAGTGAGCGCTTCGCCGATCCGGGTCGCGATTTGCGCAGGGGCATAAGAAAGGATGTCCTTTTTGTGAACAAAAAGAATCAAAAAAACTTTATCTATTGTTGCCGTTGGCTCGGGTCCCTCCGCAGACCCACGCCAACGGCAACGAAGTGAGGAAGTTTTTTTGCTTCCTTCGTCTACTTACGCCTGGTTAGTAAACACCACCGTCCCACTGGCACCGAACATCCCGCCCACCCCATGGCAGACCGAGATTTTCGAGCCTTGGACCTGTGCTGCCGCAGTGCCGCGCATCTGCCGCACCGATTCCTGCAGCGCGAACATCCCGTACATTCCAGTATGGGTGTAGGAAAGCCCGCCGCCATTGGTGTTCATCGGCAGCTTGCCGCCCGGTGCGGTGTTGCGCGCTTCGATGAAGCCGCCGGCCTCACCTGGCTTGCAGAACCCAAGGTCTTCCAGGCCATAGATCGGCAGATGCGCGAACGCATCATAGATCATCAGATGGTCGACGTCGGCGTGGCTGATGCCAGCGGCTTTCATCGCGGTCGGGCCAGCAACCTTGAAGGCCGCGGACGAGGTAAAGTCCTTCATCTGGCTGATCATCGGGGTTTCCACCGATTCACCCGTGCCGAGGATGTAAACCGGCTTGGTCGGGAAATCCTTCGCCCGTTCGGCGCTGGTCAAGATCAGTGCGCCGCCGCCGTCGGTCACCAGGCAGCATTGCAGGATGCGGAACGGATAGGCGATCATCCGCGAGGCCAGCACGTCTTCGACCGTGATCGGATCGCGGAAACGTGCGCGCGGATTCATTGCGGCCCATTCACGTTGCACAACCGCGACGTTGGCCAGTTGTTCATGCGTCAGGCCGCGTTCCTTCATGTAGCGCAGCACCGGAATGGTGAACATGGTCGGCGGGCCGAACGGGCCGTAGGGCATTTCGAACTGGCCGGCGAGGCTCGCCGGGTTCGGCGCCGGGCGGTTCAACCCGATGCGCGACGATCCGCTTTCGCCATGGGTGATCAGCACCGTGGTGCACAGTCCGGCCGAAATGGCAGCGGCCGCATGGCGCACATGGATCATGAACGAACAGCCGCCCACGCCGGTGCCATCGACATATTTCGGCACGATGCCGAGATAATGCGCGAGGTTGGTGGGGCTTTCGCCGGCGCAGGCAATGCCGTCAATATCGGTGATTTTCAGCCCGCAATCCTTGAGCGCGTTCAACGCGCTGTCGGCATGGAGCTGGATGTTGGACATGCCCGGGATTTTGCCCAGGCCGGTGGTTTCGGCCGCGCCAACGACCGCTATTTCGCGAGGTTTCAACATCTGATTAGCCCTTGCTCGGACGGAAAAGGGGAAGGGTGATATTCTCGTCCAACTGCGTCGGCGCGAGCTCCAACTTCATGTCGAGCACCAAGGCTTCCGGCGTCTGGTCGCAATCGACGATGTTGGTCATCATCCGCGGCCCCTCGGCCAACTGCACCACCGCAATCGCGTAAGGCGGCGTGAAGCCGGGCGCCGGGTTGGCATGGATGACGTAGCTGTAGAGCACGGCTTTGCCCGACGCCTTGAACACTTCGATATTGGTGCTGCCAGTACCCGGCACGAACGGGCGCGGCGGGAAATAGACTTCGCCGGTGTCCTTGTCGCGCTGCAGCAGCAATTCGCCGCGCTTCATGCCGTCCCAGAAATGCTGGGTTTCCGGGGTGGGCAGGGGCTTCGGTCGTTTCGGGTCTAACATAGGCGTTTCCTCCTGGTTTAGCTGGCGTAACGGTCACGCAGCGCCTGTTTGTAGAGTTTGCCGGTCGGCAGGCGCGGCATTTCATCGATGAAATCGATGGTTTTCGGCACCATGTAGCGCGCCACGCGGTGGCGCAGATACTCGGTCAGTTCGGCGGCAATTTCGGGTCCCGGTTCAATACCATCGGCAAGTTCGACGATGGCCTTGACGCTTTCGCCCATTTCGTCATCCGGCACGCCGATCACAGCCGCATCGCGTAGCTTCGGATGGGTCACCAGCGCATCCTCGATCGCCTGCGGATAAATATTCACCCCGCCGGAGATAATCATGAATGCTTTGCGGTCGGTCAGATACAAATAGCCTTCATCATCCAGATACCCGACATCGCCCAACGCCGACCAGGTTTCATGCAGTGGATGCTGGGCGCGGCGGGTTTTTTCCGGGTCATTATGGTAGGCAAACGGGATTGCATCGCGCTCGAAATAAATCAGCCCCGGTTCGCCCACCGGCATTTCCGCGCCTTCATCATCGCAAATATGCACCACGCCCAGCTTGGCACGCCCGACCGAACCAGGATGGGCAAGCCATTCGGCGCTGCCGATCATGGTCTGGCCGTTGCCTTCGGTGCCGGCGTAATATTCTTCCAGGATCGGGCCCCACCAGGCGATCATGCCGCGCTTGACGTCGACAGGGCAGGGGGCGGCGGCGTGGATCGCCATCTTGTGGCGCGACAGATCGTATCGCATGCGTTCCGCGTCGGGCAGTTTCAGCATGCGCACGAACATGGTTGGTACCCATTGGCTGTGGGTGACCTGATAGCGTTCAATGGCGGCGAGCGCGGCCTCCGGCTCAAACCGGCCCATCATCACCACCGTGCCGCCCATGCGCTGGGTGGCGAGGTTAAAAACCAACGGTGCGGCGTGATACAGCGGCGCGGGGGATAGGTACACCATGTCGCTGGTGAAACCGTAGGCGGCGGTAAACACACCCAGTGCGCCGGTATTGTCGTAGATTTTGGCATCCGGCAGCGCCCGCTTGATGCCTTTCGGCCGCCCGGTGGTGCCGGATGAATAGAGCATGATCTCACCCGCCCATTGCTCGGCAAGCGGGGTCGCCGGGAAGGCGTCAACCGTCGGCTCATATGCATCCCAGCCCGGCAACGTACCGTCGATCATCAGGCGGATTTTGCAGTTCGGAATATGCGTGCCCAATGGCCCGACCACCTCGCCGCGCGCCCGGCTGGTAATCAGCGCCTGCGCCGCGCAGTCATTAACGATGTAGGCTGCTTCATCAACCGTCAGATACCGGTTGATCGCGGTG
>JANXRN010000145.1 GCA_025352995.1 Acetobacteraceae bacterium
GGTGCCATCCGGGTTCATGTTGGGCACCACGTAAACCACGCAGCGATCGAGGATGTTGCGCGCCATCGGGTCATGCGGATCGGTCATCCGGGCGAGGAAGCCTTCGAGGAAAAACCCGCTTTGCGTTTCCGATGGATGCTGGCCGGCGATCACCCATAATTTGAGCTTCCCTGGCCCCGCGGTCCCCAAGGTCAGCATGTCGATATCCGCACCCTCGACCGAGCGGCCAATGGTTTCGATCCGCACCCGCGGCGATAATTGCACCCGCGCCAGCATATCGAGATGGCGATCCATTCCGTACGGCGCCCAGCGGGCGAAATGCACCAGGTCGTAGTCCGGGGTAATGGTGAAGCTGTAGACTTGGCCGTCAAAGTTAGACGGGACCCGGAACCAGTGCTGCCGATCGTAAGACGCCACCGGGCCGGTATTGGTAAAGGCGTTTTCCACGTCATCCCGGCCCGGAAGGCGGGTGCCCATCGTGTCACCCGCGTTCATGATGCGGAATGTGCAGGCCACCCCCCGCAGGCCGGACGCACGAAAATGGAAATGGCCGCGAAATTCCGCGCCGCCCGCATCCGGCACCAGCCGCAAGCGGATATCGGCGGGATTGCTGGCCTCCACGACTTCAATTCGTCCGCCGGGAATATGACCGCTGACCGAAATCGGCATTGGCGCCCCCACCTTCTTTGACCTTGTGAGCGTCGGACGCTATTAACCTCCCATGTCCACGTCAATGCGCGACGACTACTTTGATCTGTTCGATCTGCGGGTAGAAGTCGTCGCCCCGCTCGGCGCCAGGCTCTGGTGCGGCAGCAAAATCGGCGATTATTTCGAAGTCCATGGCGAAATGCTGCAATTCCAGCCCGGCATGGCGTTCAGCCTTTATTCGCTTGCCGCCATCCTGCCCTTGCTGCCGGCCAAGCAGCGCCCGACCGACCCGCATGACTGGATGACAACGGACGCCGAAATCGCCTGCCCCGATCCGAACTGCCCGAGCCGGCTGCGCATCACCCGTTTGGGAAACCGCCGC
This sequence comes from Acetobacteraceae bacterium, assembly GCA_025352995.1. Lineage (GTDB taxonomy): Bacteria > Pseudomonadota > Alphaproteobacteria > Acetobacterales > Acetobacteraceae > CAITOL01. The sequence continues at coordinate 1,031 of JANXRN010000145.1, forward strand.
TTCCGCCATGGCGACACCACCGCAACTTTGCTGAAAGCCGAATGATGATCGACCGCCGCGAACTTGCCCCTGGCTACGATATTTCCCGCCTGCTGAAGGGCGGCTGGCACCTTGCCGGCGGCCACGGCAACGTCGATCCGCGTCAGGCAGTGGCCGACATGGCCGCTTTCGTCGAAGCCGGCATCACCAGCTTTGACTGCGCCGATCACTATACCGGCGTGGAAGCGATGATCGGCGAATTTCGCCGCGCCCGGCCTGACCTTGCCAGGAAATTGCAAGTCCATACCAAATACGTTCCCGATCTTGGCTCCCTCGCCACCTTGACGCGGGCCGATGTGGTGCGGATCATCGATCGGTCATTGCAACGGCTCGGGGTCGAACAGCTCGATCTGGTGCAGTTTTTCTGGTGGGATTTTGCGGTGAAGGGCGCGGTGGACGCGGCCCAGGTGCTGGGCGATTTGCAGCGCGCCGGCAAAATCCGCCTGCTCGGGGTGACCAACTTCAACACCGACCAGTTTGCCGAACTGCTCGATGCCGGGGTGAATTTCACTGTCCATCAGCTGCAATATTCGCTGGTTGATCGCCGCCCGGATTTCCGCATGCGCGATTTCTGCCAGGCGCGCGGCATTGCCCTGCTGACCTATGGGCATCTGCTCGGCGGGTTCTTCTCGGCTGACTGGCTCGACAAGCCGGAACCGCTGGCGGCGTTTACCAACAGGTCGCTGACCAAATACAAGCTCATCATCGATGATTTCGGCGGCTGGGCGCTGTTCCAGAATTTGCTCGCCGCGATGGCCAGGATCGGCGCCCGTTACGGGGTGGGCATTGGTGAGGTAGCGTTACGCTGGACGCTCGACCGGCCGGGCGTTGCCGGTTGCATCGTCGGCGCGACCTCCACCCGGCATCTGGCGGCAAATGCGCGAGTTTTCGATTTTGCTTTGTCCGAACAGGACCGGATGGAACTGGCGCTGATCACCGATGAACGGCGTGGTCCGGTGGGTGATTGCTATCAGTTGGAAAACGATCGCACCGGAAAGCACGGCAGCATCATGCGCTACAATCAGAATGCGCTGCCACAGCCTAGCCTATAAGCTCCACGAACTTGGCCAAATCGATATTGCCGCCCGATACAATCGCAACAATCGGCCCCTTCCCCGCCTTGCCGGTTAATGCGGCGGCCAGCGACAACGCCCCCGCGCCTTCCGAAACGATCCGCGCCTTTTCCGCCATCAGGCGCAGGGCTGCGCGGGTCTGGTCCAGCGTGACCACCATGCCGCCATCCACCACGCCGCGCATCCGGTCCCACATGCGCGGGAACACGTGGCGCCCGCCAGCACCATCGATGAAAGACGGCTGAAAAGCAGCAAACTCCCGCGGCCCGCCTTCCGCGAATGACAGCGCCGTCGGCGCTGCGGTTTCCGGTTCGGCGGTAAAAACCTGGATCGCCGGGTTGATCGCCTTCAGGGCGCTGCCGATGCCGACCACCAAACCACCGCCGCCAATGCCGGCGATCACCGCTTGGGTGTCGGGCGCGTCCTCCAGGATTTCCAGCCCGATCGTTGCATGTCCGGCGATGAAATCATGGTTGTCGAACGGATGGATGAAAGTGCCGTCCATCCCGGCATAGGCATGCGCCGCCATCGCTTGCAGCGCCGTGTCGAACGGCACCATCACCAACGTCGCCCCGAGCGCGCGCATCCGGTTGAGCTTGGTGGCCGGCGCGTTGTCGATCGCCAGCACCGTGCACGGCACGCCGGCCTGGCGCGCGGCATAGGCCACCCCCTGCCCGGCATTACCGGCGCTGATCGTCCAGACGCCGCGCGCGCGGTCTGCGTCCGACAGAAGCGCGACCGCATTGGCCGCACCACGGATTTTGTAGGAATTGGTCGGCTGCAAATTTTCGAGCTTCAGCCAGATATCGGGCAAACCGGCCCCGAGATCGAGCCGCACCAAGGGCGTGCGCAGCACTGTGCCGGCAATGCGCGCGCGGGCAGCGTTGATGTCGGCAAGCATGATCGGGCGAAGGTCAGGGAGCATGGTCGACATAGGCGGAAACCTTTGCGGATGGGCAGGCAAAAGCGGGCCGGCGCGATTTGACAGCCTGCCCAGCCGGTGTAGCGTCGCTGATCATACGCGCAAGGTTCGTCCAATGATCAATGTGATTCCCAACCAAGCCATTCTGGGCGCCACCATCCATGGCATTGATGCCAGCTTGCCAATAGCCGACGCCGATTGGGGCCAGTTGCTGCATGCGCTCGGCCGCTACGGGGTGCTGCGCTTTCCGGACCAGCATCTGGAGCCGATGCAACTCAAAGTATTTTCGGAAAAATTCGGAGACATCCAAGGCTCGATCACCAAAGCGCCCAAGGAAGAAACCCCCGAAGTCAACGTGCTGTCCAACATCAAAGAAGACGGCGAATATATCGGCATGCATGACGCCGGCCAGGACTGGCACACGGACATGTCCTATCGCGACGTGATGGGCTTCGTGAACGTACTTTACGGCATCACCATCCCGCGCCGTGATGGCCGGGCGCTGGGCGGCACCGAATTTTCCAACATGCAGGCGGCCTATGACGATCTGCCCGAGGATATCAAGCAACGGCTCGCCGGCATGAATGTTACCCATGACTTCGACAAATTCTGGGAAATGATGCGCCTGCGCCCTGGCAGCGTGCGCAAACCGCTGACCGCCGAACAGCGCCGCCTGCGCCCACCGGCGGTGCATGATCTGTTCCTGAGCCACCCGATCACCGGGCGCAAATCGCTCTATTGCAACCCCGGCTACGCGATGCGGATCAACCAGATGTCGGGGCCGGACAGCGACAAAATGCTGACCTATTTGTTCGATCACCAGTTGCAGGACAAGTATCGTTACACCCATGTGTGGACGGAAAATGACCTGCTGGTGTGGGACAATCTCGGCACCATCCATCGGGCGATTGCGGATTATCTGCCGGAGGAAAAGCGGCTGATCCGGCGCTGCCAGGTGATGGCGACGAAAGTGTTTGAGCCTGGGTTTCTGCCGAAGGCGGCGTGAAGGAAGGCAAGCAGTTCTTTTTGTAAACAAAAAGAACCAAAAAAACTTTCTATCCATTGGCGCACCGCTGCCGGTGCGCACTCCGAACTAAAGTGGGAAAGTTTTTTTGCTTCTTTTTGTTCACAAAAAGAAGATTCTTGCCTTTGCTTATCTCGGGGAGGCTAAAAAATGAAAAACCTAACTGTGGCTCTCTGCGCGTTGCTGCTGCCAACCTTCGCTACCGCCCAAACATTGCGCTTCGGGGTCGGTGCGCAGGTGACGTCGGCTGACCCGCATTACCATAATATCGGCCCGAACAACGCGTTCTCCGGAATGATTTACGACCGGCTAACCGACATGACGCCGGCGGGTAAGCTGGTGCCATCACTGGCACTGTCGTGGCGGGCGGTGGCGCCGGATGTTTGGGAGTTCAAGCTGCGGCCGGGGGTGAAGTTCCACAACGGCACGGCCTTTACCGCAGCCGATGTGGCGGCGACGATTGCGCGGGTGCCGAAACTGGTGAACTCGCCAGGGTCATTTCAGACCTATTTGCAGCCGATTATCCGGGTCGAAGTGGTTGATGATTTGACTGTGCGGCTGCACACGCGGGCGCCGGCGCCGTTACTGCCGGGGGATTTGACTCAGGTGCCAATGATTGCGGCAACGGTGGGTGCGCCGGGGAGTGACGATTTCAACAGCGGGGTGGCCGCCATCGGCACCGGGCCGTTCCGGATGGAGAAGTTCGAAGCGGGCAACAAGGCCGATCTGCGCCGGTTTGATGGTTATTGGGGG
>JANXRN010000181.1 GCA_025352995.1 Acetobacteraceae bacterium
CCGACGCAGATCGTCATTGCGGGGACGAGCATGTTGCCAGTGCCGCGAATAACGCTTGCCAGCGCATTGCCGCCCCAGACGAAAATATTCGCGGCGAAGATTACGTTGGAATATTGCAACGCCGCCGCCAGGGACGCATCGCGCCCGCCCATGCTGCGATAAAGATCGGCGCCGAATATCAGGAACAGGCTTGAGAACAGCACCCCGAGCGCCCCGTTGATGATCAACGCATGCATTACCAGCGCTTCGGCGTCGGCTTTCCGACCACCGCCAAGCGCACGGGCGATGGACGATGAAATCCCGCCGCCCATTGCCCCGCCCGAAATCATCTGCATCAGCATGAAGCCCGGGAACACCAGCGCCATGCCGGCGAGCGCGTCGGTGCCGAGATGGGACACAAACCAGGTTTCGATCAGCCCGGTCGATGCCTGGGCCAGCATCACCAGCACGTTGGGCCAGGCCATGTGCAACAAGGGCCGATGATCGGCCCTTCGAGCAGCACCCGCGTGCGCGGGTTCATCGTGGTCGCACTCATGCCCGCCACCCCAGCAAGCCGCCGCCGGCAGCAAGGCGCTGCTGCTGCGTCTTGGTCGCCGCCGGGCCGGGCACGATGCGTAAATCCGGCGCGTGGCGCCTGGGCCCGGCGCACCCATCGCGCAAGATCAGCATCGACCACCATTCGCCAACCCGGTCGAGGCCACGAGCGATTGGGCAGGCCATGGTGTTGAAGCGTTTGCGCTGCACAAGGCGGCTCCTGTCACGATCATACTGGAAGTTAGTCCAAAACCAGCCTGCAACAAGGACTCGCCGATATCGGTTTTCGCGCTATCATCCGTGCCCAATCCGGGAGCCTCGCCATGACACTTCGCACCAGCCGCCGCGCCGCTTTGTTGGGGGGCCTCGCCGCCCCGTTCGTTTCGCGGCTTGCGGCAGCCCAGACCGGGCCGATCCGGCTGGGCACGCTGACCCCGCAAACTGGCGCGGGTGGGCCGTACGGGCCAGCGATGGTGAAGGTCGCGCAGGCTTTGGTGGGGGAGATCAACGCGGCCGGGGGCGTTGCTGGCCGCCGCATCGAGCTGGTCAGCGAAGACGATGAAACCAACCCCGATGCCGGGGTGCGGGCCGCGCGCAAGCTGATCGATGTGGAGAAAGTCTCCGCCATCATCGGCACCTGGGCATCAGCGGTCACCACGGCGGTCGCGCCGTTGTGCTGGGAGAACAAGGTGATGCTGTTCACCGTGTCGGGCGCGGATTCCATCACCAAATTGCCGCACCAGGGCTACATCATCCGCACCCAGCCCAATACGTATTTGCAGTCCGCCACGGCGGCGAAATATCTCGCCAGCACCGGCGCCAAGACGGTTTTTGCCCTGTCGGCGCAAACCCCGTTTGCGGTTGATAGCTATAACCGGCTGTCCGACGTGCTCGCGCAGGGCGGCGCCAAGGCGGTGGGCGATGTGATTTATGACGCGTCGAAAACCAGCTTCCGATCCGAAATCGATCAGGCCTTGAAAACCAAGCCGGATGCGCTGTTCCTCAATTCTTATACCCCCGATCTGGCGGTGATCCTGCGCGAATTATTCCGCGCCGGGTATGAAGGCCGCAAGTTCACCTTCGGCTATGCCGCCAATGCGAAGCTGTTGGATACGGTGGGCGCCGAGGTCGCCGAAGGCCTGATCAGCTTCTCGCCATCGCCTGACCTCGACAGCCCCGCCTTTGCCAAAGTGCGCGCGATCCTGGGCGCGGAACCGGACCCATATTCCTGCCAGGTGCATGACCATATCTCGCTCGCCGCATTGGCAATCGGCAAGGCCGGGGCAGGGACCGGCACCGCCATCCATGACAATTTGCGCGCAATTGGCGACGCCGCCGGCACCAAGATCACCAGCGCCGTCGAAGGCTTGAAGCTGCTCGCCGCCGGCAAAGCGGTGAATTTCGAGGGCGCGTCCGGACCCTGCAAATTCACCCCGGCGGGCGACATCGAAGGCTGTCGCTTCCGTTTCGATGTCGCCGAGAAAGGCAAATACCGGCTGCTGAGCCTGATTTGACCGGCGACCTGCCGCAACTGCTGATCAACGGCCTGCTCGCCGGCACCCAATTGGCAGTGCCGGCGATCGGGTTCACCACAATTTTCGCCGTGCTGCGCTTCCCGAGCTTCGCAATCGCGAGCCACGCGACCATTGGCGCCTATGCCGGCTACATCGCCAATGTCTGGCTTGGGCTGCCGGCTGGCGTGGCGTTGCTGGCGGCTTTCATTGTGGCCGGGCTATTCGGGGTCGCGACCGACGAAATCGCGCTGCGTCGGCTACGCACATCCGGACCGCTGACGGTGGCGATTGCGTCGGTCGCTTTGACCATCGTGCTGGAAAACCTGGTGCGCTTTGGCTTCGGCAACGACCAGCGCGGCTATGCGTTGGCGGTGTTGCGCGACTGGCGGGTTGATCTCGGCGCGCTGGGCATGGTGCGGATCGGGCCGCAGCAAGTGCAAAATGCCGGGGCGGCGGCGGTGGCGATGGGGCTGTTGTTTCTGTTCCTCGGGTTCACCCGCACCGGCAAAATGATGCGCGCGGTCGCCGACAACCCGATGCTGGCGTCGTTGAAAGGCATCGATGCCGACCGGGTCGCGCAACTGGCGAACTTCATCGGCATGGGGCTGGCCGGCTTCGGCGGCATGCTGGTGGCGATGGATACTGCGGTTGATCCGCTGACCGGCTTTCGCGTCATGCTGTCGATTTTCGCGGCCGCGGTTGTTGGTGGCCTCGGCAGTATTCCCGGCGCCGTGCTTGGTGCGTTCGTGGTGGGCGTGGGGGAGGAGTTTTCGATCATCCTGCTTGACCCGACATACCGCACCGCGGTCGGCTTCCTTGCGATCTTGATCGTGCTGTCGTTCCGCCCGCGCGGGCTGTTGGGGGAGCGGGCGATCTGAATGGAAAACTACTTGCTCGCCATGGCGGTATTCGCCGGCTGCACCGCGCTGATGGCGCTGGGGCTGAATGTGATTTTCGGCCTCGCCGGGATGATCAATCTCGGGCTGGTCGGGTTCTTCGCCATCGGCGCCTATGCGTCGGCGTTGCTGACGGTGAAACTGCACCTGCCGCTGGTGCTGGCGTGGCCCGCCGCCATCTTCGCCGCCGCTGCCTGTGGCGTTGCCGTGGCGCTGATCACCGCGCGATTGCGGGGCGATTATCTTGCTATTGTCACGCTCGGCTTTTCCGAGGTGATCCGCCTGGTCGCGTCCAACGAAATCTGGTTGACCAACGGCACGGACGGCATTTCCGCCATCCCGGCGCCGGGGCGGGGGGTGCTGTCGCCGTTGCTGTTCAACCTGCAATTTGTGGTGATCGTCTGGATTGCGGTGGGCGTCGCGGCGTTGCTGATCGCGCGCCTGTCCGCCGCCCCATTCGGCCGGGTGCTGCGCGCCATCCGCGAAGATGATGTAATCGCCTCCGTCGCCGGCAAGCGCGTGCTGCGCTTCAAGCTGCAAGCCTTCGCCATTGGTGCTGGTCTGATGGGCCTGGCTGGCGCGCTTTACGCCCATTTCAACGCCTATATCGCGCCGGATTCGTTCCAGCCTTTGGTCACCATCTATGTCGTGCTGGCGCTGACCGCCGGCGGCACTGGCACAATGCGCGGCGCAGTGCTCGGCGCGGTGCTGGTGGTGGCGCTGACCGAGGGCACCCGCTTCCTCGGCGGGGTGGTGCCTGGCCTTGCCCCGGTGCAAATCGCCGCGTTACGCGAAGCCATCATCGGCGTGGTGCTGATCCTGGTGCTGACCTACCGCCCCGGTGGTATTATCCCCGAAACAAGCCGAACCCATCGCCTGGAGACATCATGACCCGCCCCGACGCCACCCCGCATATTGAAGCCGTCACCGCTGCCCAAGGCGGAGCCGGCCAGCCCGACGCCAGCTTCCGCGCCATCGATACTGCCCTGGCCGCAACCACCGGGCACATCCTGTTCACCATCCTGGTGCATCACGTGGCGCTGAAACAGAGCGAGCGCTTTTATTCCAACATGCCAACGGAATACCCGGTCGGCGGCCGCAAGCCGGTCACTGACAGTGCCTGGATGCAGAAAGTTATGTTCGAAGGTGTGCCCTATATCGGCCACACACGGGATGACATCAAAGAGGTGTTTTACGACTACGACCTGATCTGGTCGCTCGGCTGCGAAAGCGTGCTCAACATGCCGGTGCGCTGGAACGGGCAAACCTGGGGCACGCTCAATTTGCTGCACCGCGCCGGATGGTATTCAGACTCCGACATCGCCAATGCCCGCCTGTTCGCGCAACTGGCGCTGCCCGGCATACTGAAAATCCAAGGAGCCGCGTCATGACCGAGCATGTCATCATCACCACTGCTGACGGGGTGATGGAAATCAAGTTCAACCGCGCCGACAAGCGCAACGCGCTGACCCAGCCAATGTATGGCGCCGTTGCCGATGCGTTCGCACATGCTGCCGAAGACAAGTCAGTGCGCTGCGTTGTCCTGTGCGCCGCCGGCGATCATTTCAGCGCCGGCAATGACATTTCCGATTTCGCCGGCCGCCCGGCGGCGGCCACCAACACGGAATCGCAAACCACCCGCTTCCTGCGGGCAATTTCCACCGCGCCCAAGCCGATTGTGGCCGCGGTGCAAGGCAATGCGGTGGGCGTTGGCACCACCATGCTGCTGCATTGCGATCTGGTGGTGGCCGCTACCAGCGCCCGCCTCGCACTCCCTTTCGCCAATCTCGGCCTGGTGCCGGAAGCGGCGAGTTCGCTGCTGCTGCCGCATCTGGTCGGCTGGCAGCGCGCGGCGGAAGCCTTCATGCTGGGGGACGTGATCGATGCCGCAACGGCGTTCGCCTGGGGTATGGTCAATCGCGTGGTGGAACAGCCCGACATGCTGGCCACCGCCCATGCCTTGGCCCAGCGCCTCGCCGCCAAATCCCCCAGCGCGCTGCGCCACACCAAAGCGCTGATGCGCGGTGCGCCGGAAGACGTAGCTGCCCGCATGAAGGAAGAAGGCGCGATCTTCGCCGCCCAGCTGCAATCGCCCGAAGCCAAGGAGGCGTTTGCGGCGTTCTTCGAAAAGCGCAAACCTGATTTTTCCAAGTTCGGCTGAACGCGCCATCACCAAGGGAGGCGGATCATGAAAAAACTTCTCATCGCGGCAGGCTTTGCCACTACGCTGGTCGCAGCCGGCAATGCCTTGGCCCAGGATAGCCACGCCGCCCATGCCGGCCATGGCACCCCGGAAAAGGTCGGCACGGTCGCCTTCGCCAATAGCTGCGCCCCCTCGGTTCAGGCCGATTTGATGAGCGGCGTCGCGATGCTGCATTCGTTCTGGTACAGTGCCGGCGACAAGACTTTCCGCGCCGTGCTGGCCAAGGACCCAAGCTGCGCGATCGCCGATTGGGGCATTGCGGCGCTGCTGATGTCGAACCCGCTGGCGGGCGTCGGCTCAACGCCCGGTGACGCGGCAACGGCGCAAAACGCCATCGCCGCCGGGCGCGCGATCGGCGCCAAGACCCAGCGCGAGCGGGACTATCTCGATGCGGTCGCGGCCTATTATGACAATTGGGCCGCCACCCCAGAAGCGACCCGCCAGGCAAACCGCGCCCGCGCCTTCGAAGCCTTGGCAGCGCGCTACCCCAATGATGACGAAGCGCTGATTTTCAGCGCGCTGTATATCGCCGGCACCCAATCACAATCCGATCAGACTTATGCCGCTTATTTCAAGGCGGCTGACATCCTCGAAAAACAGCAGATCAAATATCCCGACCATCCCGGCATTTCGCATTATTTGATCCATGTCTATGACGCCCCGCCGATTGCGGCGCGCGGCCTGGTCGCCGCCCGCCGCTATGCCGGCCTGGCGCCAGATGCGCCGCACGCTTTGCACATGCCGTCGCATATATTCTCCCGGGTGGGGGCGTGGGAGGAATCGGCGGCCACCAATCAGCGGTCCTTCAATGCCGCCATCCCCGGCAATGAACTGGGGGAGGCGTATCACGCCAGCGACTACATGGTGTACGCCGATTTGCAGATGGGCCGCGATGCGGCGGCGCTGGCCGCAATGCAGGCGGTGATGAAGCTGGTCATGCCAGCGCCATTGCCGCCAGCGGCCGCCTATTCCTTATCCGCGATGCCCGCCCGTTATGCCGTTGAGCGCGCCGATTGGACGGCCGCCGCAAAACTCACCCCACCGAAAGGCGGCGCGCCCTATACCGACGCGCTGGTGTGGTTCGCCCATTCCATCGGCGCGGCGCGCAGTGGCGACCTGGCCGCCGCCCAGCAAGGCGCCGCCGAGCTTGAAACCCGCCATGCCGCCCTGGTCGCGGCCAAAAACACCTATTGGGCCACCGAGGTCGAAACCCAGCAGCGCGAGGTCGCCGCCTGGATTGCCTATGCCGATAAAAACCCGACCTTGGGCCTGCAACTGATGCGGGAGGCCGCTAACTTGGAAGATCGCACCGAAAAACACATCGTCACCCCGGGCCGCATTCTGCCGGCGCGCGAATTGCTGGGCGATATGCTGCTCGAAAGTGGCCAGCCGGCCCTGGCGCTCGCCGAATATGAGTTGTCGCAAAATCGTGAGCCCAATCGGTTCCGCGGCATTTACGGGGCCGCGCGGGCCGCCGAGGCGGCAGGCGATCAGGCCAAGGCAAAAGCCTCCTACGCGCGGCTGCTAGATCTGGCGAAAACTGCGGACGGGCCGCGGCCGGAACTCGCCCAGGCCAAAGCCTATGTCAGTCGCTGATGCCAGCCTCGACAGGCTTTCCGGCTTGATCGGGGCCTGGTTCTACCCCTGCGGCATCGAGGTCGGGATGATCGTGGTCACGATCGAGGCATCGAGCGCCTCGTAATCATGGTAGCCGATCGTCGCGTACAGCTCGGCGCGGGTTTGCATCCGATCGACCATGTTCTGGGTGCCACCATCGCGCGCAATCGCGGCATAAAGCTGTTCTTGCGCCTTGTTGGCGACCCGCAGCGAACTCACCGGCCAGATCACCATCTTGTAGCCCATCGCCTCGAATTCTGATGCGGTGAAGAACGGGGTGCGGCCGAACTCGGTCATGTTGGCCAGCAAAGGCGCATCAACCTTGCTGGCAAATTCGCGAAACATCTCGGCGGTATTCAACGCCTCGGGGAAAATCGCGTCGGCACCGGCGGCAAGATACATCTTCGCCCGCGCCACCGCGCCATCCATGCCCTCGCTTGCCGCCGCGTCGGTGCGGGCGATGATGTAAAGATGGCGGCGCGCTTTGCGGGCGGCGGCAACCTTGGCTGCCATGTCATGCGCGTCGGCGAGCTTCTTGTCGTTGAGATGGCCGCATTTCTTCGGCAGCAATTGATCCTCGATATGCACCGCCCCGGCCCCGGCATCCTCGAACGAGCGCACCATGTTCATCACGTTGAGGGCCTCGCCATAGCCGGTATCGCCATCCACCAGCACCGGCAGCCCCGAGGCCCGCGCGACCTGGCGCACGAAGAAACACACCTCGTCGACGGTGATGATGCCGAGATCCGGCAGCCCCATCGACGCCGTCATCGCCGCGCCCGACAGATATAGCGCCGAGAACCCCGCCTTGGTCGCCTGCAACGCCGCCTGCCCGTTATGGGTGCCCGGCATCTGCAATATCCCCCCCGCCTCCAGCGCCCGGCGAAAACGCACGCCGGCGGGCGCGTCGGGCAGGTTGTCGGCGACAAGATAGGTCATCGGAAACTCCGTCAGATGAAGAACAGCAGGGTCAGCAGGACAAATCCGGGCAGCAGCAGGGCGCAGGCATAGGCCATGTAGCCGAAGAACCCCGGCATGCGCACGCCCCGGTGCGCCGCCACCCCGCGCACCATCATGTTGGGCGCATTGCCGATATAGGTCAGCGCCCCGAAGCACACGGAGCCGGCCGACATCGCCATCAGCACCGGCGCCAGTTCGCCGGTCAGCCGCGCGGGATCGCCGCCGGCGAGGCGGAAGAACAG
>JANXRN010000183.1 GCA_025352995.1 Acetobacteraceae bacterium
TCCGTCGGGTGCCTGCATGTTCGCCCGGTTTTGAGCATGAAAGATGGCGCCGACGTGTCCCGCATGCGCGCCATTGCCGAAGAATGTTTCGACCTCGTCCGCGCCTACAAAGGCAGCCATTCCGGTGAGCACGGCGATGGCATCGTGCGCAGTGAATTCCACGAAAAAATGTTTGGCCCCCGCATCGTCCGTGCCTTCGAAACGGTGAAGGCCGCGTTTGACCCCACCGCCATGCTCAACCCCGGCAGAATCGTTCACCCGCCGCGCATGGATGATCGGACGTTGTTACGCTATCCGCCGGATTATACCCCGATCGACTTCACCCCGAAACTGGACTGGTCGGCCTGGCCCGGCGCGCAGGGCGGCATGCTCGGCGCGGTCGAGATGTGCAACAATAACGGCACCTGCCGCAGTTTCGATGCCGGCGTGATGTGCCCGAGCTTCCGCGTTACCCGCGATGAAGCCCATGTTACCCGCGGCCGCGCCAACACGCTGCGCCTGGCGCTGACCGGACAACTCGGCCCGGATGCGATCACCGGGTCTGACGTAGCCGAAAGCCTGTCGCTTTGCGTATCTTGCAAAGCCTGCCGGCGGGAATGCCCGACCGGCGTCGATATGGCCAAGCTGAAAATCGAAGTCGCCGCTGCCCGCGCCGACCGAAACGGCGTGGCATTGCGCGAACGTCTGGTCGCCGAATTGCCGCGTATCGCGCCGTGGGCCGCGCGGGTCCCGGCGCTCGCCAATTTCCGCAACAAATCTGCCTGGCTGCGCAAGCTCGGCGGCAAGATCGGCCTCGCCCCCGACCGATCGCTGCCGGAATTCGTCGCCAACCCGTTCCGCGATGAAGAAGCCGACACTGGCCCGCACGATGTCTTGCTGCTTGCCGACACGTTCAACCGCGCGTTTGAGCCGGAAAACCTCCGCGCCGCGCTGAAAATCTTGCGCGCTGGTGGCCTCCGCGTCGGGGTCGCCAAAGATGGCGGCCGTCCGCTGTGTTGCGGTCGCACCTACCTCGCTGCCGGCATGGTCGATCGCGCCCGCCAGGAAGCCCGGCGGATGCTGGATGCGACCAAAGGCGATGCCCCGGTGATCGGGCTGGAACCGTCTTGCCTGTTCACTTTGAAAGACGAATTCCCGTCGCTGCTGCCCGGCCCCGATGCGCAAAACCTTGCCAGTCGCGCCATGCTGCTCGGGGAGTTTCTCGCCAAGTCCAAGCCCGCTTTGCCCTACCAGACCCTGGCCAAGACCGCCCATGTCCACGGCCATTGCCACCAGAAAAGCTTCGGCGCGTTCCTGCCAAGCCTCGCCGCGTTACGGCAAATCCCCGGCCTCGACGCCAAGCCGATTGCCTCATCCTGCTGCGGCATGGCTGGCAGTTTCGGCTACCAGTCCGAAAGTCAGGAAGCCTCGCGCGCCATGGCCGAAGCGGGTTTGTTGCCAGTGGTGCGGGCGGCAGGGGGCGACGACATCATCATCGCCGACGGCACATCTTGCCGTCACCAGATCAACGATCTCGGCGGGCGCAAAGCGGTGCATTCGGCGGTGGTGATGGCGCGCGCGCTGGATCGCTGAGCGGACGTTTTTCGGATGCTTTTTGCCGGCCGACCGATCATGCTGCGATTCCGCCGGCGATCACCGCCGCCGTCCCACGGGGGGTTCCTATGCGCCGCCGCACCTTGCTGAAAGCCGCCCCGCTGCTCGCCCTTCCCGCCATTGCGCGGGGCGCGGCGGCCAATATTTTACGCGTCATCCCCGAAGCCGATCTTGCCATTCTCGACCCGGTTTGGACCACGGCGACCGTCACCCGCGATCACGCCTATCTGGTGTTCGACACGCTGTACGGGTTCGATGCCGACTATATTGTCCAACCCCAGATGGTCGAATTCCATCGCATCGAAGATGACCGGATCTGGACCCTGACGCTGCGCCCCGGCTTGCGGTTTCACAATAACGAACCGGTTCGCGCGCGGGATGTGGTGGCATCAATCCTGCGCTGGGCGGCGCGCGATAGTTTCGGCCAAACCCTGCTTGCCACCACCGACGCGCTTGAAGCCCCGGATGACCGCCACATTGTTTTCCGCTTGAAAAAACCGTTTCCGGTTGCCCGCGCGCTGGCAAATTCGGCGGTGATCATGCCGGAAAGCCTGGCCCGCATTGATGCGTCCCAACAGGTCAGCGAGATGATCGGCAGCGGTCCGTTCCGCTTCCTGCCCGACGAGCGCATCGCCGGCGCCCGGGCCGCCTATGCCCGCTTCGATGGCTATGTGCCCCGCCCCGACGGAGTGGCAAGTTTCACCGCCGGCCCCAAGATCGCCCATGTCGGACGGGTGGAATGGACGGTGATCCCGGATCAGGCCACGGCTGCGGCCGCCATGCTGCGTGGGGAGATGGACTGGTGGGGTGCCGCGCCCGACCATCTCGACACGCTGCGCCGCGCGCGCAATCTGCGGCTGGAGCGCATCGACAGCCTCGGCGGCATCCGCATCCTGCGCTTCAACCATTTGCATCCGCCGTTCGATAATCCCGCCATTCGCCGCGCCATCCTGCCGGTCATCCAGCAATCCGATTATCTGACCGCGGTTGCCGGCGACGACCGAACCCTGTGGCGCGACGGGGTCGGCGTGTTCGTCCCCGGCACGCCGATGGCCAATGATGCCGGGATTGAGGTCCTGATGGGCCCGCGGGACCCTGCCCGCGCGCGCCGCGAACTCGCCGCCGCCGGCTATCGCGGCGAAAAGATCGTGTTCATGAATCCGGCCGACCAGCCGGAAGTGACATCCAACACCCAGGTCGCCGCCGATGCGTTGCAGAAAATCGGCTTGAACATCGATTTGCAGACAATGGACTGGGGCACGCTGATGCAGCGGCGCGCGAAGATGGAGGCCCCGGCGCAGGGCGGATGGAATCTGGTGTGCACGGGGCTTTCCGGGTCCGGCTGCATCGACCCGTCCGGCCATATTGCGCTGCGCGGCAACGGGCTAAAGGCCTGGGCCGGCTGGCCGACCAGCCCACGGATCGAGGCCCTGCGCAGCGCCTGGTTCGAAACCGCATCCCTTGCCGCCCAGCAAGCCATTTGCGTCGATATCCAGACCCAGTTCTGGCAGGATGTGCCATATATCCCGCTTGGCCAACGTTTCGGGCTCTACGCCTTCAATAACCGCGTCACTGAGGTTCGCCGCGGCTTTCCGCAGTTTTATGGCCTGAAGCTGACGGGCTGACCGGCAAGGGCGCCTTGATTATCGCAGGCGCGTCTTCAAGAAATCTGATCGATCAGCCGCGCGAGTTCATCCCCATCGCGCGCCGCGCCCAGAATATACCGATCCGGCCGCATTGCCACCGCGATGCAGCCGGCTTCACGCAGCCAGTCCACCAGCGCGCCATCGGCCACCAGCGCACTATCGCGGGCGGCCAAATGGCGGGTTTGCCCGTCGGTCAGCGCCAGGTCGGGGCCGGTCAGCAGCGCCATCCGATAGCCCACCACCGCATCCAGCCGTCGCCCATCGGATAGCACCGGCTGCGGCGCCACGCCACGGCCCAACCCATCCCACCCCGCCGCCAACCCCGGCCCGAGCTGCGGCTGGATCGACGACATCCGTGCCGGCCGCGCCCCGCCTGACGCGGTGGTATTGATCAATCCGCCCAATTCCACCGCCAGTGCGATATAGGCGCGGGCATGTTCGGCGCGTTCGCTCTCATAACTGTCCAACAGCGAAGCCGGGTCCAACCCCGCCAACACCCGATCGAGCTTCCATGCCAGATTGGCGACATCGCGCATCCCGGTGCACATGCCCTGGCCGAGAAATGGCGGCGTCTGATGCGCGGCATCCCCGGCGATCAGCAGCCGCCCATCCCGCCACGGATGCGCGAGCACGGATGCAAACCAATAAACCGCAAAACGTTCTAGGTCAGCATGTTCCGGCCCGATCCAGCGCGCCAGCAGCGCCCAGACCTGCGCTTCATCCGGCGCTTCCCCCGCATGCAGCCGGATTTCCCAGCGCCGTCGCATCCCAGTGCCGCGCACATAGGTCGCCGACCTTGCCGGATCGCAAAACTGCACCGACCAGTCGCCGAGTTCCGGCATCGGCCGCCGCAAGATCAGATCGATGACCAGCCAGCGTTCGCCAAAGCCGAGATCCTCCGGTGCCTCGCCGATCGTCCGGCGAACAGAGCTGCGCGCGCCGTCGCAGCCGACGACGTAGCGGGCGCGCACCACACCACCGCTATGGGTCACCGTAACCCCATCAGCATCCTGCGCCAGGCCAGTGGCTTCGACGCCGTTCAACACTTGCACATGCGGGAAGCGCGCCAGCCCGGCGCGCAATTCCCGCTCCAGATCAGGCTGATGGAACCGGTACGAACTGTTCCACCCCATCCGTCCCAGCCCCGGCGGGCGCGGCCATTCCAGCAGCATTTGCCCCGCCGCATCGACAAATCGCATCCCCGGCGAGACATGGGTATGCTGGCCAATCGCGTCCGCGAGACCAAGCGTCTCAAACAGCCGCATCACTTCCTCATCGAAATGCACCGCGCGCGGCAGATGGTAGGTGGCTTCCTCCCGTTCCAGCACCAGCACCGACCGCCCTGCCAGCCCGAGCAAGTTGGCCAGCGCCGCCCCCACCGGCCCCAGGCCGACGATGCAGACATCCACCATCAGCCCTGCTGTGCCACCAGCGCCCGCCACAGCGCGCCGAGTTCGGCTGCTTCCGGGTCACGGCTCGGCAATTTGCGCACCGCACTATGCACCAAAACGAGCTTGGCCGTGGGATCGACGTAAATCGCTTGGCCGTGAATGCCGAGCAGTACGAATTGCCGACGCAGCCCTGGCAGCAGCCAGACCTGATAGCCATAGCCGTAAAACCCG
>JANXRN010000190.1 GCA_025352995.1 Acetobacteraceae bacterium
TGTGAAATCATCCCGAGTGATCGCTACCGGTGCGCCCATGACTTGCTCCTGACTGCGAATCGTAAAACAGCGATATCGAATCAGAGTTCGAGGCGAATGGGAATCCCCCGGGTGAGTCAGTGTCTTCCGGGAGTGGTATAAGTTACTAAAGGATCAATATTTAGCGCCAGGCATCGGCATAAGCTTCCAGCACCTCGGTGTCGGCAAAGGAGATGAGGGTTGCTACGGTATCGTCAGCCACCGCGAGCGATTGCTCAGTGACATAGAAGCGCGCCGCTCCTCGGCGATCGAGCCAAATGTCAGCTCGCACTTTCTTCGGTTGTGGCTGATCTGGCGCGGTGCCGTGGAGCATGGTGAAAGCCCAGCGTTCCTGCCCGATATCTGGCCGAGTGGATAGGCTCCGGTGAACCTGCGGGCCAGGAATTTGCCATCGTCGTTCGCTTCTCGAGGTGAATGCAACAAGCGCCGCCTGTCGATGCAGCTTCACCAGCTGAATTGCCGTCGCAGAACCCCTTGCTTTAAACACTTTTCGGATCTCATCGACTGCCTTGATCGTGATGCTCCGTTGGCCTTCAACCTTCGGCCTGACCAGGTAGGGCGGAAGGAGTAGATCGGCTGAAAACCTGTTTGCCTCGCGTTCCTTGGCTTGGCTGACGTCCCTGCCCGCCGCGCATCCTTGCGGACCCAGCTTGCGGCCGTGATTTACTGCGCACCCCAGCAGCGGCGAGATGGGCTTGCAGCAGCCGAACCGAACCGAGCGCCATATAGAGTTGGAATATTTGGATGACCGTCGCCCCCTGCCTGTCAGGCGAACGCGGAATTGACGACGGGTGCCAACAGACCGGTAAGGCCGATTAGGTCCGGCAGGGCATCAAGGCCGAGCGTCGTTTCGATGATCGCATCCTGCCGGTTGCCGCCAATGATGCCATCGGTGATCACCTTGAACTTCGCGATTGTCGCCGCGCGGTCGAGCGGATCGGACACGACCTTGGTGACCGGCAGGAACACGTCGCGCACGCTGCCATCGGTCATGGTCACGGCCATGTGCATGTGGAAGCGCGTGGCGCGGCCACCTTTGTCGTAGTCTTCATTATGTCGCACGTGGATCTTGGGGATCAGCGCCCAAACATCGTCGCGGTCGATGCGGTCAGGCGCGAACTGCGCCACCATCGCGCGACCGTCCAGAATGGCAACGGCGACAGCATAGCCGATGTTCATCTGGGCGGCGATTGTCGTGATCGGCCGTTCAAGTTCCCAAAAGCCATGGTGATAGATTGCATGCGATACGTCGATATCGACACGGGCGACGTCGGCAGCCGCTATTGGTCTTTCGGCCAGAAGTTGGAGGATGCCGTCCAGCGGCGCATGGACGCCGCCCATGGCCGGGTATGATTTCAGCGTGATCGAATTAGTCTCCCACCTCGTCCCCAACTCGGCGTCGATTTCGGCCGGCAGTGGGTTATGGCCCTCGCCGAACACCGAAAGGAAGCCGCCATAGTCGCGTTCGAACACGCGCTTGATGCCGGTATAGCCGCCCGCCGCCATCAATGCCGAATACAGTCCATTCCGCGCGGCGAAGCCGTGATGCATGCGTTTACACATCGCTTCGAATTGGGCGGCCATCAGGCCGGCGGATTGCGTACCGGCCATGCCCAGAGCGTCCTCGAAGCGCGCTGCGTCCAGGCCTAATAACTTGCCCGCCGCTGCGGCGGCCGGGTGGGTGCCGAACACCGCGCCCGAATGCCAGCCGCGCGACAGCATCTCCATGCCATGCAATGCCAGCCCCACGCGGGGGCCGACCTCAAACCCCGCGACGGCGGCGAGAACGAATTCCGCGCCTGTAACCCCGCCGCGCTCCTCGGCACAGGCGAGCAATGCCGGGAACACCAGTGAGGCGCTGTGCAAGGGCGCACGCGGATGAAAATCATCCAGCTCGAAGCCCTGGATGAAGGTGCTGTTGAGCAACGCCGCGGTGGTCGCCGGCGCGGTGCGGCCCCAGCCGATGATGGTACGGTCCCCCTTGCCTTCGAAGCGCAGGGAAGTTTCGACGGCGATCCGCGACCACGGCAATTGTGCGCCAACCAGCGCGCAGCCGAGGCCATCCAGCAGGATGTCCTTGGCGCGTTCGCGGGTCGCTTCGGGGATGTCCTCCAGACGAAGGTCCTGAAGCCAGGCACACAGTCGGCCAGTGGGGCCGGACGGGTCGGTTGCGGGCTCGGTGACGCCTGACCAACGGATGGCGGGGTTCATGGCGATATCTTTCCTGTTGGGTGGGGCGGGGCGTCGGCAGTAACTGGGTCCCAGACCCAGGGTCGAGATGTCCGGTCGGCGGCCTGGAAGGCTCGGATCGCATCCATCTGCTTTAAGGTAAGGCCGATATCGTCGAGCCCCTCGAGCAAGGATTCGCGCCGCTGGCGGTCGATCTCAAAGGGATGCAGTTCGTTGCCGGCGATGACCAGCTGGCGTTGCAGGTCGATCGTCAGCTCGCCGTCATGTGCCAGCCGCGCCGCTAGCGCCGTGACATC
This sequence comes from Acetobacteraceae bacterium, assembly GCA_025352995.1. Taxonomy (GTDB): domain Bacteria; phylum Pseudomonadota; class Alphaproteobacteria; order Acetobacterales; family Acetobacteraceae; genus CAITOL01. The sequence continues at coordinate 2,526 of JANXRN010000190.1, forward strand.
GGCCGCGGTCAAACGGATGGCCAGCAGGCCATTCTGGAAGCAGTTGCTGTAGAAGATGTCGCCGAAACTTGGTGCAATGACGCACTGCACGCCCATCTGCTGGATGGCGGTGACCGCGCCTTCGCGGGACGACCCGCAGCCGAAGTTGGGGCCACCCAGCAAGATCGGGGCCCCCCTAAATGCGGGCTGGTTCAGGACGAAGTCGGGGTTTTCCGAGCCGTCCGACCGATAGCGCAGCGCTTCGAAGGCGAAGTGGCCGAGTACGGACTGGTCTTTGGCGGTAAGGCGCTCGACCCGGATGATCACGTCGGTATCGATGTTGGCCTGAAGCAACGGCGCAGCGCGGCCGGTAAGGGTGGTGAACGGTTCCATCTCAGATTTTCCGCACGTCGGTGATCTCGCCGGCCAACGCGGCCGCCGCAGCCATGGCCGGGCTGGCGAGATGCGTGCGAGCGCCCGGACCTTGCCGACCGACGAAGTTACGGTTTGACGTCGAAACCACGCGCATGCCGGGGCCGGCCTGCTCGCCATTTGCGGCCACGCACATGCTGCACCCAGGCTCACGCCACTCAAAACCGGCTTCGCGGAACACAAGGTCCAGCCCCTCGGCCTCGGCCGCCCGTTTGACGGCGACCGAACCCGGCACAACCCAGGCGGTAACCCTCGCGGCGACGTGTCGGCCGCGGGCAATTGCGGCGGCCGCGCGCAGGTCGGAAATCCGCGAGTTGGCACAGGAGCCAATAAACACCCGGTCGATCGGGGTGCCGGCGATGCTCCGCCCGGCTTCGAGCCCCATATAGTCCAGGGCAGCCGCGATGCGCTGCTGGCGGGCAGGATCGGCCGACGATGCTGGGTCGGGGATGGTGGCGTCGATGGCGATGGCGTCTTCCGGGCTGGTGCCCCAGGTCACCGTGGGCGGCACCGTCGCAGCATCGATCCACTCCTCCCGGTCGAAGCTGCTGCCGTGGTCGCTGCCCAAGGTAAGCCAATGCGCGGCGGCCTCGTCGAATCGCGCCGGTGCGAAGCGGCGGCCTGCCAGGTAGGCGATGGTTTTCTCGTCCGGGGCAACGATACCGGAGCGGGCGCCCAGTTCGACCGACAGGTTGCACAAAGTAAACCGTGCCTCGATGTCCATCGCCCGTACCGCCGCGCCCGCATATTCCACGATATGCTCAACGCCGGCTGACGCGCCGAGCGTGCCGATGATATGCAGGATCAGATCCTTGGCCGTCACCCCTGGCGCCAGCGCGCCATCGATGGTCAGGCGCATCTGCTTGGGCTTGCGCATTCGCAGCGTTGATGTCGCCAGCGCATGCACCAACTCGGTCGACCCGATACCGAACGCCAACGCACCGAGCGCGCCGTTGGTGCAGGTATGACTATCGCAACATATGACGGTGGTCCCGGGCAGTACCAGGCCCAACTCCGGACCCATAACATGGACGATGCCTTGCCCGTCCTGTCCGAGATCGAAAAAGCGAACGCCGAGGGCGGTAGTCGCCTCCCGCAGCGTCGCATGCAATCGTCCACCGAGAGGATAGGTTGAAGCGGTGCGGCCGGGCGCGCTGGATACGGCATGATCGGGTGTCGCAAACACCAGGCTACGATCGGCCAGCGCGATTCCGCGATCGGTAACCTGTTGCAGCAGGGGGGCGATCAAGTCGTGCAGCAATGTGCGGTCGATATGCAGCAGCGCCCAACCGTCGCCGAGATCGCGCACGGTATGGGCAGCCCAAATCTTATCGATCAACGTCGGCATCAGGCTGCGTCCAGCGTGTTGTAGGTCCGGCGCAACGCATCCCACTCCTCGGCGCCGAAGCGGCGGAATGCCGCTGCCACCGAGGCACCAGCCCGCGGCGCTGGCGGCGTCCGGGTCTGCATAAGCAAATTCAGCGCCTGATCGGCGGCGTGCAGGACCTCGGTCAGCAGGGCGCCGGGCATGATGGCGATGCGGTAGCCCATCGCCTGGGCATCCCCAAGCGCGATCACCGGGGTTTTGCCGCCCGGAACGATGTTTAGCAGGCATGGGCCGTTCACGCGCTTGGGGACGCTGGCCATTTCCTCGATCGTCTCCACGGCCTCGACAAAGGCGAGGTCGGCACCTGCCTCGATTGCGATGTTGGCCCGCGCGATCGCCTCATCCATGCCGATCACCGCGCGGGCATCGGTGCGCGCGATGATCATAAAATCGGGGTCACGACGCGCCGCGACGGCAGCGCGGATCTTGGAGGCGAACTCGGCCCGCGAGACAATTTCTTTGCCGTCAAGATGGCCGCAGCGTTTGGGGGCGACCTGGTCTTCGATGTGGATTGCCGCGACCCCGCGCGCTTCGAACTCACGGACGGTGCGGGTCACGTTCAGCTCGTTACCGTAGCCGGTGTCAGCATCCGAAATCAGGGGCACCGCGATGGCGCGCGCGATGGTGCCGGCGCTGTCGGTCATTTCCGTCAAGGTCAGGAGCCCGTAATCGGGGTAGCCACGCGCAGCCGACACGCCGGCGCCGGTCATGTAAACCGCCGGGAAGCCTGCCTGCTCGATCAGGCGGGCGGTAATGCCGTCATAGGCGCCGGGGGCGGCAACGATGTCGGCGCCGTTGAGCAGCAGGCGCAGGCGGGCCGACGCAGTGAGATGATTTGACATGGGTTGGTTCCTTTTGAGGGTCGCGAGGCCTATTTCATGGCCGCCGAAAGGGCTGTGGATTGCGCGCCCGCGGGGCGGATGGTCGAGAGCCCAATGGCCGCCACCGCCGCTATCACCAGGGTGATGATCATAAAGGCGAATCCGCCCACAAAGCTGCCCGATTGCTTCACCAGGTAGCCGATAACGAGCGGCGCCACGATGCCGCCGATCTGGCCTGCCGTGGTGGCGAGCGCGGCGAAACTCGCGCGTGAATTCTCAGGGGCGTAATCAAGCAGGATCGCGGCGAACAACGCGAGCGACCCGTATAGAAAAAATGCGGCGCCCGACAATCCCACCAACGAACCGGTCAGCGTTTCAGCCTGAAAGGCACCGTACAGGAAGCCACCGGCGAGGATGAAGCTCGCCGCCCATAGCTGGGGCCGGAAGGCATAAAGCTGCGCGCCGGCGATCCATCCCAGTCCGAGCAGACCGAATATCCCGAAGACGTAGGGAATGCTGGCAATCAATCCCACCGATTTCAGGTCGATGTGATGGGCGGCGGCGAGATAGCTCGGCATCCAGCCGTTGTAGCCCCAGTAGCTGACGTTGAAGAACATATAGCCAAGCGCCAGGAACCATAGACTGGGCTGCTTAGCGAGCGCGGAAAGTGGCATTGCCAAGCCGGGTGTGGGGGCGACAATGCTCTGCTCGCTGGTTTCGGCCAGACCGGTCGTGCCCGCTCGGTTAGGAAGCAGCCTGCCTGGGATGACGACGTAGTTAAGGACAGCGATCGCAAGCGCGGGGACCGCTAACACCATGAACATCACCCGCCAATCGAAGGTGATAAGCAGAAAGGCTACCAGCGGACCGCCAAGCGCCGGCGCCACCGGAAAACTGGTGGCCCAAAGGCCCGATATGCGGGCGCGGTCGCGCGACGGAAACAGATCGCCGATGAGCTTAAAAATCGCCGCGTTGCCAATGCCCTCCGCAAGACCCAGGCAAAGCCGGGCTACGACCACGCCGGTCAGCCCAGCCGCCAGCCCGATGCCGCCGGTGCAAACCGCCCACAGCAGCGGTGTCACCACGAACATCACCTTGGCGCCCCATCGGTCGGCCAGCATTCCGCCCGGAAGCTGTGCCACGAAATAGCCCACCGCGAATGACGACAGCACCACGCCGAAATCCTGTGCGTCCAACCCCATAGACTTCATCATTGTTGGGCCGGCGAAGCTGATGCTGGTGCGGTCGATATAGTTAACGATCTGAAACAGCCAAGCAGCAATCAAGGCTTGATATCTGGTGGACATCGATAGGTTCCCCTTCTCGGCCCCGTTTCGGGCTTTCGCGACATGCTCTAGGGCAATTATAAATTGCATGCAATATAATATTTTGATCGGTATTATCCGGCTTTAATTAGCCTATTTACCTTTTATTGCATGCAATGTATAAATCAATGGACGGCGCACGATACGCGCGTCGACCAAGGGAGTTCCGCACGATGGCCCAAAATCCGATCCGCAAAACCACCCGCCTGCGCCAACTTATCGAGCGGCCTGGAATGGTCGTGATGCCTGGGGTCTATGAACCGATGAGCGCAAAGCTGGCCGAGCAGGCCGGCTTTGACGCGGTGCAATGCACCGGTGCCGGAATCTCGGCGGTGTATCTCGGGCGACCCGACTATTCGATGCTGGCGATGAGCGACATGGTGGCCGCGACCGCACGCATCGCCGAGGCGGTCGACATCCCGGTCATGGGCGATGGCGACACCGGCTTCGGCAACGCCGTGAACACCTGGTATGCGGTGCAGGCCTTCGAACGCGCGGGCGCGGCGGGGGTCAATATCGAGGATCAGGTGATGCCAAAGCGGTGTGGCCACCTTGATGGAAAGGACGTGATCTCCTTCGAGGAGGGCGTAACCAAAATCAGGGCCGCAGCCGACGCACGTATCGACAAGGATTTTGTCATCAACGCGCGCACGGACGCTCTCGCGACCCACGGTATCGAGGAAGTCATCCGGCGCGGTAACGCCTATCTCGCGGCCGGCGCGTCAATGATCTTCGTCGAAGGCGCCACCTCGCTCGATGTTATCGCGGCGGCGGTGAAGGGAATCGATGGTCCGGTTGGGGTCAACATCGTTCACGGCGGCAAGTCGGCGACACTGGACCTTGCGGTGTTGGAGCAGATCGGCGTCGCGCGGGTAAGCCTGCCGGGCATTTTGGTGCAGGCAGCCATCAAGGCGATGGCCGATGTACTCGGGGCCGTGAAGACCACCGGCAGCGTGGCCGGAATTGCCGATCGTCTCTACGGTTTTCACGACCTTCACAATCTGGTCGGAATGGGACAGGTTATGGAACTGGAAAAACGCTATTTGGCGCCGTTGAAGGCGACCTTAAATGAGGCCGCCAAATGAACGCGCCCCAAACGCTTTTCGCCAAATTATGGGACGCGCACCGGGTGGCAACGCTCGACGACGGCGCCGATCTGCTGCACATTGACCGGGTCGTGCTACACGAGCGGGCCGGCGCGATATGCATGCGCCAGCTCGCGAAAGCGGGTCGCTCGGTTTATGATCCGGCCCAGGTGTTCGGCATCATGGACCATGTGCTTGATACGCGGCCCGGGCGTTCGGAAGCAACGACCTTGATCCCGAATGGCCAGCAATTCATCGAGGCGTTTCGCGCCGCGGCCAATGCCGCCGGGTTCAGCATGTTCGATTTGGGCGACGAACGGCAGGGCATCGCCCATGTCAGTATGCCTGAGCAGGGTGTGGTGCTGCCAGGCATGTCGCTCGTCTGCGCCGACAGCCACACCGGTACCATCGGCGGCCTCGGCGCATTGGCGTGGGGCGTGGGGGTGTCCGAGCTGGAGCATGCTCTTGCCACCCAAACCATTGCGATCGCGCGGCCGCTGACGATGCGCGTCACGATCGAGGGGGACAGTGGCGCGGCGGTCACGGCGAAGGACATCGTGCTGCGCCTGATCGGCCAGATCGGCGCGTCGGGCGCCGTAGGCTACATGGTCGAGTATGCCGGCTCGGCGGTGCGTGCAATGTCGATCGAGGGCCGCATGACCTTGTGCAACATGGCGGTGGAATTCGGCGCCTGGTCGGCGGTGGTGGCGCCGGACGCGGTGACGCTCGCGTGGGTTGCGGGCCGGCCGTTCGCGCCTTCAGGTGCGATGTGGGATCGGGCGGCCGAGACCTGGCAGGATCTGCAATCCGACGACGATGCGGTGTTCGACCGTGAGGTTCATCTCGAAATAGCGGCCCTGGTCCCGCAGGTGAGTTGGGGCACGAGCCCCCAACACGTGGCGCCAGTAGATGGCATCGTGCCGCACCCGGACGCGATCGGCGACCCCGTCGCCCGTGGCGCGGCTGAGGCGGCGTTGCGCTATATGGACCTCGCGCCCGGACAACGTCTCGCCGATGTGCCGATCGATGCGGTCTTCATCGGCTCCTGTACCAATGCACGGCTTAGCGATCTTCGTGCTGCCGCGGCCGTCTTGCGCGGGCGGCGCATTGCAGCCACGATCGGCAAGGCGATCGTGGTGCCCGGCTCGTCCGAGGTGAAACGGCAGGCCGAAGCCGAAGGGCTCGACATCATCTTTCGCGACGCCGGCTTCGAATGGCGCGAATCAGGATGCTCGCTATGCTTCTTCGGTGGCGGCGAAGGTTTTGCCCCTGGCGCGCGGGTTGCGTCCACCACCAACCGCAATTTTGAGAACCGCCAGGGACCCGGTATCCGAACCCATCTGATGAGCCCCGCCACCGCTGCCGCGTCCGCATTGTCGGGCCGGCTAGCTGATCCCCGCAAGGTGTCGATATGAGAAACACGCCGCTGACCACGCTTGCCGGAACCATCGCCCCGCTGATGCGGGCGAACGTGGACACGGACGCGATCGCCCCATCGCGGGTGACGCTCAGCGTGGACGCGAGTGACCTGTCCTTGCTGCTGTTCAACGAATGGCGGTTCGACGCGAGCGGTGCGGAACGGCCGGAATTCGTCCTGAACCAGCCGGGCCGCCGGGCGAGCGTCTTCATGATTTCGTCCGATAATTTTGGCTGCGGCAGTTCGCGTGAAACCGCGCCCTGGGCGCTGCGCGATTTCGGCATCCGTTGCTTAATCGCGCCGAGCTTCGGGTCGATTTTCAAGGCCAATTGCATGCGAAACGGCGTGGTCCCGGTTGTGCTCGACCGGCAACTGGTGGAGGAACTCGGGCATGCTGCCGAACGCGACCCGACGATCAGCCTGGCGCTCGACCTTCCGGCGCAAACCCTCACCGCGACGAACGGCTTTGCCACCCGGTTCGACATCGACCCAGGCAGTAAGCTCATGTTGGTGAGCGGCCTCGACGCCATCGGCGTAACGCTGACGCGCATCGCTGACATTGAGGCTTTCCGCAGCGCCGATCGGTTGGCGCGACCCTGGGTCTATGGCGGTGCACGTATGATGCGGCAGTGAGCGCTCGGTTGGCCACGGTCGGGCAAACCCGCACCCAATCCACGATCGACACGATCCGGGCGATGATCGTGCGCGGCGAGTTGCGGCCAGGAGACCGATTGCAGGCCCAGATGCTCGCCGACCGGCTCGGTGTCTCACGTACTCCGATCGCCGATGCCCTTGCCGCGCTGCACCAGGAAGGGCTGCTCGAATACGAGCCGAATCGCGGCTATGAGGTGAAGCGGATTGATCTCGCCGGCCTTATGGCAGCGTTCGACGTGCGCCTGACACTCGAGGGCCTTGCCTGCCGGTTGGTGGTCGAGAAAGGTCTCAGAGCGGATCGATCTGCCCAACTCCGCGAAAACCTGAAGCAGACGGAACAGGTGTTGTTTGGGCAAACCTGGTCTGCCGTCGAACAAGATTTGTGGCGGGACCTTAATCTGCAATTCCACGACGCGCTGATCGCGGAGGCGGGCAATCCCTATCTGGCGGCCGGTGTCGCGAACTGCCGCGTGCCGCCCCTCATCTATGATCAGGCGCTGCGTCAAATTGATACCGAAGAAGTGCGACGGCACTTCAGCCAACTCCAGGCCCAACAGGCGTTCCGCGACCATGAGCGCATTTTCGAGGCGCTGATTGCTGGCCAGAGCGCCCGCGCGGAAAATATGATGAAGGAGCATATTTTCGCGAACCGCGAAAAGGCGCGGCGGCATGTTGAGATGATGATTGCAGAGAGAACCCCAAATCCAGCGGTTGTCTGATCAGTGTTGGTTGAGGAAGGGCTGCTCAAAATAGTTGACGAGCGCATTGAACCGTCCCGGTGCGCAGCTTTGCAAGCTGTTTTGCGGGTCAGAGCGTGTAAGCGTCCGTCAAACGTCATTCCCCCCACTGCTCCCTCTCACGAAGCAATCAGTGTCACGCCAGGCGTCGTTTTGATGTCATCCCATTCCTTCTGTGTGGCATGGTAAAAACCATCGTGGGTCCGGAAGATAGGGCGTCCGCAGTCGGATAAAAATTGATGCCTCTTCTTGGTGAAGTCAAAGAGCACGGTCAGATCTGCAGGCTTAAGATTAAACCGTCCCAGAGTCTCGCGTCGCATGTATTCGAGCATGGCATCAGCACTGTTCGGCTTTCCGATATGAGCCAAAGCCTGGGCGGTTGAATCGACCTGGTCGTCAAACTTTCCCTTGGGGAACATTGCCATCTCGTGGACATAGTCATTTAGCCAAGGCGCCTCGCGCGGCAGGTAAACTCGACCGGCCTCAATGGCCGGCGTCTGCATCGCCATCCGCATTGCCTTATCATAATGTGGCCTGACCGCGACGATCCGGGCAAAGCCCTCGCTTTTGAACTCCTGAATCAATTGAATGCCGGCCGCGGTGTCTTCGATAACCACGGTTCCAGCCCGGAACTGATCGACAAATTGCCGTAGTTTACGTTTGAGCTCTGGGTATTCAAGCCGTTCGCGATAAACGTGGAGGAGGAATATCTCCTTCCCGTGGGTTACGCCCCAGGTGGTGCAAACGCTGTAGTCTGACAGTTGGCTGGCCTTGGACGCGCAGTCCCAGCTTTGTATAATCTGAAAAAAGGGCGGCTTGCTGGTCAGATCATAGCGTTGGAACCAGGCGATCTTGACCAGCCCGCCACCGGGCGGGGTGGGGGATTGGAGATACTGGGCGGCAAAGAACGCGGTGCCGAGCAACTGGCGTTGCTTTTCGAGCACGGCGAGCGGCTCTCGCAAGGGATGTAGCGCCTCACCGATTTTTCGCAAATGCCGCAGGAACCCGAACGGGGTGCGGATCTGGTGTTCCTCGTCGTCTTGTGCGATTGCCGGGAATGCCAAGAGCTCGAACTTGGCGAGTTCAAGCACCTGGCCGATCATGTCGTCTTCGTGCAGGCGCTGCATGACGATAATGATCCGATCGTCCTTTTTATCGTTGATGCGGGTGAACAGGGTGTGCCTTGCCCATTCATTGGCACGGCCACGCTCGGCGTCCGACAGGGCCTCGTCCGGTTTCATGGGGTCGTCGACAATGATCACATCAGCGCCCATTCCGGTCAGCGTACCTCCGACCGATGTGGCATAACGTTTTCCGCCACAGGTTGTCGCAAGGTGGTTCATCGCCTGGCGGTCCAGCTTGGTGGCTGGGAAGAGCCATCGGTACCATGGCGTGAGCATGATGCGACGGCAATCGGTCGACAGCTTATCGGAGAGTTCCTGGCCATAGCTGACGCAGATTATGTCTCGGCCTGGATCATGTCCTAGCAGCCACGCAGGCAGCGCCACTGAGACGATGATGGATTTGAGGCTGCGGGGTGGAAGGGCGATGGCCAGCCGGACGTTGGTCTCGGTACGGATCCGATCGACCTCGGCACATAGTTTTTGGATGTGGAAATTATCCTGGAACGGCTCGCTGGTGAGTTCGGCGAACACCCGCTGGACGAACATCCAAAAATCTTGACGGGTTAGAGCATCATACTCCTCAATCGTGAGCTTGCTCATCTTCGCCTCCCGTTTGGATAATCAGCTTCAGCCGCGCAATCACGCGCGCCGCGATGGCGTGATCGGATTGGGTCATGATTGGGCTTCGGATAATATCCGCCGCGGCGCTTTCCTCAGCTTTACGTGCGAGATCGAAGGTGAGCTTTATCGCCCGTGGGTCGCCGCTCGCTCCTTTATTGGCAAGTTGGGTGGCAGCGATTTCAAGTTTGGTCTTGCGCTTGCGTTGGCCATGCTCGGTGACGGTGACCGGCTCCTGCACCGCCCGCGTTACGGCGGCGTCGACCCCACGGCTCTTTCTTGGGCGTCCTTGGGGATTGCCTGAGAGGCCGGAGCGGAAGCGACCGCCATTGTCGCGCTCGTCGATCATGGCGTGACGCCTTCCCCAGCGGTCTCGATCGCCCTGAAGGTCGCGCCGTCCCGCTGTCGCACGGCATCCTCACCGGTCCATTTGCACCAGCGGCGGAGGATGGTGTCGCAGTAGAGCGGATCAAGCTCGATAGCCCGTGCCGCTCTGTTGAGCTTCTCGGCGGCGATGATGCTGGTGCCCGAGCCGGCAAACGGATCGGCGATAACGTTCCCACGCGCACTGGCATCAAGCAAGATGTCGCAGATCAGCGCCAGCGGCTTGACCGTGGGATGCATGGCGAGAGGATTGCCCTCCTCGCTGGTGCGCGCCAGGCTGGCAGCGCTCGGATATGACCAGACATTGCTACGTGAGCGACCGAAGCGACCGAGCTGAATATTATTGCGCGGTGAGGCGCCGGCTTTGCTGAAGACAAAGAATAACTCGTGCTGCGAGCGGTAGAAGCTCCCCATGCCAGGCTGGTTCTTCTGCCACACGCAGATATTCAGCAGGCGCTCATAAACGGCATGGCCGGCACTACCGATCTCGCCGACATGACGCCAATCCATAGCCCAGTAATGCACTGAGCCTGGCATCGCATGCCGATAAGCATGGGCCATGGCGGTTTGCAGAAAGGCGGTAAAGCCGGCCGCGTCCATCTCACCGACGGCCATCGCGAACTCACGGTGCCGATGTTGACCAAGACCGGAGACGTGGCCACCGATCGGCACATTATAAGGCGGGTCAGTGACCACCCGTGCCGCCCGATCGTCGGCCATGACGATCGCCCAATCGGACGCATCCAAAGCGCTACCGCACAGCAGGCGATGGCGACCGAGCAGCCAGAGGTCTCCCGGCCGGGTAATCGACGGACCGGAGGCAACTGCAATGTCTTCGGCTTCGTCAGGCCCTTCATCCAGCCCCTCGATCCGCAGATCGATCTCCGCCATGGCGAAGCCAGTCGCTTCGATGTCGAAGTCGAGATCCAATGTGCTGAGTTCCAGCAATACGGCGCCCAGTGCCTGATCGTCCCACTGCGAGAGTTCGGCCAGGCGATTATCGGCCAGCATGAAGGCTTTGCCCTGCGCCTCGGTGAGATGCTGGATCCGGATGGCGGGAACCTCGCCGATGCCCAGCCGGATGGCTGCTGCCACCCGCGCATGACCTGCCACGATGCGGCCCTCTCCATCGACCAGGATGGGCACGTTGAAGCCGAAGGCTTCGATGGATTTGCACAGACTTTTGATTTGCGATGGTGGATGCTTGCGTACCGCACCGTCCATCGACTTAAGGCTGGCTGGTGGAAAATAGTCGATTTGCAACGGCGCATTACGGCGCCCGGCGCTGGCTGTAGACATCGGCAGGGAGTCCTCTTTGTCAGGAGAACCTCCCCATTAGTCATGGATCGCACAGCTTGGCAGGGTAAAAATCCTGCCACCCGCACTTAAATCAACTTCAATCGTACCAGCGGACTTGGGTTAAGCGGTCCGCTGTGATGTTGATCTTGGGATGGCTGATTATGATGAGCTCAATTTGCTGTGCAAGCAGGACGGCGGTGCGATAAAATTCATGGTCGTGCAGATCCATCTCATTCACTTGCTGGTAGCCGTTTCGATGCAGAATGAGTTGTGTCGCGATTGCAAGGTGAATAATGGGGAGCGATGTTCGCCAGACCAATTTCTCAACGTTTTCTGGATCGTCGATGGTCGTCTCGCGGCTGACAAAGGCGCTGAGTTGGTCAATGGACAGGCTCACCAGCGACGGCGGCAATGTCACTTGCGTGCCAAACAGCTCCAGGTGGATGAGGCCGATGCCTATCTTTGCCGCAATCATGCGGTGGCGGAGGCGTTTTTCTATGCCGCCCATCGCCACACGCCTTTTAGCCGACAAGGCCTCGATCCTCCTCCAATCATGTTGCGGCCAATATTGGTCAAGCTCGTCTCGGGCGCCCGACGATGCGGGCTTGCTCAGTCGTAGGGTCCCCGCCATGAGTTCATCACTGACACGATGAAACGAACGCAGCTCGCGGTTTGTTGGCCATGCGAGAATCGCATGAAACATCGCGCCACTCATAAAATCCGGCATCAGCGCCGGTCCTAAATTCAGGACGACAGGAAACGACATCGACCAGCCCCACCAGGATCAGGCTAACAGACACCTGATATGCACCTGATACCCCCTGTTTACAGGGCCTTTCTACCTGTTCGCCGCAATCGGTCTACTAGGTTGATATCCAGGCGGAATTCTACGATTTGCCTCATCTTAATGGGCGTCCAACCGTGATCCTGCGCGAAAACAGGAAAAAACAGGCTAACAAATGCTGAGACGAGTTCGAATCTGACTGCGTCCTCCGCCAATCCCATCACCCCCCTTTCGGGCCCGTTCTCGGCGATACCGCCAAGCCCAGGAACACCATCACGGCCTGATTCAGTCGGACCAAGTCCGCGTCGTCCAGCCGACCGATCCGCTCGCCGACTTTGGACTTCGGGACCGTGGTGATCTTGTCCACCATCAGCCGGGACGGGGAACGCAGCCCATTGCGCTCGTTCGGCTCCACCGTAAGCCGAAACAGCGGCGCGTCAGTTGGGTCCGTGGTGAAGGCGCAGACGGTAATGGAATCCATGGCGTCGAAGCTATCGTCCTGCACAATGGCGACCGGGCGTGGCTTGCCCGCATAGTCTTTGCCGCCGGAAACGCTCCAGACCTCGCCGCGCCTCACGTGTCGCCACAGTGGGATACCGCGTCGATGAAGTCCTGATCCTGTGCGGCATTGGCGCTCGTGGCCACCGCTGCCGACTGTCGGCGCGCCTCGGACTTGAATGCCACGGCACGCACGTCCGGCACCCAAATTTGAATGGGCCGCAAGCCTTGTGCCCGCAACCGCTCGCGATGCTCCTGTACCTTCACCCGCGTGGACTTGGCGCCTCTTGCAGTTGACATGCCTCATTCCCCATGAAAGTTACATGTAACCTATCATAGGCAGCGCATATTGACCAGCCCTTTGGTGGCCTCCGTGGAGGCAACCACAAGTGTTTCGATTCCGCGCGCGCCGGGAGTTTCATCATCGGAACTGATCGTGTCTCGGTTGGTCGCATATTTCGGTGGAGCGAGCGGCTTGCGAAGGGCACCAGCCGGGGGTGCATGTTCTCCAATTGTTACGCGCTTTGGTAAGGAAACGACGGAATTTACATCGCGCCAATCTACTGAGAACACAAAGAGACTATCGTTGGCGCAATGTGCTGCAGTGTTCCGCACATTGCGAAATCGCCTCATAACCCACTGGAAACCCAAGAACGACAGTCGGCGCACATCGCGCCCCTTTATCCTGCCATCGCTTTCTGCTTCGCTGATCTTAACTATTCGTGTTAATCTGCGCATTAATTTTTTAACAAAGCCGATTCGAGAATATGACGGAATTTCCAGCACGCCAGCCCATTGTTTTCGAGTTGGATCGCCTCGCGGAATACTCCGACCATGCAATCCTTGTTGAACTCAGCAGAGTAGCTAACGTCGTTCCGGATGGCCCCCTGACGACCCGCTTATTTCAAAGGCATTCAAGGGTGTCTTTCGGTACAGTGATCCAACGATTTGGTTCGTGGGACAAGGCGTTAGCAGCGGCTGGACTGAGTGATCGGTGGCTTGGTTCTCGTGGGGCTAAGGTGGCATCCACTAAAAGAATATCCGACGAGGGTATCCGCGAGGCCTTGGTCGGACTTGCGGGCCGGCTTGGAAAGACCGAACTGACATGGCGCGATGTGAAGACCCACCTCGCTTTTGGTGTGGACACTCTGAAAACGCGTTGGGGGTCTGTGAGGGCGGCATTCGAAGCTGCCGGGCTTCCATCAACACATCGTGGCCGCTACTCTGATGAAGAGTGTTTTGACAACTTGCTGACGGTCTGGACGCACCATGGTCGTCCCCCGCGTTTCCGCGAAATGGGTGAACCGCTATCGAAAGTCGGGGCGCACCATAGCTGGAGCGCTTCGGCACATGGAAGAAGGCTTTGGCAGCCTTTGTAGAGCGCGTGAGTTCCGACTTGGATATCTCTGCGTTTGACCCCAAGCTGCTTGAAGCTGCCCCGGCCGACGAACAGATTTCGATGCCAATACAGATAAGCGACAGAGATAAGCGCAGTATCTCCCTCGGCGTTCGGTTTCAGGTTCTCAGCCGCGACAGGTTCAGGTGTGTATTATGTGGTGACAGCCCATCCTCAAATCCCGTCTGTGTCCTTCATGTTGACCATGTCATTCCCTGGTCAAAGGGCGGCCTGACAAATGCCGAAAATCTCCGGTCGCTATGCGATTCCTGCAACATCGGTCGCGGCTACCGATACGACGCAGACGACCGGGCGGGGGCGTCGACTTTTCGCTCGTGAAGGCGCAGATCGCAATCAGGTCCGTCGCGTCGAGGCTGTCGTCCTGCATCAAGACGACAGGGCGGGCTTTACCTATGATCGCTGTCGCCGCCGCGCGCATTGGCTAAATCATTCAGCCACGGCCCTTGTCGGCCTGCGCTATTTTCCACGCCTCGTATTCCGGCCGTGCCGCTTCCGACAGCGGGTAGTAGCGCCGCAAATCGCCACCCTGTTCCAGCCGCTCGCGGGAAAAATCCTCCCAATCATGCGACCGGTGGGATTCAGCGATAACTTTTTCGGCCAGCCCGGCCGGCACCACAATCACACCGTCATCGTCGGCAACAATAATGTCGCCCGGCATCACCGTCACCCCGCCACAGGCGATCGGCACGTTCACCGCGAACGGCATCAGATCGGTTTGCGTATGATAATTCGGCGAGAACCCGCGCAGCCACAGCCCGAGGCCCAAGCCGCCAACATTGGGCCGATCGCGCAACACCCCATCAATTACCACCCCTTGTCCGCCGCGGCCTTTGAAAAACGTCAACATCATCTCGCCAAAAATGCCGCTATGCATGTCGCCGCGCGCATCGACCACCACAATGTCCCCAGCCTGGGTATGGTAAAGCACATGGCGATGCAGCTGCTTTTCGGGATCGTTATATTCGCCCTCGCCAAAAATATCTTCACGCTTGGGCATCATTTGCAAGGTCAGGGCCGGGCCCGCGATGGACCGACCGGGTGAAAACGACACCGGCCCCAGCATGTGCGAATTGCGAATGCCCATGCGGGATAGAACGCCGGTGGCCGTTGCGGTGCCGATGGCGCGTAAACCTTCCACCAATTCCGCCGGCGGGCGGGTGATGTCTGATGTGTGAGTCATTCAGAGCCTCTCAAGAAAGTAAGCAGTTCTTTTTGTGAACAAAAAGAACCAAAAAAACTTTTTAATACTGGCGCACCACCGCCGGTGCGAACTCCTAACCAAAGTGGGAAAGTTTTTTTGCTTCTTTTTGTTCACAAAAAGAAGACCTTCCTTCACGGCACATCCCCAAAAAAACTGCTCCCCGGCGCCAGATGCGCCCGCGCCACATCTTCATTCAACGTAAGCCCATGCCCCGGCGCCTCGGTCAGATGGATGAACCCATCAACGATCGTCCCGCCGCCGTCGGTCAGATCACCCCCCCACGGCACATCATGGGCATGGAATTCCATCACCAGGAAGTTGTTCATCGCCGCGCAGACATGCCCCGCCGCCACCGTGCCGATCGGGCTTGCCACGTTATGCGGGGCGAGCGGGATGTAATAGAGATCGGCGTGATCAGC
>JANXRN010000201.1 GCA_025352995.1 Acetobacteraceae bacterium
ATCGTCGGGCATGGCTATCTCGCGGTTGATCTGTTCTTCGTGCTCAGCGGCTTCATCATGGCCTATACTTATCTGGCCGGGTTTGAGGCCCGCGGCATGGGCGCCTATGCCGGCTTCCTCGGCAAGCGGGTGGCGCGCATCGTGCCGCTGAACATCGCGGTGCTGCTGGCGATCGTGGCCGGCGGGGCGATCAGTTCGGCGTGGATCGGGCGAAATATCATCTACACGTCGGTCCATCTGCCGTTCGATCTGATTGCCAACATCCTGATGCTGCAAGGCATCGGCACCAACCTCAACGGTCCATCCTGGACGATCAGCACCGAATTCGTTGCCTATTTGCTGTTCCCCGCCTTCCTGTGGCTGATGTTTCACCGCCAGCGCATCGTCGCCATCGTGTGCTTCGTGCTGGCCATGCTTGTGCTCGCCGCCTTCGCCAGCCAGCAGCCGCGCCTCAGCCTCACCGAGGGCGGCATCGTGATGGGTCTCGGGCGTTGCTTTACCCAGTTCATCACCGGCCTGGGCGCCTATCGGCTGTATCGCGCGCGCTCCAGCTTTCCGTGGCTTGGGTCGGACGCGGTGGCTTTCGGGGCGATGGGCGTGAGTTTGGTATTTCTCGCGCTGCGGATCGATCTGCTGACGGTGCTGCCGTTTCCGCTGCTGATTGCGAGCTTGGCTGCCAATCAGGGCCGCGCGGCGCGCTGGCTCGCTTTGCCGTTTCCGTATTTCCTCGGGGTAGTGTCCTACTCGATCTATCTGATCCACAACGCGTTCCGGCCGATCGAACTGGAATTGTTGCAATATTTCCATCCGGCGCCAGTGTCGCTGCCGGTGGCGTTGGCCCTGGCGCTGGTTGGGTCATTCTCCGTCGTGCCGGTGGCCTGGCTCGCGTACCGTTTCATCGAACGGCCGGGCCGGGTGATGGTGCGCGCGCTGCTGGGCGGGACATGAAAGCGACGGTCCGCCAGATGGCGATCCTGGCCGGCGGGTTGGCGACGCGGCTCGGGGCGATTTCAGCCGAGACCCCCAAAGCCGCGCTGCCGATCGGCGGGCGGCCGTTTCTGGCCTGGCAGATGCAGGAAATTTCCCGCTTCGGGGTGGAAGAAATCCTGTTCCTATGTGGCCATTTGTCCGACCGGTTGCGCGATATCGTCGCCGACATCGCCGCCAGCCTGCCGAAAAAGCTGCGCATTCGTTTCTCCGAAGAACCGGTCCGCGCCGGCACCGGCGGCGCGTTGTTTCACGCACGTGCGATGCTCGATGCACGGTTCCTGCTGTGCAATGGTGATAGCTTCTTCGATACCAACCTTGCCGCCTTGCTCGCCGATGCCGCGGGTGATGGGCGGGACGTGCTCGCCCGCATGGTGGTGCGCGAAGTTGCCGACACGTCGCGCTTCGGGCTGGTCACCCGCGATGGCGATCGCGTCAGTGATTTCGCCGAGCGTGGCGGCGCCCATCCCGGCCTGATCAATGCCGGCATCTATTTGCTCGATCGTCGGATCATTGCCGGAATCCCGGAAATCTGCTCGCTCGAACGCGATGTGCTGCCCAGCCTCGCCCGCGCCGGCCAGGTTCGCGCCAGCATTGGCGCCGGCTATTTCATCGATATTGGCATCCCCGATGATTTGCATCGCGCCGAGCAGGAACTCCCAGCTGTGCTCAAGCGCCGCGCATTGTTTCTGGATCGTGACGGCACCATTAACGTCGATTACGGCTGGGTCGGGTCACGCCCGCGCTGGGAATTCGTGGCTGGCGCGACCGCCGCGATCCGCATGGCGACCGAAGCTGGCTGGCATGTCTTCATCGTGACCAACCAATCCGGCATTGCGCGCGGCTATTATGGTGTTGCGGATGTGGCGGATTTGCACGCCTGGGTAGCCGATGCGGTGCGTCAGCACGGCGGCACGATCGACGATGTGCGGATCGCCCCCCAGCACCCAGATGCCCCGGGCGCCGACGGCTGGCGCAAGCCCGGCCCCGGCATGCTGCGCGATTTGCTGCGCGCCTGGCAGCTTGATCCCGGCCGCGCCATCCTGGTCGGCGATCAGCCCACCGACATTGCAGCCGCGCAGGCAGCCGGCATCGCCGGCCATCTTTTCCCAGGTGGCAATCTCGCCGATTTCATTGCACCCTTGCTGAAATAACGGAATTCTGACCATGCCCCCCACCACCCGCGCCCGCGCGCCCCTTCGCCTCGGCCTCGCTGGCGGTGGCACCGACCTCAGCCCCTATTGCGACCAGTATGGTGGCGCGGTGTTGAACTGCACGATTGCGCGCTACGCCCATGCCTTCATCAGCCCGTCCGCTGATGGGTTGGTGCATTTTGTGGCGCGCGATGTTGGGGTCTCAGAGAGCTTTGACCTCGATCCGGCAGCCACAAATGCCGCGCGTCTCGGCATCCATGGCGGGGTTTACCGCCGGATGATGCGCGACTTCAACGCAGGCGTGATGCTGCCGCTGACCATCACAACCTACGTCGATGCGCCACCCGGATCGGGCTTGGGCTCGTCATCAGCGCTGGTGGTGGCGCTGGTGGAGGCGTTCCGGACGTTGCTCGCTTTGCCGCTCGGCCCCTATGACGTCGCGCATCTCGCCTTTGAGATCGAACGCATCGATCTCCGCCTCGCCGGTGGCAAGCAGGATCAGTATGCGGCGGCGTTCGGTGGCGCCAACTTCATTGAATTCCTCGCCAATGACCGGGTGATCGTCAATCCGCTGCGGGTGCCGGATGCTTTCATCAACGAACTCGAAGCGTCCCTCGTCACCTGCTTCACCGGCGTGTCGCGCCGATCCGAACAAATCATTGAAGAACAGCAGCGCCGCATGGGCCCAGTGCCGGACGCGGCCACCGCCAGCCTGCATCAGTTGAAGCAGGACGCGATCGACATGAAGCAGGCGCTGCTGCGCGGCAATGTGCCAAGCATGGCCGCCATCCTCAACCGATCCTGGGCGGCCAAAAAACAGACCGCATCAGGCATCAGCACCGATCTGATCGAGGCGCTTTTCAAGACCGCTATGGCAAACGGCGCCATGGCCGGCAAAATCTCCGGCGCCGGCGGTGGCGGCTTCATGATGCTGATCGTGCCGCCGGAAGACCGCCTACCGCTCATCGCCGCCCTGAACGCAGCGGGTGGAACGGCCGGGCCGGTGCATTTCACCCTACGCGGCGCCGAAGGCTGGACCGTTCAGGGCTGATGGTTGCGCGCCTTGCAACGGTCCTGGTGGTGCGATCCTAACGCTCCCTACCCGAGCGTTAGGTGATCCGTTCCACCAAATCAAAGGCTAGTGGATAGAATCAGACAGATGGTCCCCACCTTCTCGCTCACAACGCCCAGAAGTTTGCCGTTCCCCCGGGATTCTTCCGTCTGGTTTTAACCACTAGGTAATTTCCGATCCTGTCGGTCGGTGCGGATTTGCACCATAGTGACAAACGGGAAACAAATCAATGCAACACACTGACAACCCGATGCCTGAGTATCGGTCCGGAAAGTCTGCCGTCGGAGGGCCGGCGAGGGATTTTGGGTGCTGGGAAGAAGGAAATGCCGTCAGGATGCGGGACATCCTGGCAAATTTTCGACGCTTCCATCGGCAAAAAGCACCCTCGGGCCAGCCCGGCAGACTTTCGGGACGGATACTAATAGAGCTTCATGCCGTCTTTGGTTGTAAATCGCCGCAAGGAAAACCTAAATGAAACGTGTGTACGGCGCCTTCGCGCTATTGGTGGTGATCTCCAGTGGGGCCGCCCCTAGTTTTGCCCAGCGCCAAAGCGCCGTCGGTTCCGGCGTGATTACCCTAAGTCCGACGGGGTCACTGAATGGCGTTGATATGTCTGCATCGGGAACAACTGGTACCCTAAATGTCGGGGTTGCTGGCGGTCCGGCCACCGACATTCTCACCAGCAATGCGCCTTTCATCGCCGGCCCAGTGGCGGTTTCGACCGCCGCCTCGAGCCAGGGTAATATTGTCTTTAATAGCGCCTCGACGGTCTATGGT
>JANXRN010000210.1 GCA_025352995.1 Acetobacteraceae bacterium
CAAAGCCGCGTTGAGCTTGTCGCGATCAAGCTCGCCTTCCCACCACGCCACGATGATGGTTGCGACGCCGTTGCCGGTGATGTTCACCAGGGCGCGGCATTCGGACATGAATTTATCGATGCCCAATACGATTGCCATGCCCGGCACCAGGCGCGGATCAACCGCGGCAAGGGTTGCGGCCAGGGTGATGAAGCCCGCGCCGGTGACGCCGGTAGCGCCCTTGGAGGTCAGCATGGCGACGCCCAGGATGGTCAGTTGCTGGCCGAACGACAATTCGACCCCTAGCGCCTGGCCGATGAACAAGGTCGCCATGGTCATGTAGATGTTGGTGCCATCAAGGTTGAACGAATATCCGGTCGGCACTACCAGCCCGACCACCGACCGCGCGCAGCCAGCGCGTTCCAGCTTGGCCATCAACTGCGGCAGGGCGGATTCGGATGAACTCGTGCCCAGCACCAGCAGCAACTCGTCTTTGATATAAGCCAGGAAACGGAAAATGCTGAAGCCGGCCATGCGGGCGATCAGCCCGAGCACGATCACCACGAACAAGGCCGAGGTTAGGTAGAACAGGCCGATCAATCCGGCGAGATTGCCAAGCGCGGTCGGCCCGTAACGGCCGATCGTATAGGCCATGGCGCCGAATGCCCCGATCGGGGCGGCGCGCATCACGATGCCGATCACCCCGAACATGCCGTGTGCGACCTCATCGATTGCGCCACGCAGGACCGCCGCGCGATCGCCGAGGGCCAGCAGGGCGAAGCCGAAAATCACTGCGAACAGCAGCACCTGCAGGATGTCACCGCGCGCGAAGGCACCAACGACGCTATCGGGGATGATGTTGAGGACAAAATCCACCGGGTTCTGATGTCCGGCCTGGTCTGCGAAGGTTTTTACCGCCGCCGCATTGGCGCCCGCCGCGGAAAACCCACGGCCAGGCTGGGCGATATTGCCCACCATCATGCCGATGGCGAGCGCGAAGGTCGAAACAATTTCAAAATAGATCAATGCCTTGATGCCAACCCGGCCGACCTTGCTGGCATCCTGGATATGGGCGATGCCGGATACCACGGTGCAGAAAATGATCGGCGCGATCACCATACGGATCAGCTTGATGAAGCCGTCACCGAGCGCCTTGATCCAGTCATTGGTGGCGAAGCTGGGCCAGACGGTGCCGACGATGGCGCCGATGACGATGGCGACCAGCACCTGCACGTAGAGCACGCGGTACCAAGGTTTTGAGTCTGTTGTCACGAAATTCGTTCCCCCACAGGCTGCGTGTTGGGCGGGCAATACTGGCTTTGCAGGCTGATGCAAGGGGATTTGACCGCAGAGTGCTGTTTTTCTGCGCAAAAGGCGCCAAAAAAGGCGTCCTGACAGCTTGCGGCGGTCGGCTTGGGCCAGGGTGGCCCATCGCGTTAGGGCAAAAGTTAAAATATATTGACTTAAACTGTACAATTGTGTTAGTATAAATTATGTTGAATTTCACCTTCCTCCTCACTGAGCTACAAGCCGCGATCGCGGTGGTGGCAGCGCGTGAGCGGCATCTGACAATGCTGCTAGTGGCGGTGTGGGGACGGATTGGGCGGATAGGCGCGCGGCTGGAGCGGTTGATCCGCTTGTGGCGGGCGGGGATGTTACCCAAGGCGCGGAAGTCTCGCGCGGGGACAGCGTGTGGCGGGGGGCGGCGCGTGTCGGCGTTGCCGACGGTACCGGCCTGGCTGGTGGTGGCGGTGCGGGAGGCGGCGCCTTTGGGGGCGCGGTTGGAGGATTTACTGACGCGGGAGGAGTGCGTTCGGTTTTTGGCCGAGGTGCCGCAGGCTGGGCGCTTGCTGCGCCCGCTTTGTCGGATGCTGGGGGTGGGGTTGCGCAAGACGCGCAAGCCTCGGGCGGTTTGGCAAATGCCGAAGGCGGCGCCGGTGATGGTGGCGCCGGCCGGGCTGGTGCTCGGGCCGGGAGGCCGGTTGATTTATGTGTGAACTGCCGCGCCGCATTGCGCGGATTTTGTTACGATATCGTAATATATTATTGTTTTGGGCTGGTGGCGGATGGCGCAAGTGCTTATCCGCCCTACGGATTTGGCAAGGAATAGGTAAAGTTTTTTTGATTCTTTTTGTTCACAAAAAGAAGAGTCTTGGCTTTTCCTTCTATGCCAACGTCGCTAGCAACCCGGCCATCAGCCGCCCGCGCACGGCGAGACTTTCGACGATGATATGTTCTTCGAGCGTGTGTGCGCCGGCGCCGGCGACACCTAGGCCGTCGAGGGTTGCGATGCCCATTGCGCCGGTGAAGTTGCCGTCCGAGCCGCCGCCCGAGCTTTGGTGGCTGATATCGAAGCCGATGCTGCGGGCGATGGTGCGGGCATGGTCGTAGAGCGCCATGGTTTTGCCGTCGGGTTCCCAGACCGGGCGGGTGACGCCGCGGGTGACCTCGAATTTGGTGTCATTGCTGGTGGCGTGAAGCGCGAGCATGGCCGCGACGCCGCGATCGAGGTCATCCTGGCGTTTGGCCATGCTGAGCGCTTCGCCGGTGCAGCTGGTGGTGACGCAGTTGACCCAGGTGCCGCCATTGATAACGCCGACGCTGAAGGTGCAGTCTGCCGTGGTCATGTCTTCGATGGCGATCAGTTGGCGGGCCATTTCGCGGATGGCGCTGCGCCCGGCGCCGGGGGCGGCACCGGCGTGGCTCGGCCGGCCGGTGGCTTCGAGGTTGAAGCGGGCGATGGCATAGCGGCCGGTGACGACGCCACCATCGGGGCGGGCGGGTTCGGGCACCAACACGTATTTATGGCGTGCGGCCTCCGCCTCGATCAGATCGCGGGTGCTGGGGCTGCCGATTTCTTCGTCCGACGTCAGTAATACGGTCATCGGCAGGTTGGTGGCGATGCCGGCGCGGGCGAGTTGGCGGATGGCTTCGAGCGCGATGTAGTTGCCGCCTTTCATGTCCCAGATGCCCGGCCCGTAGCAGCGCGCGCCGTCGCGGCGGAACGGCAGTTTGGTCAGGGTGCCGATCGGGTGGACGGTATCGAGATGGCCCATCACCAGGATGCCGGGCGCTGACGAAGGGTGCGGGAAAGTGGCGCGCACGCAGTCGCCATAGCCCATGCGGCCGGCGATGCGCTCGATCCGGGCGCCGGCGACAATGAGGTCTCGGCTGGCGAGATCCATCATGCGGCCGACGGCTGGGGCATCGAAGGTGGGGGATTCGCATTCGACCCAGGGGCGCAGGCCGGCGAGCATGGTTTCGGCATCGAATGGCAGGCTGGCGAAATCCATTTTGGGTGCTCCGGGTGGGTCGATGCGGGACGGTCGCAAGCGGCGGCAGCGGCGTCAATGCGCTTGGTAGGCCGCCATGCAATGCTGTTGTGGTCGCTTGGACCATGTGCTTAATTAACAGATAATTGACCTTGTCAGTCCAACCAATGGTGAAACGGCGACCCGATATGGCTTGGCTAAATTGGGCTGTTTGTGATCCGCGCAGATGGAAGACCGCGTGACCGAAGCGACGATGCCCCAGGACGCTGCCAATGTTGCGCTGCCACCCAATGCCGGGCGGGGAGATGCTGCGCCGCGACGCAGCCTCTGGCAACGTTTCACTGATGGCATCCGGCTGCAATATCTGCTGTTCGTCGCCCTGACTGCGGTTGCGGCGATCCCGGTGTTGACGTTGGATATTTGGGAATCGCAAGCGTCGTTCGATCGCGAGGTTGATTCCGTGCGCGAGCGGCATTTGCTGGTGGCGCGCAACTTGACATCCACGATGTCGCGCTATGTGGTTGATATCAAAGCGGCCTTCATGGTGGCGATTGCGCCGGGCAGCTTGAATCCGGACACGGCGGGCTTGGCGCAACTGCTCGATTCGCTCGATTTCGTCCATATGTGCGTCTTTGCGGCCGATGGGACGGTGGAATCCTTCCTGCCGGTGGAGAAATCATCGGCGTCCCTCGAACTCGGCGCGCGGCTGGTTGCCGATTTGCGCGCCCTGGCGGCGACCAGGCCGGTTGGCGCTGACGCGGATGGGCCGGTGCTGAGCGCGCTGAAGCGCGATTCCAGCGGCCGGCCATCGTTTTACCTCGTCAAGGCGTTGGCGAACGGCCGGCTCGCGGTGGGCGAGGTTACCACTGAGTATCTGGTTCGGCTGCAGTCAGTGATCGCCTTTGGTGAGCGCGGGCATGCGGTGATCACCGACGCCAATGGCTTGGTGATCGGGCATCCGTTCAAGGACTGGATTGCGCGGATGCAGGATTTGTCGGCGGTGCCGACGGTGAAGAAAATGATGGCGCGCCAGACCGGAGTCGATACGTTCTACTCCCCGGCGTTCAAGGACGACATGATCGCGGGCTATTCGTTCGTGCCGGAAAGCGGCTGGGGCGTGATGGTGCCGCAGCCGTTGAGCGAACTGAAACGGCGCGCGCGCGAAATCGATGTGGTGGCCTGGGTGGTCGGCGCGGTGGCGTTGGCGGTGGCGAGCGTGTTGAGCTTGCTGATCGCCGGGTTCCTGGCCAGCCCGGTGCGCAAGGTGGCGTCCACCGCGGATGCGATTCTGGCGGGCGATATAACGGCCAAGGTGCCGGACTTTGTCGGGCTGGTGCCGCGCGAAATCCGTCGACTGGGGCGCGCCTTCAATACCATGGTCGAAAGCCTGCAGCGCCGGAACGCGCAAACCCGCGAGGCGTTGAAGCAGGCTGAAATCTCCAACAACGCGAAGTCGCAGTTTCTCGCCAATATGAGCCATGAAATCCGCACGCCGTTGAACGGCATGCTGGGCATGGTGGAATTGCTGCGCCAGACTGAAATGGATGAACGCCAGCAGCGATATGCGGAAGCCGTGACACGGTCCGGGACCGCGCTGCTTGGGCTGATCAATGACATTCTCGACCTGTCGAAGATCGAGGCGGGTAAGCTTGAACTCGACCAGGGCGGGTTCGATCTTGCCGCCCTGGTCGATGAAACCAGCGATCTTTTTGCCGAGCCGGCGCGGGTCAAGGGGCTGCGGCTTGATGTCGTGCTGCCCGATGCGCTGCGGATGAATTTGGTCGGCGATCAGCATCGGCTGCGGCAGATCCTGATCAATTTGCTTGGCAATGCGGTGAAGTTTACCGCGCAAGGCCATGTGAAACTTGCGGTATCGCAGTCGGAAGATCGCGGTGCGTTGGTGGTGCTGAAGTTTGAGGTTTCCGACACCGGGATTGGTATTTCGGCCGCCAAACAGTCGATAATTTTCGATGCGTTCGCGCAAGGCGATGGCTCCATCACCCGCGAATTCGGCGGGACCGGGCTGGGCCTGTCGATCGCCAAGCAGATTTGCGCGATGATGGGCGGCGAGCTTGGGGTGCGCAGCGAAATTGGGGTCGGTTCGACTTTCTGGTTCACTGTCACCATGCGCAAGGGCGCCCAGGCTAGCGGCGCCAAGCCGACGGCTGAGATGGCGCGCAGCCCGCAGCCGCGTGTGACCAACGGTAGCAAGCCGGTGCGGGTGCTGCTGGTGGAAGACAATGCGGTGAATATGGAAGTGGGGCGCGGCCTGCTGCAAAGCCTGGGCTGCGTGGTGACATCGGCGCTTGATGGGCAGGATGCGGTAGAACAGTTCCGCCCCGGGTGCTTCGACATGGTGCTGATGGATTTGCAAATGCCGCGGATGGACGGGTTTGCCGCCACTGCGGCGATCCGCGAACAGCAGCAGCGCATTGGCGACAAAACCCCGGTGCTGGCGTTGTCGGCGCATGCCCTGCCCGGTGATCGGGCCAAAAGCCTGACGGCAGGCTTCGATGATCATCTGACCAAGCCGGTGACCCGGGCGGTGCTGGCGGAAGCGATTTCGGCTTGGGTGCATCGCAATGGCAGTGCGCTGAGCAATGAAGCGCAAGACCTCGCCCGGCCGAGTGAGCTTGCGGTGATTGATGCCGGGGCAATTGGCCGCCTGCGCGAAATTGAATCCGCCGGCAATGATGGGTTGGTGCACCGGGTATTGCAGCAATTCCTGGTCGATGGTGAAGCGCTGGTGAACGAAATCGCCCGCGCGATCGCGGCGCGCGACCATGTCGGCGCCCGGCAGGCGGCGCACACGCTGAAGTCGAGTTCCGCCTATCTCGGCGCTGATCGGCTTCGGACATGCTGCGTGCGGATTGAAGAAGCCGCGGCCAATAGCGATGCGGAAACGGAAACGGGTCTGGTGGCCAATCTCCGCATCGAATATGTCCGGGCTTCGACGACGTTGGCGACCTTGCTCGGGGCGTCTAGCCCGGCCTGAATTAGGCCCCCGCGTTGCGGAAGCCGCCGACGCCGCGTTCGATTTCGGTGACGTGCTGCGGGCCGAAGAAAAGTGGGTTTGGCAGGCCGCAGGAATGGGCGATGATCTCGACATCCTCATGCACTTGGTGCGCGTAGCGCGCAACCCGTTCGGATTTGTCGGTTGGGTCCAGCCCGCGGATCAGGCGCGGATCGGCGGAGGTGATGCCGGTCGGGCAAAAGCCGCTGCTGCATTTCATTGCCTGAATGCAGCCGAGCGACAGCATGAAGCCGCGCGCCGACGATACAAAATCCGCGCCCATGCAAAGCGCCCAGGCGACCTTGTCTGGTGTGATCAGCTTGCCGGAGGCGATGATGCGGATGCGTTCGGTCAGGCCATGGCGCGCGCGCGCATCCACCACCAGGGGCAGCGCCATGGTGATCGGCAAGCCGACATAGTCGGCCAACGGGGCAGGGGCGGCGCCGGTGCCGCCTTCGCCGCCGTCAATCTGGACATAGTCCGGGCAATGTTCGGGGTGGAGGGCGCAATCGGCGAACCAGTCATCGAGGAAATGCTGTTCGCCAGCGACGAACTTCACCCCCACCGGTTTGCCGGTGATGGTGCGGACCCGGTTCACGAAAGCGCCGAGCTCGGCAATATTGCCAATGTCGGTGTGGCGATTGGGGCTGATGCTGTCCTGGCCTTGCGGGATGCCGCGAATGGCGGCGATTTCGGCGTTGACCTTGGCGGCGGGGAGAATGCCGCCTTTGCCGGGTTTGGCGCCTTGCGCGAGTTTAACTTCGAACATGCGGACTTGGTCGTGGGCGGCGATGGCGCGAAGCTTGTCGTCGGATAAATTGCCGGCATCGTCGCGCACGCCATATTTGGCGGTGCCGATTTGCATGATGACATCGCAATTGCCTTCGAGGTGGTATTTGGCGAGCCCGCCTTCCCCCGTTGCCATCCAAACGCCCGCCTTGGCGGCGCCGCGTGACAAAGCGCTGACGGCTGCGTGCGACAGGGCGCCGTAGCTCATGCCCGAAATATTGAAGAAGCTGCGGGCCAGATGCGGTTTGGCGCAGGCGCCGGGACCATCGATGATGCCGATGGTCTTGCCGGGGTAGGTGGATTTTTCCGTATCGAGCACCGGAAAGGCGGCGTTGCGGAACACGAAGGCCGGGATGGTTTCGCTGCCGAAGGATACCAGATTGGAAACACCCTTGGCCGAGCGATAGACCCAGGAGCGTTCCAGCCGGTTGAACGGACGTTCCACCCAGTCCGGCAGATATTGGTATTGGCGCATATACTCGCCGAAGCTTTCCGAGAAATAGCGGAAATGGCCAAGCACCGGGAAGTTGCGCAAAATCGTATGCTGGGTCTGGGTAATGTCGCGGACATAGACAATCGCGATGATGAGGCTGAGCAGGATTAGGATGACGAAAGCAGTGATCATGGTGGCGTCCTCTGCCGAGCTTTTTTGCCCGCTGCTTGAGAGACTACCAGGGTATTCGTTTGTGACGCGTTAAAGTCTTGTGGCGGGACAGCGCGAGTGCGATCGGCAGCCAGACAATGTACCACATCGGGCCGGGGCCTTTGGTGACCTGGCTGAGGTCGGTCAGGCCGGACAAAACGACGTGCAACAGCAGCGCCAGCAAGGTCCAGCGCGTGGCTCGGTCGGGATTGCGAAATGCGGCGCGGGCGGCGAGGACGAGCAGGGCCAGCAACAGCGCCAGACCGACAATGCCACTATAGAGCCAGGTTGAGAGGAACAGATTATGCGGAAAATCCTCACCGGGGCGGTCGAGCAAGGTGGCCGGGCCGCTGCCGAAAACCGGGTGCTGGGCGATCTTGGCCAGGGATATTTGCCAGATTTCCAGCCGGTTTGACCAGCCGCGTTCGAGCGCGCGGGCGATGATGGCCTGGCCGGTGCTGGACCAGGCGAGAACGCCGAGGGCGATGACGGGGACAATCAGCGCAAGCGGGCGGAGGGCCGCCAGAAGCACGGCTAATGTTATGATGATGGCCAACATCGGGCCGCGGCTGCCGGTAAGCGCGATGAACACCAGGCCGGCGACGATCATTGCGGCTGGAAGCCGTTTATCACCGCCGCCGAGAATGCGGCCCATGGCCAGCACTATCGCGACCCCGATGATCGATGCACCGAGGATGGGGTGCCGGGTTTCGGCCCAACCCGCCATGCGGCTGGGGTCGCCATGGCCGAGCGCAAAAACCGCGATGGCGATCATTGCATTGAGAAGGGCGCAGCAACATATCGTTGTGATCAGGCGCTCGCGATCCGACTCAAGCGTGGCCGTAAAAAAGACCAAGGTGCAGAGGCCGTTCCACAGCCACAGGACATGGCCGCCACCGCTGGTGTCCCAGACTGTCGTGAGGGTGAACCATACGATCAGCGCGATGCCGGCCAGCGACCCAATGTCGGTTGGCCAATGCCCGTCGCGGTACAGTCGGGCGGCGGTGAGCGGCAGCAGGGTGAGATAGAACAGCATCGCCCAAAGCGGGTTGGGCGCGATGAGCAAGCCGGCGCCGATCACCAACCGCAGAAGGATGGCGGGCGCGGCCTGCCAGGTCACGCGGGGCGCAGGCCGGGAATGGTGTCGGGATCGGCGTCGTGCAGCAGGACATCGAGCAGGTTGGCGGCCACCGCGCGTTCGTTGAACAAATCGCGGTAGCGTGCCCGGCCGGCGGTGGCGATGGCGCGGCGGTGGGTGTGGTCGATGGTGAGGCGCTCGATTTGTCTGGTGAGTTCGTCGAGGGTGGCGAAAAACACCATCTCATCATCGGTGAAAATATCGCCATAGCCGGTGGCGCGTTCCATCAGCACCACTTGGCCGTTGCCGATCATCTGGGCGATGCGGTCGGAACTATAGAGATAGGAATCCGGGCGACGGCTGATGTTGAGGCCCATGGCGGCGGTTTCCAGCGCGGTCTGATAGGCGGCGCCGGTCAGATGGGGATGGCCGCCGACACCGCCGAGCAGAAGGCGGGTGGTGGGCAATCTGGCACGCAGATCGGCGATGAAATCATTCATGTTCCAGTCGCGTCCGCAAATATGGCGCAGCGGGCGGCCGGGGTTGCCGCAGGCGTAGAACAGATCGAACGGCAGGGTGTCGACCAGGTCGCAGCGGCCGCGTTCGATGCTGGCGTCCATCGGGTTGGCCATGAAGGCGACCCGGTTACCGCCGGCGCGCAAGGCCCGCATGTCAGGCCCGGCAGTGGTGACGAAAGTCGCATCGACGACGGCCAACTTGCTGGAAAGGCGACGAATATTGTCAGGTTCGAACAACGGATCGACGTTGTATTGCGCAATGCGGACGCTGGGCAGGATCTCGCGGATGCGGGCGAGCGTGGTGGGCAGAATGACATCGGCGTGGCCGGACAGGATCACGTCAGGGCGGTGGAAACGGCAGAACTCGATCAATGCCGCGTTGGCCGGGCGCACCCCGAATTTGCGACTGCCGAAGATGGAGCGGGCGCGGGCGATGTCGCGGTCGGAGAAGTTGAGCACCAGGTGGCCGTTGCGGATCAGCCCATTGGACAGCTTGACGGCGACGCCGTGCTGGAAGGCGGGGCGCAGGCCGAAGGGGAAGCTTGAGACATGGACGATGGTGAGGGGGCGCATGGGCGGGCTCGTTGGCAGAGGCGCCGAGGAGTACGCGGGGCCGGGACATATGGCAAGCCGGCGGATTGGTCGAAGGTCGGGGACGTGACCTTTGAGTAGACGGTGCAGTTCCAAGCGGAACTGCACCCTACAAAATCCCGAGGACGAAATATCGAACAAAAAAAGGGCCGGAACAGTTGTTCCGGCCCTTTCTTATGGTCAGAAAGTTTTTGCTTCTTTTTTCAAAAAGAAGCGCTGCCTTCCTTTACGCGCTCTTCGCCATAATCTCGTCGGCAATGTTGCGCGGCACCGGATCGTAGTGATGGAACTGCATGGTGAAGCTCGCGCGGCCTTTGGTCATTGATCGCAGGTCGGAGATGTAGCCGAACATTTCCTTCAGCGGCACGTGGGCGCGGACCATGACGGTTGATCCTGCGCTTTCCTGGCTTTGGATATGCCCGCGGCGGCGGTTCAAGTCGCCCACGCAGTCGCCGATGTGATCGTTGGGCGTGGTCACTTCCACGTCCATGATCGGTTCCAGGATGATCGGCTTGGCTTTCTTCATGCCGTCACGGAAGCAGGCTTTGCCGGCGATTTCGAAGGCGAGCGCGCTCGAATCGACGTCATGGTATTTGCCGTCAACCAGGGTGTATTTGAAATCGACGGTCGGGAAGCCGGCGAGCACGCCGGTTTCGGCCTGCACCTTGATGCCTTTTTCGACCGCGGGGATGTATTCCTTCGGGATCGAGCCGCCGACCACTTTGTTTTCGAACACCACGCCGCCGTTGCGTTCCATCGGCGAGAAGATGATTTTCACTTCCGCGTATTGGCCCGAGCCGCCGGACTGCTTCTTGTGGGTATAGGTTTCGGTGTGGGTGGCCGAAATCGTTTCGCGATACGCAACTTGTGGGGCGCCGATATTGGCGTCCACGCCGTATTCACGGCGCAGGCGATCGATGATGATTTCGAGATGCAGTTCGCCCATGCCCGACAAAATGGTCTGACCGGATTCCTGATCGGTCTTGAGACGCAGGCTCGGGTCTTCCGAGGCCAGCTTCTGCAGGCCAAGGGTCATCTTTTCGACGCCGTCCTTGGTTTTCGGTTCGACCGAAATGTCGATGACCGGCACCGGGAAGGCCATGCGTTCCAGCACCACCGGATCATCCGAGCTTGCCAGCGTGTCGCCGGTGACGGTGTCTTTGAGGCCGACGAAGGCGGCGATGTCACCAGCGGAGACTTCCTTGACTTCCTGCCGCTTGTCGGCGTGCATCTGGAACATCCGGCCGACGCGTTCACGGTTATCCTTAGTTGTGTTCATGACCGTGTCACCGCTTTTCAACGTGCCGGCATAGACTCGCACGAAGGTCAGCGCGCCATATTTGTCGTTGATGATTTTGAAGGCGAGGCCGGCGAACGGCGCCTTCGGATCGGCCTTGATGCGGCGACGACCGGTGAGGTCGGTTTCTGCCTGGCCATCTTCGGCGGCGACAGCGATGCCGGGGACATCAATCGGGCTTGGCAAATAGTCGAGCACGCCGTCGAGCAAGGGCTGCACGCCCTTGTTCTTGAAGGCGGTGCCGCACAAGACGGGGCGAAAGGCGCCGGTAATGGTGCCAGTTTTGATGGCGCGCTTGAGGGTTTCGACCGAGACATCGCCCTTGTCGAAATATTCCTCCATGCCGGCATCGTCCACGCTCAGGGCGGTGTCGAGCAGCAACTGGCGGTATTCGGCGGCCTTTTCGACGAGTTCTTCCGGAATCGGCTCATCATGGAATTTCGCGCCAAGCTCGCCGCCTTCCCAGATGATCGCCTTCATTTCGACCAGATCGACGACGCCGATAAACTTGTCTTCCTCGCCGATCGGCAGTTGCAGCGGCAGCGCGATGATGTCGAGCTTTTCCTTCAACGTGTCGAAGGCGCGATAGAAATCGGCGCCGGTGCGGTCGAGCTTGTTGATGAAAATGATGCGCGGCACGTTGTAGCGATCGGCCAGGCGCCAGTTGGTTTCAGATTGCGGCTGCACGCCGGCGACACCTTCGATGATAAACACCGCGCCATCGAGCACGCGCAGTGACCGGTTCACTTCGATGTTGAAATCGATGTGGCCGGGGGTGTCGATGATGTTAATGCGGTAGTCTTTCCACTCACACGTCACTGCCGCCGAGGTGATGGTGATGCCGCGTTCGCGCTCCTGGTCCATGTAATCAGTGGTGGTGTTGCCGTCATGCACTTCGCCAATGCGGTGCGACATGCCCGTGTAGTACAAGATACGCTCGGTCGTGGTCGTCTTGCCGGCATCGATATGCGCGGTAATGCCGATATTGCGAATTCTGGCGAGCGGATTGTCGGACACGGTAGCCTCCATAGGCCCGCCGAGGGACGGCGGGAGCGAGCGAGCAAAAACAGGGAGTAGGAGAAGGCGCCTCCATGCCTATCTCCGGGCGGTTTTGCAAGCCTGCTGGCGTATTTGGTGTGCATGGCAGCGTATCACGGGATTTAGTGATTGGCTTGGAAGGGAGTTTCGACTAGTCTGAACGACCAGTCGATCCAGTTGGATCGACCAATCGAAAGTGAGCGTGCCATGCGTGAAGTTCAGGCGTCCGACGCCAAGACCCATTTGCCCCGTTTGCTGGACGATGTCGAAGCCGGTGAAACTCTGGTGATCACACGGCACGGTAAGCCGATTGCGCGGCTGGTGCCAGAACGCGATGTACGGCGGGAGAATATGGACCGTATCTTCGCGAAGATGGACGCGATCCGTCGACGCGGTCCCGGCATGACGCTCGATGAAATTCTGGCAGCCCGCCACGAGGGGCATCGCTACTGATGCTGTTCGTGCTGGATGCCTCAGTCGTGGCATCCTGGGCGTTGGAGCCGGATGAAGAAGAGCTTGCCATTATTGCCAAAGTTCAATTGCGCGACGGCTCCGCCCTAGTACCTGAATTATGGACTTTGGAAGTTCGCAATGCACTGCTGACTGCTGAGCGAAGGGGCCGAATTTCTGAGGCCAATGTTGGCGCGTTCCTTACGGCATTGGTGCAGTCGCCGATTGACGGTGACCATGACGCCGATCCTCGTGCCATTCTGGCGCTTGCCCGTGCTTGGCGTTTAACCGTCTATGACGCGGCCTATCTCGAACTCGCGCTACGACGTGCGCTGCCTCTTGCTTCGCTGGACCGGGCCCTGGTCGCCGCCGCGCGTGGCGCCGGGGTGAAGCTGCTGGACGAAATGTAACGGCTGCGATAGTTCCGGTGATATCCAGGCATGGTAAGATGCCTTATGTCCAATAATGCATTGCATGCCGAAATTCGGTTTGGTTTGGGGCGGCGAGGTACAGCAACCTTGCCGTCCGACCCGCGTGCCTGGCTTGCCGGGCAGTTGGATGGCCCCGACCCGGCGATGGATCGGCCTTGGCACAGCACCGCCGAAGGGCTGCGCGCACTGCGGCTCGATCAGGTGACCAAGAACGGCAAGGCGGAAAATGTCCGCCCGATCATCACCGCTGATGCCGCCACGGCGATTGATGTGCTGCTGACCACCGATACCCCGTTCCGCGAGCGGCTGGTGTGGTTCTGGGCCAATCATTTCACCGTCAGCTTGCGGCGTGGTCAGGTGATCGGGGTTGCGCACGCTTATGTCCGCGAGGCCATCCGCCCCCATGTCACCGGCCGCTTCGGCGACATGGTGGTGGCCGTGATGCAACATCCGGCGATGCTGATGTATCTCGACAACGCGCAATCTGTGGGCCCGACCAGCAATGCCGGCAAGCGCAGCCGCCGCGGGCTGAACGAGAATCTGGCGCGCGAATGCCTGGAATTGCATACCGTGACCCCGGCATCAGGCTACACCCAGAACGATGTGACCGAATTTGCCAAAGTGCTGACCGGCTGGTCGATCCGCTATGATGAGGAACCGCCGGGCTATTTGTTCCGCGTCAATGCCCATGAACTTGGGTCGAAGACTGTCATGGGACAGATTTATACCGGGGGCGAGAGCGAAGGCCAACGCGCCCTCGCCTGGCTCGCCGGGCAGCCCAGTACCTACCGCAATCTGGCGACCAAGCTGGTACGGCATTTTGTCGCTGATGTGCCGCCGCCGGCAGCGGTTGCGCGGGTCGAGCGGGTGCTGAGCCAAACCAAGGGCGATCTGAAGGCGGCGGCCCTGGAAGTGATTGCGGTGCCGGAAGCCTGGACGCCGCTGACTAAGTTGCGCCAGCCGATGGAATATGTCGTCGGCGTGCTGCGCGCGATCAATCTGCCGGTGGCCAAGCGCCCTGATTTGCGCGGCGTGTTCGGCATGTTGGGCCAGCCTTATATGTCGGCACCCTTGCCCAATGGCTGGTCCGACCTCGCGGTCGATTGGGCAGCGCCGGAAGCCCTGCTGCGGCGCATCGACTGGGCGTACAGCATCGCTGGCCGTGCCGGGGATGCTGATGCGGCTGCAATTGCAGACGCCAGCCTGGGTGAATTCCTCCCCGCCGAAACAATGGGCGCAATCCGCCGCGCCGGCGATCGGCGGGAAGCGCTGACCTTGCTGCTCGCCGCCCCGGAGTTTCAACGTCGATGACCCTTACCGTCACCCGTCGCGGGAGTTTGCTCGGCCTTGCCAGTGCCATCACGCTGGGGCGGGCGTCACTGGCTGTTGCGGCCGCCCCTGGTGAAAAGCGCTTCGTGGTGGTGCTGCTGCGCGGCGCGCTCGATGGGCTGGCCGCGGTCGCCCCCTATGGCGATCCGGATTTCATCGCCCAGCGCGGGGTGTTGACCCCGGTGATGCCGGGCCAGCCAGGCGGGTTGCTCGATCTGGGCGGGTTTTACGGCTTGCACCCGTCGCTCGCCGGGCTGCACGGCTTGTATCAGGCCAATGAATTGCTGGTGCTGCACGCAATCGCCGGGGCAACCCGCAGCCGCAGCCATTTTGAGGCGCAGGATAATCTTGAGTTCGGCACGCCGGACCATAGCAATGGCCCGCGCATGACCAGTGGTTGGCTTAATCGGGCGGCAACCGGGTTGGCGCCGAAATCAAATGCCGAAATGGCCTTTGCCGTCGGCAGCGTGGTGCCCTTGCTGCTGCGCGGTCCGGCGCCGACCGGCACCTGGCTGCCGGCGACCGCGACCCATCCCGGCACCGATCTTTACGCCCGGATTGCCGCGATGCATCGGGGTGACGCGATCACTGGCCGGGCGGTGCGCGATGGTCTGCGCGATCGGGGATTTTCGGATGCGGTGCTCGCTGGCGCCGAGGCGCCGCGCAACACCGCCAACAGCTTCCCGGCACTGGCCGAAGCGGCCGGGCGCCTGCTGGCTGACCCGAAAGGGCCGCGCATCGCGGCGCTGGAGCTTGGCGGCTGGGACACCCATGCCGCGCAGGCGCCGCGTCTTGCGGGGGTGCTCGGGCAGTTGGATCGTGGGCTGATCGGACTGAAAACTGGGTTGGGTGCGGCTTGGGCGCAAACAATGGTGCTGGTGATGACCGAATTTGGCCGCACCGTGCAT
>JANXRN010000221.1 GCA_025352995.1 Acetobacteraceae bacterium
CACCGCGATCGCGGCCTGCAGCCCAGTGAGGAGGAAAGTAAAATTCAACATAAGTCACGCTAACACACACGCGCGATTAAAGTCAATAAAAACTAACAAAATCTGCGACCGAAATCCCCCGCCCGAGTGGCGCACAAGCTCTCCCCAGACTAATGCCAAGAAAGCACTCCTTTTTTTGAAAAAAAAGGAGCAAAAAAACTTTTCCCCTTTGGTTCCGCGCGCTTCGCTGTTGCGGGGCGCGCACGCCAACGGCAAGGAATGGATAAAAAGTTTTTTTGGTTCTTTTTGTTCACAAAAAGAACTGCTTGCCCTCTGCCTAACCCACCCGAAACGCCAACCCATGGTCCGGCTGCCACGCGATCGCGGCGGCGCGCCCCGGCACCAGCCCGCCGATCGGCGCCCCCGCCGGGCGCTTGACGGTGATTTCCGCCCGTGCCGCCGGCCCGGCGCCAATCAGCAGTCGCAAATGCCGCATATCGCCCTTGAACAGCATTTCGGTCAGCACGCCATCGACCGCCCCCGCGCCGAGTTCGGCTGCCGTGCCGGTCGCAATTGCGATGCGTTCCGGCCGGATTGCCACCATGCAAGGTGCCCCCGCCACCGCGTCGGCCACCCGCGCTTCAACCCTGGCCCCGCAGGTGAGATCGATCAGCGCGACATCGTCCTCGATCTCCTGCACCCAGCCGGGCAGCAGGTTATTATCGCCGAGGAAGCCGGCCACGAAGACGTTATCGGGCGCATCATACAAAGCCTGCGGGCTGCCTAATTGCTGCAAGCGCCCGCCGGCGAAAATTGCGATGCGGTCAGCCAGCGCCATCGCCTCGGCCTGGTCGTGGGTCACGTAGAGCATCGTCACGCCCAACTGGCGATGCAAATGGCGCAGTTCGGCCTGCAATTCTTCCCGCAGCGCACGATCCAAGGCGCCGAGTGGCTCATCGAGCAGCACCAGCCGCGGGTTGAACACCAGCGCGCGGGCGAGTGCGACGCGCTGCTGCTGGCCGCCGGAAAGCTGGGATGGCAACCGATCGGCGAGGCCGGGCAGCCGCACCATGCCCAGCGCCTCCCCCACCCGTCGTTCTTGCTCTGCACGGGAAACATGGCGGACCCGCAGCGGAAAGGCGATGTTCTCGGCGACGGTCATGTGGGGAAACAGGGCGAAGTTCTGAAACACCACGCCGATGCCGCGCTGATGGGGCGGCAGGCGCAGCACCGATTTGCCGGCGAGCAGGATATCGCCGCGATCCGGCCGTTCAAACCCCGCCAGCATCATGAGCGTCGTGGTTTTGCCCGATCCGGACGGGCCGAGCAGGGTCAGCAATTCGCCGGTCGCGATGTCGAGCGACAGGTCGCGCACTACTTGGTGCACGCCATCGAAGCTTTTGCGCACCGCGCGGAAGCTGACCAAGGGTTGGGTGCTGGACATTATATTAAGGCAGCAAGCGCCTCTTTTTTGAAAAAAAGAAGCGAAAAACTTTTCTCACTTTGGTTCCGAGCGCTCCCAACTGCGGGGGGAGCTACGCCAACGGCCAGGAATGGATAAAGTTTTTTTGCTTCTTTTTGTTCACAAAAAGAAGACGCTTCCATCTAATGCCTGCCTTCCATCAATCAGAGCGGCTTCGCGCCGCCGCGCGGGAACGCTATACCGCAAGAACCTGATTTTGAGGAAACCAACCGAATGTCCGAAGCGCCCACCGTTCTCGCCAGCATCGATGGCCGCATTGGCCGCATCACGCTGAACCGCCCGAAGGCGTTGAATGCGCTCGATCTCGACATGATCCGCGGCATGCAGCGCGCGCTCGACGCCTGGCGCGATGTGCCGGAAGTCCATGCGGTGGTGATCGATGGCGCGGGCGGGCGGGCGTTCTGCGCCGGCGGTGATATCCGTGCCATTCGCGCCCAGGCGGTCGCGGGCGAAACCGCACTGGTCGAAGCGTTCTTTGCCGAGGAATACACCCTCAACGCCTGCATCGCGACCTATCCCAAGCCTTATGTCGCGCTGATCGATGGCGTTTGCATGGGCGGCGGCATTGGCGTGTCGGTTTATGGCCAGATGCGGGTGACCACGCCTGACAGCCTGTTCGCCATGCCGGAAACCGCGATTGCGCTGTTCCCTGATGTGGGCGCGACCTACATGTTGCCGCGGCTGCCGGGCGCCTTGGGCATGTATCTGGCCCTGACCGGCGCGCGCTTGAAAGGTGCGGACGCCGTCCATGCCGGCATCGCGACGCATCTGGTCGCCAAGGCCGACATGCCAGCGCTGAGCGCGGCGATCGCGCAAGACGGCGTGGCAGCGGTCGCGGGCTTTGCCCAGGCCCTGCCGCCGTTCAGCCTGGCAGGGCAGCGTGCCGCGATCGATCATTGTTTCGGCGCGCCGAGCGTGGCCGACATCATCGCCCGGCTTGAAGCTGACCCGAGCGACTGGGCAAAGGAAAGCATGGCCGCGATGCGGGGTGTGTCGCCATCGTCGGTGGTGTGGTCGTTCGCGGCGGTCAAGCGCGGTGCGGCGCTTAACCTCGATGCCGCA
This sequence comes from Acetobacteraceae bacterium, assembly GCA_025352995.1. Classification (GTDB taxonomy): domain Bacteria; phylum Pseudomonadota; class Alphaproteobacteria; order Acetobacterales; family Acetobacteraceae; genus CAITOL01. Next base: position 2,525 of record JANXRN010000221.1, read on the forward strand.
TTGGCCGCGGAGTTGAAACTCACCCGGACCACCACCCAGCATCCGGATTTCGCCGAGGGCGTGCGGGCGGTGCTGGTCGATAAGGACCGCAACCCGAAATGGTCGCCGCCAAGGATTGAGGATGTGGACCCGGCGGTGATCGCGGCCATTCTGGCCTGATGTTCCGCGAGCTTTCACCTTCCACCATCGCGGCGGGGTTGCTGACCACTTTCGTCGGCTTTG
>JANXRN010000222.1 GCA_025352995.1 Acetobacteraceae bacterium
GGCGAGCGATCTGGGCATCGATCACAGCAAATCCACCCAGTATCGCTCGGTCAATATTGTGCTGCGCGGCATGCGCTTTCATTTCCTTGAATGGGGCGATCGGTCAAAGCCCACCGTGCTGCTGCTGCATGGCGGCCATCAGTCGGCGCATGCCTGGGATTTATGCAGCCTGAACCTCGCCCAGCATTACCACGTGCTGGCGTTGGACCAGCGCGGCCATGGCGACAGTGAATGGGCGCGCGACGTGGATTATTCCGGCATGGCGATGGCCGCCGATGTCACCGCGTTCCTGGCGGCGTTGGAGCCCGGCAAGCGCCCGGTCGTGGTTGGCCATTCGATGGGGGGGCGCAACGCGATGCTGGTGGCGCGCGAAACCCCGGATGCGATGCGCGCGCTGGTCGTCGTCGATATCGGGCCGGAAATATCGGACGCCGGCCGCACCGCCATTGCCGGCTTCGTGAAAGCGGCCGAGGAATTTGATGACCTCGATCATTTCGTCGCCACCGTGCGCAAATACGATCCCTATCGGCCGATGGCGCATATCGAGCGGACCGCGAAATACAACATGCTGGTGCGCGCCGACGGCAAATACATCTCCAAATGCGATGGCACTGCGCGGCGGGTCGGGATCCGGCCATCGCTGCCGGCCGATGCGCTGACCTTGCCGGATGCGGCGCGGCTGAAATTGCCGGTGCTGGTGGTGCGCGGGGCCAATTCCAACATTCTGGCGCCGGACGCCGCCGAACGCTTCCGTGACCATCTGCCGCAGGGCGAACTCGTCACCATCCCCGAGTGCGGCCATCTGGTGCCGTCACAAAACACCAAGGGATTTCTCGCCGCCCTGCATGACTACCTCGCCCGCCTGGGGTAAGAAGGCGGTATGCGATTTATCCTCCCGCTGCTTGTCACCGTTTTCCTGCCGCTGGCTGCCATGGCGCAAGATGTCATGGACGCCGTGCGCGCCGATCGCTGGGCCGATGCCCAGGTCCTGGCCGCCCGCCACCCCGACCCGGTGGCGGCAAAACTTGTCACCTGGTTCCGCCTGCAAGCGCCAGGGGCGGCAAGCATGGCCGAGATCACCGGCTTCATGGCCGCCAACCCGGACTGGCCGTTTGCCGCCAATCTGGCGCACCGACGCGACGAAATGCTGGCGGCGGAATTGGATGACAATCTGGCCGCTGCTGCCTGCGACCAGATCAAGCCCGCCGCCACCGCGACCCAGTTGCGCTGTGCCGATGCGCTGCAAAAGCTTGGCCGCTTCGGCGATGCCGCCGCTCTTGCGCGCACGATCTGGGCCGACGGCAGCCTGGACGCCACCGGTGAGGCCCGCGTGCTCAAAAGCTGGGGCGGTGCCATTCGGCGTGAAGACCAGTTGCGCCGCTTTGACCGGCTCGCCTGGAGCGAACCGAACGCTGCCGCCCGGCAATTGCTGCGCCTGGCCCCGGAAGACCGTCGCCTGGGCGACGTGCGGCTTGCGCTGCGCCGTGACGAAGCCAATGCACGCGGGCTGCTGAACGCGCTGCCGGAGAAACTGCGCGCCGATCCCGCCATCATGCTGGAACAGGCGCGCTGGCTGCGTCGCAACGAACAGGACGATGCTGCCCTGGCATTGTGGCTGGCGTCAGGCAATGAAGCCGAGAAAGGCGCCCCGCCGGAGCGTCAGTCGGCGTTCTGGGACGAACGTTCCCTGCTCGTCCGCCGTCGCTTGCGGGTGGGGGATGCCGAAGGCGCCTACCGCCTCGCCGCCGGCCACGCCCAGACCAGGGTTGAACAAATCGCCGATGCCGAATTCCTGGCCGGCTTCATCGCGCTCCGCCGGCTCGGCAACCGGGAATTGGCGAGCAAGCATTTCCAGACCCTGGCTGCCGCGTCCAACGCCGCGATTACCCAGGGGCGCGCGCAATACTGGCTTGGGCGCGCCGCTGGCAATGCCGTGGTTGCGCGCAATTTCTACCGTGCCGCCGCGGCGTTTCCGAACACGTTCTACGGCCAGTTGGGCGCGCTCGCCGCCGGCGATACGCCGCAAGTCCTGGCTGCCCGGCTGACCGAGGCAGCCAAGCCGGTCGATGGCACCCAGGCGCTAGACCTTGCCGGCCGCGAACTCGCGCGCGCGGCGGCCATCCTGGTGAGTTGGGGCGTCCCACGCCGGGCCGCGCCGTTCCTGCTGCGCCTTGATGAGGTTGCCCCCGATCCGGCAACCCGCGATCTGACCGCCCGGCTCGCCATCGGTCTTGGCGCGCCGCAAGTCGCCGTGGCGCTGGCCCGTCGCGCCGGCCGCGATGGGCTGGTGCCGCTGGCCACAGGTTGGCCGCAAGCCGCGCCGATCCCGCCCGAAGCCGGGGTGGAACCGGCACTCGCGCTCGGCATCATCCGCCAGGAAAGCAGCTTCGATGCCGCCATCACCAGCCCGGCCGGCGCGCGCGGCCTGATGCAGTTGATGCCGGCAACGGCTGCCCAAATGGGCAAGAAGTTGAATGTCGCCGCCCCGGTAGCAGCGCTCACCGATGATCCGGCGCTGAATTTGCGCCTCGGCACCGCCTATCTCGCGCTGCTGATGGCGCAGTTCGACAACGCCACGCCGCTGGTGATGGCCGGCTACAATGCTGGGCCGGGCCGGGTGACCGAGTGGCTCGGCGTCAACGGCGATCCGCGGCGGGGCGCAATTGACGCGATTGACTGGATTGAGCTGATCCCGTTCGCCGAAACCCGCAACTACGTCCAGCGCGTCACCGAAAATCTGGTGATCTATCGCGCCCAGGCCGGCAACATTGCCCCGCATCCGCTGGCGGCCTGGCTGCCGTGACCGGCGTTTCAACCTGGGATGGGTTGAATTTAAAACTTTATCAATGGGGCGATGGCCCCGGCGTGCCGCTGCTGTGCCTGCCCGGCCTGGTGCGCACTGGCGATGATTTCGCGACCATCGCCGCCCGTTACGGCCATGCGCGCCGCGTCGTCAGCCTCGATTATCTCGGTCGCGGCGGCAGCGACTGGCCGGCCGAGGCCAGCCGCTACGGCCCCGAAGCCACCCTGCGCGATGTGATGGATGTCTGCGCCGCACTTCATCTGCATCGGGTCGGGGTGATCGGCACCAGCTTCGGGGGATTGCTCGCGATGGGGCTTGCGATGGCCCGCCCCACCCTGCTCGCCGGCGTCGTGCTCAATGATATCGGCCCCGAACTTGGCGCGCCGGGCGCGGACTCGGTGCTCGATTTCATTTCCGATACCCCGATCATGCCAAGCCAGGACGCCGCCATGGCGTATTTGCGCGGCCAGTTGCGCGACGGCATGCGCGCCGACGCGATCGGCTGGGAGGATCTGGCGCGCCTGACTTATGCCCAAGCCCCGGACGGCACCTGGCGCCCGCATTGGGACAGGCGCACGGCGATCCTCATGCAAGGCGCCCCGCGCCCGCTTTGGCCGCTGTTCCACGCCTTGCCGGACATTCCCCTTTTGCTGCTCCATGGCAGCCTTAGCCGCCTTCTGACTGATGACGGGGTCGCCGCTATGCGCGCCGCCCGCCCCGCCATGCCGGTGGTCGAGGTGGAAAATGTCGGCCACGCCCCTACGCTCGCCGAACCGGATGTGCTGGCGGCACTCGATATGTGGGTGGCCAGCCTGTGAGCCCCGCGCGCTTCATCGCCAGCGGCTTCGGCACCGGTTACGCGCCGGTGGCACCTGGCACGTTCGGGTCGCTCCTCGGGATCGCGTTTGGTGCGGTGCTGTTGCATTTCTGGCCAATCGGGCTGCCACTCGCTGCCCTGGTCGCCACCCTGCTCGGCCTGTGGGCGATCGGCCAAATCGGCGGCGGCGACGACCCGGGCTGGATTACCATCGATGAAATCGCCGGCCAGTTGCTCGCGCTCCTACCGCTCGCCACCCCTACCCCGCTAGGGCTGATCGCAGCCTTCGCCCTGTTCCGCCTGCTTGACATCACCAAGCCCGGCCCGATCGGCTGGGCCGACCGCCAGCACGGCCCCGCCGGCGTGATGGGCGACGATGTCATCGCCGGCCTGATCGCCGCCGGAATCCTATGGGCAGCGCAACAGAAATATCCCATGATCTTCGTCTGACCCGCCCAGGAGCCGCCATGATTGACGCCGAAATCCTGACCCAGGCCGAAAACCTGCTGATCGCCTGCCGCGCCGCCGGGGTGATGGTCGCCACCGCCGAAAGCTGCACCGGCGGGCTAATCGCGGCGAGCCTGACCGCCATCGCCGGGAGCTCCGATGTCGTTGAGCGCGGCTTCGTCACCTATTCGAATGAGGCCAAGGCCGACCTGGTCGGCGTCGCGCCCGACCTGATCGAAGCGCACGGCGCGGTTAGCGAACCTGTCGCCCGCGCCATGGCCGAAGGGGCGGTCGCGAGGTCGCGCGCCGACCTTGCCATCAGCGTGACCGGCGTCGCCGGCCCTGGCGGTGGCAGCGCCGACAAGCCGGTCGGCCTGGTCTGGTTCGGCTGCGCCCGCCGCGGCGAAGCCACCACCAGCACCAGCCGCGTCTTCCCCGGCGACCGGATGGAAGTCCGCCGCGCCACCGTCGCCCTTGCCCTCGATCTTTTGCGCCAGAGGGTCTGACCCATGCACACCGGCCATAATGGCGGCCCGCCGCTCGAAGACGAAGCCCCCGACGTCCTTGCCTGGCGCAGCTACACCTGGCGCCGCGCCCATAAGCGCGCTTGGAAAACCCCGCCGCCCGAGATCGCCCTGCGCCGGCTGGCGCGGGCCGAGGAGTTGGGGATGACCTACAAGGAGTACACGCTCGAGATTATGGAGCGCGGGAAGTATCTCTGAGCGCGG
>JANXRN010000233.1 GCA_025352995.1 Acetobacteraceae bacterium
TGTGAAATCATCCCGAGTGATCGCTACCGGTGCGCCCATGACTTGCTCCTGACTGCGAATCGTAAAACAGCGATATCGAATCAGAGTTCGAGGCGAATGGGAATCCCCCGGGTGAGTCAGTGTCTTCCGGGAGTGGTATAATACCGTTACACGCATTGCCTTTCATACAAATTTGCACGCCACGCTGCAGGGGGATACCTATTTTTTCAACGCGCCCGAGGCCGAGCGGCGCGAAATTCACGAGCAGGAGGCATAGAAAATTGCCTATCTCGTACAGAAGTTTTTCCGCAGTTTGGATGAAGGTCGAAGCATTTTGGTCTTCAAGCACAACCTGCTCCACGACATCGCCTGCCCTACAGCTGCATAAGATCATTCGGCAGATGAGCGCATGCCCGATGCTACTGGTTACTGCTGCCGGACCTGACGAAAAGGTTGGAGACGTCACACATCTCGGATCAGGGTTATACCAGGGTATTATTGATCGTTTTGCGCTCTACGATCATGCCAACGACCTATCTCTAGATATCTGGACCCAGCTCTGCGCAACCACTGCTGCAATGGTTGATCAGGACCCCATCGCCGCTACCGATTTCCCCGACGGCAATGTCGTCAGGGAACGCGCCATGGATTTGGCTGTGCGGATCGCTTGAGATGCGCTTGAACGGCGCCGAGCGATGGCTCGAACAGCGCCTCGAACGGTCGGCCAGTTCGGGCGAAGTGAGGATTGAAACCCGGATCGATTGTTAAAGCTTCGCCCCATCGGCGACGCATCTCGGCAAGCGAGGTATCCCAAATCACCCGCCTGTCGGGATCGGCAGCGCCAACCGCAAGGGTTGGCGATTCGCGATGGATAGCTGTCAAATCGGGCTCATAGATAATCGCAAGCCCAGCCTGCCGCAGCGTGAGGCAGAAATCGACGTCGTTGAACCAGATTGGTAGGCTCGGATCAAAGCCGCCTACACGGTCAAATATAGTGCGACAGCATGCCAGGAAGGCCCCGGTCACCGCACCAACCTGACGCCGGGACGTCCAACGTTCAGCGATTGGCGTCAGAAACGCCCCATAGCCAACACCTTCGTGTTCGCATCGCCCGCTTGGTCCAAAAACAATTCCGGCGTGCTGCAAACAGCCGTTCGGATAGTTCAAGCGCGCGCCAACCGCACCGACGTCGTGAAGGGCCAAGGTTGCCCGCAAAATATCGTCCCAGCCCGCCACGGTCACTTCCACATCATCGTTGATAAATAAAACGACATCAGCGATGCTTTGCGTTACGCCGAGATTGTTCAGACGTGACCAATTGAACCTTTCATCAACCCGATGAATCTGGACCCGAGGAAGATTAGCAAGCTCGCTCAAATACTTCAGCATAATTTCAGTTATGGAGCCATTATCCAGAATAATGATATCGACATCCTCAGGGCGGCTGGCCAGCTCGCGAAGCGCGGTCACACATTTTCGTAACATGTCGCAACCATCACGCGTTGGGATGATCGCGGATACACGGCCAGGCAAACCGCGCAGAAGCGCCGCGCGTGTTCTCGACTGAGGCGGATAGGGAGCTCCAGGGCGCCGGCTCAAAACCCTCGCCAGATGGGCAACCCGTCCTCCTCCTGCGGTCACTGCTTCGATGATGGCGATCGGTGCCGTTCGGCTTATTTGAACAAGGGTTGATGCCCGGACGGCCAGAATTGTGTGGTCGTAAAGCGTGGCGTCGGTAAACGGGTCATCGGTCGCTTTGAAGCTTGGGGCCGGACCGGTGATGCTGTTGCCCTGCCAAAATTCATCTGCATATATTGCGTCCGCCGTACAATTCTCAGCCGCCCAATCCAGCCAGGCCAGGGCGGTGCTGGCGAGTTCCACGCCGCAATCAACCACCAAGACCCAATCCATCCCATCCGGTTCGGGTGCCTGGCCAGCTGCCAGGAACTGAACATTGTTTCGATTGCCGAAATAGCCGCTTTGCTCGGCGCGACCGATGGCAGCGGCCGACGCATCTTGGACGACTATGCGCGCGGGCACTTTAGTTTGATCCGCGAGACTACGCAGCGTTGGCCCGCAATCGCTGGCACCAGCGATCACCAGGACAGCCCAGCTTCGTTCCGCTAAGGGCTCAGGCGGGTTCGGTAGACGGTAGGTCTGACGGAACAAATCGTAGCGCCCGCTCGCAATACTTGCCAGACTGGCCACGTCCGGCAACATGCGTTCAAGAGTGTCCAAGCCGCGACGCATCTCCGTTATCAGACCGAGCATGTTGTGCAGGCTGAGGTCTCCAAGCCCGCTCACCTGCCCCGCTATGGGCCCTTCACCGAGCGCAATCAGCTCACGCAGCGCGGGATCGCAGGTCCGATCAGCCCGCAGTGCCTGGGCATAGGCAGCAATCGCTGCATCGCGCCGGCCTTGTAGCTTCAGCGCATGCCCAATCTGGACGAGGCTGTCGGCATTGTCGGGATCAATCTCCAAAGCGCGTCGATAGGCACTTTCAGCGCCGGCAAGGTCTCCAGTCTCTTTGCGTGCATGGCCGAACTGCACCCAAATCGCCGCGCTTTCGGGAAAACGCGCCAGCACGCGCTCATAGGCTCCAACAGCTTGTGGCCAGTTCCGCGCATCTCGAAAGCCATCGGCTATTGCGACAAGCTCAGCAACATCCGGGAGGTCGTTGTTGGGCGCTGTCGGTTCCTGGGCCGATTTCGTCCGGGTCCACGGCCACTTCATGACATGTCCAGCATTGCGACCGCGGCACATTGGTCTACGGTTTCGACGGCGTCAGGGTGATATTGCGCGCGCGTCCAAGCGACCGGATCATCCTGCCCAGCGATCTTGGCTAACGCCGCAATCATCATACCAGTCCGCCCAATTCCAGCGCGGCAGCCAATATAGATTGGCAGGTCGGGTTGTTTGTCCATCAATGTCATCAAATCACCTAACGCGGCGGCAAAGGCCTGTAGGTCGGGTGCACCAAAATCCGGGACCGGGAACAGCAGTGCCGCCTGCCCTGCCAGCGCCGATCGCACTTCCAAGCATACTCCAATCGCCGGCTGTTCATACGCACCAAACGGTCCACCCTGGATGATCCGGTCACGCCCGTCGAGGCGCAGCGTCACCGCGCCGATCACGCCGCTGGTGCTTCCATCTCCCCGAGATAGGCCTGCTTGATCATGTCGTTGGAGCGCAGTTCGACCGCTGTGCCCGACAACACCACCGCGCCCGATTGCAGGACGTAGCCGCGATGGGCGATCGAGAGGGCCATGTTGGCGTTCTGCTCGACCATGAAGATCGACACGCCCTGCTTGTTGATGGTCTGAATGGTGTCGAACACCAGTTCCACGAACAGCGGCGACAGTCCCATCGAGGGTTCGTCCATGCAGATCAGCTTCGGCCGCGCCATCAGCGCCCGGCCGATCGCCACCATTTGCTGCTCGCCGCCCGACAGCGTGCCGGCCTGCTGGTTGCGGCGTTCCTTGACGCGCGGGAACAGCTCGTAGACCCGTGCGATATCATCATCGAACTGCGCGCCGCGCGGCTGGGTGTAGGCGCCCATTTCGAGGTTTTCGAACACTGTCATCCGCGCGAACAGTCGCCGCGCCTCAAGCACCGGAGCGATGCCGCGCCGCACCCGATCGGACGTGGCCAGGCCGTTAATCTCCTGCCCTTGATAGGTCACGGTGCCAGTCGCTGCCCGCACCACGCCCATGATGGTCTTCATGGTGGTGGATTTGCCGCAGGCATTGCCGCCGAGCAGGCTGATAATTTCGCCTTCGCCGATCGTGTAATCGACGTCCTTCAGGACATGCAGGTCGCCGTAGAAGGTGTTGACGCCCTTAAATTCCAGCAGGGTTGCGGTTGCCATGGCTAATGTCCCCCCGACCGGCCGAGATAGGCGCGCAGCACTTCTTCATCCTTGCGCACCACGTCCGGCAGGCCCTCGGCGATCTTGTCGCCGTGGTCGAGCACGATGACGTTGTCGGCAAGCCGGGTCACCACATCGAGCTTATGTTCGATGAGCAGGATGGTCAGGCCGAGCTCATGCAGGCTTTTGATTTGCTCGGCGAGTTCGAGCGATTCGGCCGGGTTCATCCCCGCCGTCGGCTCATCAAGCAGCAGGATTTTCGGGCGCGACGCGATGGCGCGGGCGATTTCGACCCGGCGGCGGTTGGCGTAGCTCAGCGCCGTCACCGGCTGATCCCAGCGCGGGGTCAGGCGATTGCCGAACATCGCGATGATGTTCATCGCCCATTCGGTTGCGCGGCTTTCTTCCTTGATGACGCTGGGCGGGCGGATCACCGCGCCGAACGGGCCGGTGGTCAGGCGCGCATGTTCGCCAATCAGCACGTTTTCCAACACCGTGAGGTTGGAGAATAACCGGATATTCTGGAACGTCCGCGCCACGCCGTTTTCCAGCACCTGATGCGGCGCGAGGCCGAGCAGTTCCACACCCTGGAACTTGATCGATCCGCTATTGGCTTCAACAAGCCCGGTGATGACGTTGAACAAAGTCGATTTGCCGGAGCCGTTGGGCCCGATGACCGCGACCACGCCGCCTTCCGGCACTTGCAGACTGACTTTGTTGAGCGCGACCAGCCCGCCGAACTTCACCACCACGTCCTTGATGTCGAGTGCGGTGCCAGTGCCGGGCGTCCAACGGCCAATCTTGTCGAGACCTTGGAAGCCGCCGCGCACCACATGGGCGGTCTGCTGTTCCATCGACAGCGGCGCCACGCGGCGCACCGCCGGGATCAGGCCTTCACGGCGAAACAGCATCATCAGCACCAGGATCACGCCGAAAATCAGCTGCGTCCATTGCACCATGTCGACATGTCCGAAGGCCGCAATTCCGGTCATTTTGCCGAGATCATGAATCCACACCGTCATCTGCGGCAGGAACCAGGTTTGCATCAGTTGCAGCAGGATCGCGCCCACTACCACGCCCCAGACGCTGCCCATGCCGCCGAGCACCACCATTACCAGCAGCATCGATGATACGGCGGAGTTGAACATTTCCGGCGTCGCGGTTTGCAGCTTGGCGATGAAGAACACCCCGGTCATGCCGGCAAACGCTGCCCCCAACGCAAAAGCCAGCAGCTTGTAGTTGACCAGGCTGATGCCCATTGCGCTGGCCGCGGTTTCATCTTCGCGGATCGCCATCCAGGCTCGCCCGATGCGGCTGCCGCGCAGACGAAACGAGACGAAAACCAGGAAGGCCACCAGCACCAGGCCGACATAATAGTACGGCTCGGCATGGACGCCGAAGCGATAGCCGAACAGTTTCGGTCCCTGCACCCCGTTCAGGCCGGCCGCACCATTGGTCAGCCAATCGAGGTTGCGGGCGCAGATCTGCACGATCTCCCCGAAGCCCAACGTGACGATGGCGAGATAGTCACCGCGCAGGCGCAGCACCGGCAGGCCAAACAACATGCCGAAGAAAGCCGCCACCAGGCCGCCAGTTGGCAGTGCGATCCAGAACGACAAGGTGAAATGGACCAGATCCGGTCCGCCCTGATTGATCTTTTCGACCAGCCCGACATACGCCAGCGGCGCCCAGGAGTCTGACCATGGCGGCATCACCTGAAAGCTGGTGAAAATCCCGTAGTAATAGGCGCCAATGGCGAAAAACGCGGCATAGCCAAGATCGAGCAGGCCGGCGAAACCGACGACAATATTTAGCCCGAGCGCCAGGGTGGCGTACGACATCGCATTGGCGAGGCTGTCGAGGTCACCGTCATTGTCCCAGAATTGCGGCAGCAAGGTGAAGAAAATGAATGCGAGGGCTGCCAGCAACAGGCTGCGCTGCTGATGGTTCAACGCGGCGGATGGGTGCACCGTGGCGGTAGCGGTCATGCGCGGCGCTCCTTAAGATTTGTTCGGGGCGAGGCGGCCAAGTAGGCCGGCCGGCCGGAACACCAGCACCAGCACCAGGATGCCGAAAATCACCACGTCGGACCATGCCGCGCCGATCAACTGGCCACTGCCCGACTCGATCAGCCCGATCAGCACCCCGCCCAGCATCGCCCCCGGCACGTTGCCGATGCCGCCAAGCACGGCGGCGGTAAAGGCCCGCAAGCCGGCGGCAAAGCCGATATCGACCTTGGCGAGATTATAATAGAGCCCAAAAATCATCCCCGAGGCGCCGGCGAGCGCCGAGCCGAGGAAAAATGCGCTCATCACCACCTGATCAACCTCCACCCCCATCATGCGGGCGGCTTCGGGGTCTTGCGCGGTGGCGCGCATCGCCTTGCCGAGCTTGGTATAGGTGACGAAATAGGTCAGCCCGCCCATCAGCACCAGCGCGATCACCCAGATCAGCACTTCGCGCATGCGCAGCACCGCGCCGCCAATTTCCCAGCTGATTGATGGCAGCGGGTTGGGGAAATTTTTCGAATCTGTGCCCAAGGTCAGCAGGACCAGGTTGAACAGGATATAGGACACGCCGATGGTGGTTATCATCGCCGCCGGGCCTTTAACGCTCCGCAACGGCCGCAGCAGGAAGCGTTCAATCGCCACGCCGATCAGGCCGCATCCCACCATCGATACGGCGAAGCCAACCAACAGAACCCCCACCAAGGGCAATCCGGTCAGAATAGTTTGCTGCCCGGACAGGCCGAACGCCTGCAAGGTCAGCATCGCGATCATAGAGCCCACCATGAAGACGTTGAAATGGGCAAAATTAATCAGTTCCATGATGCCGTAAACCAGGGTGAAGCCCAAGGCGAGCAAGGAATACATTGCCCCAAGGCTGAGGCCGTTAATGGCCTGCTGTAGAAAAAGATCACCCGCCGTCATACGCACATCCCCACTTACTGGCCGCAGAACAAAGCAATGGCGGAAGGTGGCGCCGTTGGAACAGCACCACCTTCCGCCATATCAGATCAGGCCATCGGTGCCACGCCGATATACTTGAACTGCGATTCAGTATCGTCGAGCGGCTTGGCAGCGTTCTTCTTGATCTGGAAGACGCTGATCACCTTGTTCTTCATGTCGCCGTTTTCGTCGAATTCAACGGTGCCGATCAGGCTACCCTTGAGCGAGACGGTCTGGATGGCGGCCTGCATGGCATCGCGGGTCGGTTCCTTGCCGGCGGCAACCAGGTTCTTGGCGGCCTGGATGATCACCTGGGCGCCGGTGTAGCAAGTGACCGCGTAATCATCCGGGTGCGAACCGAAGCGCTGGAAGAAGCGCGTGGTGAACACTTCGGCGGCCTTGTCTTCGGTGACGTGCGGGGATGCCTGGGTGGCATACCAGCCGTCAAACGACGGGAAGCCGGCGCCTTTCAGAATGTCGGTCGAATAGACGCCATCGCCGCCTGCCTTGATGACGTTCGGGATGATTTCGTACGACTGCTTGACCAGCTTCACGCCGGCCTGGCCAACGCCGCCGTAATAAAGCGCATCCGGACCCAGCGCCTTGATCTTGGTGAGAACGGCCGCGTAGTCAGCCGCTTTCGGGTCAAGCCGGTCACGGCCGAGCACCTTCACATTGAGCTTTTCGATCTGGCCCTGGAACGCATCGGCAAGGCCCACGCCATAGGCGCCCGAATCATCGAGGATGTAGACCGATTTGATCTTCAGGGTCTTGGCCATGAAGTTGGCCATGTTCGGGCCCTGGAACGCATCGGTCGCGACGGTGCGGAAATAGATCGCCTTTCCGGCCGGGCGATACTGCGCGGCGAATTTTGGGTTGGTGATGTCAGGGTTGGTCGAAGACGGGGTGATGATGGCGAGGTTGCCCTCGCTCAGGATCGGCGCCATCGCCTTGCCGGCACCCGACATTTGCGGGCCAAGCGCCGCAACGAAGCCTTTGTCGGATACCATCTTGCGGGCATTGGTGGCGGCCTGGGCGGGATCGTACTGGCCGGCGGTGGCGGTGCCATCATCGAACTTTACGTATTCGAACTTGTAGCCCTTGATCGCATTGGTCGCGTTGGCGTCATCGAACGCCATGATCGCACCGTTGGCGACACGAACGGCCGATTCGGCATCCGCACCGGTGAACGACATGTTAAGGCCAACCTTGATCGCTTTATCGGCCGCATGGGCAAGCCGGGCCGAGCCGAGGGTGGCGGTGGCCGCCAAACCTGCGGCGGCTTTGAAACTATTACGACGCGTAAGCATGTTGGATACTCCTGATTTAGGCCATGGCTGCGTTATGACGACACTTGTCGTCGCCCCCCGGGAGCGCTCCGGGGAACAAACGATTTGCGACACGTCAACGACATGTCGGTAGGACAAACCTGCCCTACGCGCAAGGCTTAGGCAAGCGGTGCACAGAGGCAAACGCGGGGCAACGTGCTAGACGCCCGGCATGGCACCCCCTCTTCTATCGCTCCAGGATATTCACACCGGTTTCGGTGGCACCAAACTGCTGCAAGGCGCTGAACTCGCGGTCGGCGCGGGCGATCGGATTTGCCTCGTTGGGCGCAACGGTTCGGGCAAATCGACCTTGCTGAAAATCGCCGCCGGATTGCAGGTGGCCGATCGCGGCACGTGTTTTGTGCAGCCAGGCGCGACGATGCGCTATTTGCCGCAAGAACCCGATCTTGCCGGGCATGCCAGTACGCTGGCCTATGTCGAATCGGGGTTGGGGCCGGGCGATGATCCCTATCGCGGCCGCTATTTGCTGGAACAATTGGGCTTGCAGGGCGATGAGACGCCGGACCGTTTGTCGGGCGGGGAAGCCCGCCGGGCAGCTTTGGCACGCGCACTGGCGCCGTCGCCCGATATTCTTTTGCTGGATGAGCCGACCAACCATCTCGATCTGCCGGCGATCGCCTGGCTCGAACAGGAACTCGCCAGCCTACGGGCCGCGATTGTGTTGATCAGCCATGATCGACGGCTGCTGGAAGCGCTCGGCAAAACCATGGTCTGGCTTGATCGCGGCATTGCGCGGCGCACTGAGCGCGGCTTTGCCCAGTTCGAAGCCTGGCGCGACGAAGTGCTGGAACAGGAAGCCCGCGATCAGCATAAGCTGACCCGCAAGCTGGTGATGGAAGAAGATTGGCTGCGCTATGGCGTGACCGCGCGGCGCAAGCGCAATGTGCGCCGGTTGGGCCATCTGCACGAACTGCGCCAGCAAATCCGCACCCAACGCGGGCCGGCCGGCGGCGTGCGGATGGCCGCATCCGACGCCGATATTTCCGGCAAGCTGGTCGCGGTCGCGGAAAATATCGGCAAATCCTATGCCGGCCGCGCCGTGGTTGACGATCTGTCGATGCGGGTGCTGCGTGGCGATCGGCTCGGCATCATCGGCCCCAACGGCGCCGGCAAAACCACCCTGCTGCGCATGCTGACCGGCGATCTGGTGCCCGATACCGGCAAGATTGCCATCGGCGCCGGGCTTGAAACCGTCACCCTGACGCAAGGCCGCGATCAGTTGGACCCCCTTATGACTTTGTCCGACACGCTGACCGGCGGGCGCGGCGATCAGGTCGATGTCAACGGCGAGCGGCGCCACGTGATTGGCTACATGAAGGATTTTCTGTTTTCACCCGAACAGGCGCGCACCCCGGTGGGCGTGCTGTCGGGCGGTGAACGCGGGCGGCTGGCACTGGCCTGCGCGCTTGCCCGGCCGAGCAATTTACTGGTGCTCGATGAGCCGACCAACGACCTCGATCTCGAAACGCTGGAATTGTTGCAGGAACTGCTGGGCGACTATCCCGGCACAGTGATCCTGGTCAGCCATGATCGCGACTTCCTTGATCGCGTTGCGACCAACGTGGTGAACGCGGAAGGCGACGGACGCTGGATCGAATATGCCGGCGGCTATTCGGACATGCTCGCCCAACGCGGCAAGCCGGTGCTGGTGCCGGTGGTGACCAACAAGCCGCGCAACGCGGCGCTGAACAGCATTGCAAGCGGGCCGGCGAAGAAATTGTCGTTCAAGGACAAGCATGCGCTGGCGAGCTTGCCCGGGGAAATGGAAGCGTTGCAGCGTGTCATCGCCACCGAGACACGGCGCCTGGCTGATGCCAATCTTTACAGTCGCGATCCTGCCCGGTTCAACGCTGCCACGGGGACCCTGGCAAAAGCCGAGATCGATCTGGCGATTGCCGAGGAACGCTGGCTGGAATTGGAAATGCTGCGGGAGTTGGTGGAGGCGCGCTAAGGGACGAGCTTTGCGTCCTGCAACGTCGTATCCTGCCCCCGGACCGGATTGGCAATCGCGTCGGCGAGGCTGCGTGCCCCGGCCCATTCGCTCTCCGGACGGGTAATGCCGTCGCTGCCGACCTGATCCAGGCCCCAGTAAATCTCCAGCCGATGCCCGTCCGGATCGCGAAACTCGACGGCGATTTGCACCCCAGCGCGCCGCCTTCCTTCAAAATCAATCACCGCGTCATTGGCGCGCAAATGGTCACGCGCCCGAATGACCTCGTCCAAAGACCCGACCTCAAACGCCACATGATGCAATTCCGCGCCCGAAGACGCCGCCGGCGCACCCCCGACCAGTGCAATGCCGTGATGGTCCGGGTTACAGCGCAGGAACACCATGCCGCCCGGCATCATCTCCGGGCCGTAAATATCGGAAACCTCAAAGCCCAGTACCTCGGTATAAAACCGCATCGAGCGGTTGAGGTCGGTAACGTTCAGCACCACATGGCCAATCTTGCTGATCCGGAACGGCATTCCCTTGGGTCGCATGGTCGCTTCCTCCCGCGTTGCCTTCTTAGTGTTTGACTGAAAATGCTACTATAGCGGCCATCTGACGCGCTTTTCTGCGCTTCCGGTGCTCACGGACCAGTGTCCGCTCCGCGCCGGTTCTCGAAAAACACGCCAGATGACTCGCTCTAGCGCATTTTGAGCGAGACACTTAGAGCGGCTTGGATAGCGTCCCGCCAACCCGAAGGAAACCCCCAATGCCCCGCACCGTCGCCCGCCTGCTGGCCGAAAGCCTGGATGCCCATGATATCGACATCCTCTATTGCGTGCCGGGCGAATCCTATCTTGGCCTGACCGACGCGCTCAACGACATGAACCGCATCAAGCTCATCGTCTGCCGCCACGAAGCCGGCGCCGCCTTCATGGCCGTCGCCGATGGCCGCATGCGCAATCGCGCCGGTGTCTGCGTGGTCTCCCGCGGGCCGGGCCTCGCCAACGCCATGGTCGCCATCCACACCGCCTTCCATGACGCAACCCCCTTGGTCATGCTGGTCGGGCAGGTCGAACGCAAAGATTTCGGCCGCCTCGCGTTGCAAGAACAAAACTATTCGCGCCTGCTGTCCGACGTCACCAAAACCGTCATCGAAGTCAACGAACCCGAAACCGCCAGCGAAGCCCTGGCCCGCGCCTTCCATATCGCCGAATCAGGCACGCCAGGCCCGGTCGCCGTCATCCTGCCCGAAGACATCTTCGCCGAACTGACCGACGCGCCCACCGACGCCCCCCGCCCGCGCGCCTATGGCGGCGCCCGCCCGGAAGATATCGAAGAACTCGGGCGACTGCTCAACGCCGCCGAACGACCGCTGATCCTGGTCGGCGGCGCGCTGGCCGGTGACAATGTCAGCACCGAACTCGCCCAACTCGCCGAACGCTGGATGCTACCAATCAGCCCCACCCATCGCCGCCCGCATCTTTTCGCCTCCGACCACCCCAACTACGCCGGCTACATGGGCATCCGAGTCCCCAAAGCGCTGCTCGATGAAATGAAAAAAGCCGACCTGCTCATCGCCCTCGGCGAACGCCTCACCGACAGCGTCAGCCAATCCTATAGCTTCCCCACCGCGCCCCAACCGCAACTCCCCCTCGTGCATGTCTGGCCCGATGCCAACGAAATCGGCCGCGTCTTCCGCCCCGACCTCGGCATCGCCGGCGACCCGCAAGCCGTCATCCGCGCCCTCCTCGCCCGCCCCACCCCAGCAGACGCCGACAAACGCCGCGCCTGGGTGCAAACCCTCCACACCATCCATGCCGGCCTGATGGCGCCCACCTACGACCCCATGACCGACGGGGTGAACTTCGCCGCCGTCGCCATCGAAATCGGCAAACATCTAGCCCCCACCGCCGCAATTACCTCCGACGCCGGCAACTTCTCCTCCTTCATCCATCGCTACATCAAATTCCAACCCGGCCAGATATTCCTGTCCTCCGTCGTCGGCGCCATGGGCGCGGGGATCCCCATGGCCGTCGCCGCCGCCCTCCGCCGACCCGCCAAACAAGCCATCGCCTTCGTCGGCGACGGCGGCGCCCTCATGACCGGTAACGAACTCGCCACCGCCCGCGCCTACGGCGTAAACCCCATCATCGTTATCTCCGACAATAAAATGTACGGCACCATCGGCATGCATCACGAAATGCGATACCCCGGCCGCCCCTACGCAAACGCAACGTCCCTCACCAACCCAAACTTCGCCGCCTGGGCCGAAGCCTTCGGCGCCCGCGGCCTGACCATCACCACCGAAGCCGAAATCCCCGCAACCATCGCGGACGCGTTCGCCACGGCGCAAACCCGACCCGTCGTGATCCATGTCCATAGCTCGGCCACGCAAATGTCGGCTTGGCGGAAGATGGCGTAGGAAGGAAGCAAGGCGAGGGGCGCTGCCCCTGGACCCCGCGTCATGCGGAGCATGCCATTGGCATGACGAAGGTCCCTGGACGCCAAACCCTTTAAGGGTAAGTCGCAATGAAGACGGGGGCTAAGGTACTGGTTGCAACCAGTACCTT
>JANXRN010000256.1 GCA_025352995.1 Acetobacteraceae bacterium
CTCGGCACTGTCATCGGCGGCGGCTTCGCGCTGGTTCAGGCCTTGCGTGTACATGCGGCACCTCGATTTCCGCTGGCAGTTTAGCAGGGACGGGAGGGGAAGGAAGGCGTTCTTTTTGTGAACAAAAAGAACCAAAAAAACTTCGTCTATTCCTTGCCGTTGGCGTGCGAACCCTCCGTGGTCCCAAGCCAACGGCAACAAAGTGAGAAAGTTTTTTTGCTTCTTTTTGTTCACAAAAAGAAGATTCTTGCCTTCCTTCCGTGAAAAAACCGTCAGTTTTGATAACTTTTCTTGCAGAGAACAATTTCCTATGTTAGATCAAACTAACCAAAGGAAATCGCTGCATGTCACCTTCCCTCGCCCCCTACGTGGCCGCTGCCGTCGCGCTGGTTGCCGCCCCCGGCATGATGCCACCGCCCTCCAACGGCGATGCCGATCCGCGCATTGTGGCCGCCCTGCGCGCGGCCGCGCCAGATTTGCACGCTGTGGAGGCAGCCGGCTGGGCGCGGGCGTTGGCCGCCCCGATGCAGGCCGCGCAGATTACGACCCCGCGCCGCATCGCCGGCTTCATCGGCCAGTGCGCGATGGAAAGCGACGGGTTTACCGCCACAGCTGAAAATCTTCGCTACAGCCACGCCGCACGTATTTGCGCGGTTTGGCCGTCGCGTTTCCCAACCGAGGCCGCGGCCGCAGCCTACGTCAACGCACCCGAGGCGCTCGCCAACAACGTCTATGCCAATCGCATGGGCAATGGCACTGCCGAAAGCGGCGATGGCTGGCGGTTTCGCGGCCTCGGGCTGATCCAGATTACCGGGCGCGACGAGTACGCGGCCTTCGCGGCCAGCATTGGCCGCAATATTGATGCCGCTGCCGCCTGGGCGGCAACGCCGGAGGGTGCCGCCGCCAGTGCGACCTGGTTCTGGACCTGGAAGGCGCTGAACCGCCTAGCCGATGCCTGGGACCTCGCGACCCTTACCAGGCGGATCAATGGCGGTCTGACCGGTCTTGCCGATCGTCAGCGCGCCTGCACCGCCGCTTTCACCGTTTTGGGAGGCCAATAAATGCTCGCAGCCCTGCTCCCCCTTATCCTCGGCATGGCGCCGCAATTGGCCGAGCATCTGTTCGGCGCTAGCGGTGGGGACATCGCCGCCAAGGTTGCCGGCGCGGTTTCAGCCGTCACCGGCGGTGACTTGACGGCTGTTGGTGGTGCCGAGGCCGCCATCCTTGCCATCCAGGGCAAAACCGATGTTGCCGCCGCCCTGCAGCAGAAATTGGCCGAAATCGCCTCAACCGCCAGGTTGGCAGCAGTCCGCGAGGCCGACGCGATGCGCGTCGCCGAACTCGATACGATGAAAGCCGCGATGGCCGACATCGCGTCGGCCCGCGGAACCGAGCTTTCCCTGGCGCAAGCCCATAGCACCCTGGCCTGGGGCGCGCCGCTGCTGTCCGGGATTATCCTGCTGGCGTTTGGCGGAATGCTGTTCGTGGTGCTGACCCGCGCCATTCCGGAAAATTCGGCAGCGCTGGCTAACGTCCTGCTTGGGACGCTGGCGGCGATGGCGACGCAAGTGGCGAATTTCTGGCTCGGTAGTTCCAACGGTTCCGCCAGCAAGGATTTGCTGCTGGCAAATTCAACCCCGATTTCAATGCAAGGAAAAACCCAATGAACCTCGCCGCCGTTTTCGCTGCCCTGATGCAACTGGGCGTGTGCGCCCCGGTGCAGTTTGCTGCCCCGGACGGGTCCAAACTCACGGTCTTGGTCTGCCCGATCCAGGCGCCCGCCGGGGCGGAGGATGATGCGCCAGAGGCGCCAGCCGTGCCTGGGAAGCGGGTGTAGTTGGGGTGGCATAGCTTGGAAATGGGGCGAATAGTTACCACCTACCTTCTTGCAAGTGGGCCCGTCTTTCGGCAGGCTCGCCGGAATGGCAACACATGAGACCGGCAGCACCTGGGCAGATGTTGCAGTCGTGCTAATTGCGTGGGCGAGAGAGGATTTTGTAACCTTTCTTGTGACCATACTTCTAACCGCCGTCGTAGTGGGTGTCCCCGTACGTTGGTTTTGCCGATTTCTAGGGGCTGATCGTATCCAGACTTTAGCGAATGCTTACCTCACGCGCCTGAAAGAGGATTCGAAGACGCCCTTGACGCATGATGAGAAACGGACAAAGGAGCATCACGATGAGCACCTTTGAGGCACTTTATTGGTTTTGGGTAGCTGCGATCACCACGGGGATTGCGGTGGTTGTCTATACCCTGATCGTACACAGGCTGGCCGAGATGGCTCAACCTCTCCGACTACGGATGGTCGATAGTGGGCGTGCTCTTCTAGAGAGTGACCTACCCGAAGCCGATAAGCGTGTCGTGCGCTATATGCTTGCTCACGCATTTAGCGGCGCGCAGGCATGGATGCTGGTTCTATTGCTTCCATTTTTTGTGGCAGGGCAGATTGTCGTAAAAATGCGTCCCGGTGGTGGTGCTGCGAAGGCACATAGCGCGAAGCCTCCGATTAATCATGAATGCTTAGTGATAACGGGAATGTTTGTATTCTCTATTTTCGCAGCAAACCCTTTGGCGGCTTTTTTGTTGATGTTAGAAATGATTACATTTGGATTTGCGGGGCTTTTGGTCGGAGGGCCGGTCTTATTATCTCAGGCAATCTTCGCGGCTCAATCGGCCGAAGCGCGGGGCATATTCAGAAGATTTGGGACTAAGCATGTCGCTTAAGAGAATGATTATAAACGGGAAATACCGCTCGTTATTGAGCAGTAGAAGCAAATAGCAAGGCTGTTGGGGCGTGTGAAGCTGGACTGGTTGTTGTATCCCGGTATAGCCAATTAGCATTGGCGCTTCTGCACCTGACCGCCTTCCACCCGCATCTCTCCAGTGCCAAGATCGTGACCTTGGAGGGTCCCGCCTATGAAACGTCGCCAAATGCTCGCCGCAAGCTTCGGCCTCGCCATGCCGTCGATCGCCCGCGCCCAGGCTGCGCGCACCCTGAAATTCATCCCCCAATCCGACGTCACCGTGGTCGATCCGATCTGGACCACCGCTTATAACACCCGCAACCACGCCTTCATGGTGTTCGATACATTGTTCGGCATGGACAGCGCCTATCAATTCCAGCCGCAGATGCTCGAAGGCTTTACCGCCGAACCCAAGCTGTGGCGCCTCACGCTCCGCAGCGGATTGCGCTTTCACGACGGGAGTCCGGTCCTGGCGCGCGACTGCGTTGCCTCAATCCGTCGTTGGGCCGCCCGTGATGCGCTGGGCGGGGCGCTCGCCGCCGCCACCGATGAGCTTTCTGCGCCCGATGACCGCACCATCCAGTTCCGCCTCAACAAGCCATTTCCGTTGTTGCCAATGGCGCTCGGCAAAACCTCCACCCCGATGTGTGCGATGATGCCGGAGCGCCTGGCGCTCACCGATCCGTTCAAGCAGGTCACCGAAATCATCGGCAGCGGCCCCTTCCGCTTCAAAGCGGATGAGCGTGTGTCAGGCTCGCGCGGGGTTTACACAAAGTTCGAGGATTACCGCCCCCGCGAAACTGGCGCCCTCGG
>JANXRN010000262.1 GCA_025352995.1 Acetobacteraceae bacterium
GCACCTGAAGTCTGGGAACCGAACCGATGATGAAGACGCTTTTCCTCCAGCCGCCCTCTTTCGATGGTTTCGATGGCGGCGCGGGTTCGCGCTATCAGGCCAAACGCGAAATCAAGAGCTTCTGGTTCCCAACCTGGCTTGCCCAGCCGGCAGCTTTGGTGCCGGGCAGCCGGCTGATCGACGCGCCGCCCGCCAAACTCGGCATGGATGTGGTGCTGGCCGATACCAAGAACCGCGATCTCTGCGTGATCCATACCTCAACGCCGAGCTTTGCGTCGGATGTGAAAGTCGCCCAGGCGATCAAGGACGCCAACCCGAACATCAAGATCGGCATGGTCGGCGCCAAGGTTGCGGTGCAGCCGGAAGAAAGCCTGCTGAAAGGCGCGCCGATCGATTTCGTCGCCCGCAATGAATTTGATTTTACCATCAAGGACATTGCGGAAGGCATGGATTTCGCCGCCGTCGACGGGATTTCCTATCGCAATTCAGACGGCGTCATCGTTCACAACAAGGAACGCAAAATCCTTGCCAATATGGACGATCTGCCCTTCGTGACCGATGTTTATAAGCGCGATCTGAAGATCGAAGATTACTTCATCGGTTATCTGAAGCACCCGTATTTGTCGCTCTACACTGGCCGCGGCTGCAAAAGCCACTGCACCTTCTGCCTGTGGCCGCAAACCGTGGGTGGGCATAATTACCGGGTGCGCAGCGTTGAACATGTCGCCGAAGAAATTCGCCAGTCGTTGAAAATGTTCCCGCAAGTGCGGGAGATTTTCTTTGATGACGACACGTTCACCGATAATCTGCCGCGCGCCGAAGCGATCGCGCGCGAACTCGGCAAAATGGGCGTCACCTGGTCCTGCAACGCCAAGGCCAACGTGCCGCGCAAGACGCTCGAAGTGCTGAAAGACAATGGCCTGCGCCTGCTGCTGGTCGGCTACGAAAGCGGCAATCAGCAAATCTTGTATAATATCAAAAAAGGCATGCGGATCGAGGTCGCCAAGAAATTCACCAAGGATTGCCACGAACTCGGCATCAAAATCCACGGCACTTTCATCCTCGGTCTGCCCGGTGAAACGAAGGAAACCATCGAGGAAACCATCCGCTTCGCCACCGAAGTGAACCCGCATACCATGCAGGTTTCGCTCGCCGCGCCCTATCCCGGCACGTTCCTTTACAAGCAGGCGCTGGAAAATGGCTGGCTGGATGAGGCGAACGCCGAACTGATCGATGAGAGCGGGGTGCAAATCGCACCGCTGCACTACCCGCATCTGTCGCACAGCGAAATTTTTGACTCGGTCGAGACCTTCTATCGCCGGTTCTATTTCCGGGCGCCGAAGATTGCGTCCATCGTTGGGGAAATGGTGACCAGCCCGCAAATGATGGTGCGGCGGTTGCGGGAAGGGGTGGAGTTCTTTCAGTTCCTGCGGGAGCGGCATAAGGCGGCTTGAGGGAAGGATTCTTCTTTTTGTGAACAAAAAGAAGCAAAAAAACTTCCCGACGTTACTTCCTGGCCGTTGGCTCGGGAGCCTACCGCCATGGCACGGCACCCGTACTAAAGTGGAAAAGTTTTTTTGGTTCTTTTTTTTCAAAAAAAGAACTTCTTTCTTCTGATGCCCATCACCTTCACTGCGGATGATTTCGGCCTCTCAGAAGCTGTCAACGAAGGCATCGAACGCGCCCATCGTGACGGCGTCTTGAACGCCGCAAGCTTGATGGTGGCCGGCGACGCAGCGGATGACGCGGTGCGCCGCGCCCGTCGGATGCCCGGGCTTCGGGTGGGGCTGCATCTGGTGGTGATCGAAGGCCCGAGTGTTTTATCGCCGGCCACGATTCCGGACCTGGTTGATGCAAATGGGCAGTTTCCGTCCGATCAGTTGCGGCTGGGGGTGAATTATTTTTTCCGCCCGCGCGTGCGTCGCCAGTTGGCTGCCGAAATTCGGGCGCAGTTTGAGGCGTATGCGGCAACCGGGCTTCCGCTTGGACATGCCGATGCACATAAGCACATGCATTTACACCCGACGGTCGGCAGCCTGCTGGTCGAGATCGGTCGGGAATTCGGGTTGACCCGGGTGCGCGTGCCGGCCGAGCCGGCCGCGGTGATGCACGCCTGCGGCGAGCGGCTCGGGCTTGGTGCGCGCATTCTGCCGATCTGGGCGCGGCTGTTGCGCCATCAGGTCGCGCGCGCGGGCATGTCC
Source organism: Acetobacteraceae bacterium (assembly GCA_025352995.1). Classification (GTDB taxonomy): domain Bacteria; phylum Pseudomonadota; class Alphaproteobacteria; order Acetobacterales; family Acetobacteraceae; genus CAITOL01. The sequence continues at coordinate 2,202 of JANXRN010000262.1, forward strand.
GCGCCTGACGCTGTGTTCGGCCTGGCTTGGAGTGGGGCGATGACCGAAGGCCGCGTGCTGGCGCTGCTGGAAAATCTGCCTGATGGGGACAATGAACTCTACTTCCATCCCGCCGCCGGGCGCGACGCGCTGCTTGATCGGCTGATGCCGGATTATCAGCACGGGGCGGAGTTGGAAGCCTTGCTCAGCCCTGCGGTGCGTCGCCGTAGCGCGCAACAATAAACGCCCGCCGGGCCGGGTCATCGGTTAGCGCCAGCGCGCGTGTCAGCGACGCCGCGCGGTCAATCCCGAGATGGGCACGGAGCACCCAGTAGGGCTGATAGTCCGCCACACTGTCTGCCGGCAGCGCGTCGAGCAACGCGGCGGCCGCCGCGACGCCCTGCGCTTCGGCCACGGCAGCGGCACGGGCGACGGCAACCCCTGTGGTTGGCGCGGCGACGAACAGGGCTTCGTAGAGCAGCGCGATGGCATCCCAATCGGTGCGACCGGTGCGGCGTCGATCGGCGTGCACTGCCTGGATCGCGGCTTCGAACTGGAACCGGCCGGGCGCGCTGAGGGATGCGGCGTGACGCAGGCTGGTTTCGGCAGCGTCGATCATCGCGCCTGACCACAAAGCGGTATCTTGATCGGATAGCGGTACAAAGCCGCCACTGGGGTCACGTCGCGCCGGCTTGCGGGCTTCGGCGAACAGCAGCAACGCCAGCAGGCCGCTGGTTTCCGCCTGCGTCGGCAGCAGTTCCGTCAGCAGTTGGGCGAGCCAAATTGCCTCCCCCGCCAAACCTGCCCGCGCGCCATTATCCCAGGCCGTGCCGAACGCCGCATAAATCGCTTCCAGCACGGCCGCCAACCGATCGGGGAGTTCGGCCGCTTCGGGCACGACGAAGCCGATCCTCGCGGCGCGGATTTTCACCTTTGCTCGCCATAGGCTTTGCCGCAGCGTGGCGGGGTTTTCCAGGAAGGCCGCCGCAATCACCGCCGCATCCAGCCCCAAAACGGTTTGCAGCATCAACTTGGTGTGCAACGCCGGATCGATCGCCGGATGGGCGCAGACGAACAGTAATTTTAGCCGATCATCGGGAAAATCGGCCGGCGCACGGTCACGCTCCTCCGCCAGCAACACCAGGGTGGTGGCTGCTTCCCGTCGTACCCGGCGGCGGCGTGCTTGATCGATCAACCGCCGGCGCGCGGCCGTCATCAGCCAGGCCTCTGGCGCGGTTGGCAGCCCGTCGCGCGGCCAGGTTTCCAGCGCGCGGGCCAACGCGTCGGCCAACGCGTCTTCGGCGCTGGCAATGTCGCCCGATCGCGCGGCAAGCCAGGCGACCAGCCGGCCATAAGATGCGCGGGCGATGTGCGCCACCGCATCCCGTGCCGCCTGGTCACCGGCCACTCACATCATCCCGACCGGGCGGACTTCGATGCTGCCATAGACGGCGCCCGGGCATTTCGCCGCCCAGTCAATCGCCGCATCCAGGTTTGCCACGTCGATCAGATAATAGCCGCCGAGTTGTTCCTTGGTTTCGGCAAACGGCCCGTCCTGGACCTGGCGCTTGCCGCCATGGTTGCGCACGGTGGTCGCCGTCGCAGTTGGCGCCAGCGGGTCACCGGTCACCATTACGCCGGCGTCTTTCAGCGCCTTGGTATAGGCGATCCATGGCGCGTAGGCTTCCGCCGGTGGCAAAGTGGATGCCGCCTGGGCGGCTTCGTTTCCGTAAATCAACAGCATGTACTGCATGACGTCTCTCCTGCATCGGTGCCACGGAGTGTCGCACCTGACCCAATGACGCGCCACTGCATCCCGATACGACAGGACGCATAAATTTTGACGCCACGGCCTGACGCGTCTATCAGGCTGCCGATGTTGGAACGATTTACCCGGCCGGGCGCGCCACGATGAAGCTGGTGGTGCTTTTCATGACGCTCAGCGGCCTGGGGCTGGCGCTGTGGTTGGTGCTGACCAACGATGCCGGTGCCATTTTGGCCGCCTTCGCAGCAGTTGGCTGGGGGCTGGCGGCGATCATTCTGGTGCGGCTGGTCATTCTTTATTTGTGCGGCACCGCCTGGGGGCTGCTGCTACGCCGCGCGGCTGCCCTGCCGCAATCGGCCTATTTATCGGTGCGCTTCATCCGCGAAGCCATCAACGTTATGCTGCCAGTGGCAACCGTCGGTGGTGACATTGTTGGCGCGCGGCTGATCACGTTCTGGGGTCTCGCGGCCGGGATCGCGGGCGCGTCGATCCTGGTCGATCTGCTGTTGCAGGCAAGCGGTCAGGCGGTGTTCGCCGCCGCCGGCGCGCTGCTATTGGCGCAAGTCGCCGGCGCCGAAACCCTGGTTGGCTGGATACTGAGCGGGCTGGGCGTCGCGGCTGCCGGACTGCTCGGCTTTTACCTCGCGCAACGGTTTGGCGGCATCGATCTGGTCGAACGGCTGGTCTCAAGGCTGCTGGCGATGATGGCGAAAAGCGGGGCTGTCGGTCGGCCGATCGGGCTCGATGCTGGGCTGCGCGCGATCTGGGCTGATCCGGCGGCGGTCGCCTGGGCGTTCCTGCTGCATATTCTGGCGTGGTTCGCGGGCGTGCTCGAAATCTGGATCGCGCTCGCCGCCATGGGCCATCCGCAAAGCCTGGTGGCGGCCACCATCATCGAAAGCCTCGGCCAGGCGTTGCGCGGGGCCGCCTTTCCGGTGCCGGGCGCGCTCGGGGTGCAAGAAGGCGGCTTTGTCGTGCTTGGCCATTTGCTCGGGATCGACGCCGAAACGGCCATCGCGCTGTCGCTGGTCAAGCGGGTGCCGGATGTTGTGCTGGGGCTGCCCGGATTGCTGGGCTGGCACTGGCTGGAATCGCGTCGCGGGGCCATGGCGCCCGCGCCACTGGAGGAATGATGGATACGCTTGTTGCGCACGAAACCAAGCTCGATTGCCCGGTCAGTTCCTGGGATGAATGGGGCAAGCTGGAAGAAGTGATCGTCGGTCGGCTCGATAACGCCGTCGTGCCGCCCTACCATGTGTCGGTGACGTTCAACGTGCCGAATTTCACCGCCAAGCTGCATCGTCTGGTCGCGGGATTTCGCTACCCGGGCTGGATGCGCAACCGCGCGCAACGGGAGCTTGACGGGTTCATTTCGCTGATGGAAGGCGAGGGCATTCGGGTGCGCCGGCCGGAAATCATGGACCATCGCAAGAAGTTCAAAACCTTGCTGTGGTCATCAACCGGCTTCTGCATCGCCTGCCCACGCGACTGTTACATGGTGATCGGCGACGAAATCATCGAAACCCCGACCTGCTGGCGCAGCCGGCAGCTGGAAGGCGATGCCTACCGCCCGCTGTTCAAGGAATATTTCAACGCCGGTGCGCGCTGGACATCCGCCCCGCGCCCGCAACTGCCCGACGAATTGTTCGACAAAAACTACACCATCCCGGCCAAGGGCGAGCCAATCCGCTACATCATCAATGAGTTTGAGCCGGTGTTCGATGCCGCGGACTTTGTCCGCTGCGGCTATGATCTGTTCGTGACGCGCAGCAATGTCACCAACCTCGCCGGAATCGAATGGCTGCGTCGCTACCTCGCCCCGCGCGGCTTTCGCATCCACGAAATCCCGTCGATTTGCCCGCAGCCGATGCATATCGACAGCAGCTTCATGCCGCTCGCCCCCGGCAAAGTGCTGGTCAATCCCGACTATGTCGATATCGAACGCCTGCCGCCGATCTTGAAAAAATGGGACGTGCTGGTGGCGCCACGGCCCGATCCGGTCGATGACATCATGACCAAAATCAGCATGTGCAGCGCCTGGACCAGCATCAATGTGCTGATGCTGGATGAGAAAAAAGTGGTGGTCGATGCCAGCCAGCCGACGCTCCACAAGGCGCTGAAGGACTGGGGCTTCGATCCGATGCCGATCCCGTTTTTGGCCTATGGGCCGTTTGGCGGGGCGTTTCATTGCGCGACCTTGGATGTGCGGCGGCAAGGGGTTTTGCGGGATTGGTTTAGTTAAGGAAGGTCTTCTTTTTGTGAACAAAAAGAACTGCTTACTTGGCCTTATCTTCCTCGCCTTGCAGAACGCTGCCCTTCTTCGGCTTAGGCCCCCGCAGCGCATCTATCGGCGGCTCCGGCTTGCGTGCACAGCTTTCAGGCACGATCGCAACCGGCACTTCCATTTTCATCTGGCTGCCAGCCGGCAGCCCGCCACGCCCAGGCAGTTGCAGCAGGATGGTTTTTTCCGCCGGCGGCGTGCAGGGCTGCGCGTTGGCGGACAGGGGTAGCAGCACAAGGGCAACGTGGCGGATCATTCCGTAACGATGCACGCAAACCTTTAACGCGCCGTTGCGGCCCCGAGATACATCTCGACGATACGCGGATCGGCAGCGAGCGTCCTGGCGTCGCCTTCGAGGGTGACGCGGCCGGTTTCCAGCACGTAGCCGCGATCGGCGACGGCCAGCGCCGCGCGGGCATTTTGTTCGACCAGCAGGATGGCGACGCCAGTGGCGCGCAAATCGGCGATGATGCGGAAGATGTCGCGCACGATCAGCGGCGCGAGGCCGAGGCTGGGTTCATCGAGCATCAGCAGGCGCGGCTTGCCCATCAAGGCGCGGCCCATCGCAAGCATCTGGCGTTCCCCGCCGGACAGCGTGCCGGCTTGCTGGCGGTGGCGTTCGCGCAGGCGCGGGAACAGGCTGTACACGCGATCAAGCTCACCACCCGCGCCGCGGCGGCCAAAGCGGAAGCCGCCGAGCAGGAGATTATCAGCGACCGACATGGTGGCGAACAGTTCGCGCTTTTCCGGCACCAGCGCGATGCCATGCTGGACGCGAGCTTCGACCGACAGCGCGCTGATGTCGTGGCCCAGAAAGCGCAGGCCCCCGCGTGACGGCAACACCCCCATGATGGCGTTGAGCAAGGTGGATTTGCCCGCGCCGTTGGGGCCGATCACAGTGACCAGGCCGCCTTCGGGAACGGCGAGGGAAATATCCTCGACGGCTGGGATAGCGCCATAGCTGACCGCGAGTGCCTCAACCACCAGGACGCTCATGCGACCCCCAGATAGGCTTCGATGACGGCGGGGTCGCGGCGGACCTGCTCGGCGGGGCCTTCGGCGAGTTTGGTGCCGAAATCCATCACCACCAGGCGATCGACCAGGCCCATGACGAATTCCATGTCGTGCTCGACCAGCAGGATCGCGACATTTTCGCCGCGCAAGCGGCGCAGCAGGGCCGCGAGCTCGGCTTTTTCCGCGTGGCGTAGTCCGGCAGCGGGTTCGTCGAGCAGCAGTAGCACCGGATCGAGGCACAGGGCGCGGGCGATTTCGACCACGCGCTGCTGGCCGAGGGCGAGGCTGTCGGCGGGGCGGTCGGCAAGCCCGGCGAGGCCGACCCGGGCAAGCTGGTGGGCGGCTTCGGCGAAAATGCGGGCTTCCTCGCCCCGGTCCTGGCGGCAGATGGCGACGAGCGCGCCAGCCTGGCCACGCAAATGGGCGCCGATGGCGACATTTTCGATCACGGACATGCCGGGCACGAGTTTGACATGCTGGAAGCTTCGGGCGACGCCGTGGCCGGCGATAGCGCGCGGCGACAGCCCGGTGATCGGTTGGCCGAACAGGGCAACTGCGCCGGCGGACGGGGCGGCAACGCCGGTGATCAAATTGAAGCTGGTGCTTTTGCCGGCGCCGTTAGGGCCGATCAGCCCGACAATCTCGCCTTTGGCGACAGTGAAGCTGAGGTCATTGACCGCGACCAGCCCGCCGAAACGTTTGGCGAGGTGTTCGACCGCCAGGATGGGCGCATCCGACGTCACATGTGGGCGGCGGTCGAGCGGCGGCGCGTCGACAATCACGCGGCGGCGAACCCGGCCGCGGAAGATGTGCGGCCACAGGCCTTCGGGCGCGACTTGCAACACCGCGAGCAGGATCACGCCGAAGACAATGGTTTCGTAATTGCCGCGCTGGCCGAGCAGTTTCGGCAGCCAGTCCTGCAGCAGATCGTTGATCGCAGTCACCAACAGCGCGCCGAGAATGGCGCCGCCGACGTAACCCGCGCCGCCGAACACCGCCATCAGCATGTATTCGATGCTGGCGAACAGGCCGAACGGAGTTGGGTTCACGCTGCGCTGCAAATGGGCATAGAGCCAGCCGGCGATGGCGGCCAGGATGGCGGCGTGGACGAAAGCCAGCATGCGCACCTGGGTGGTGTTGACCCCGAAGGACGAAGCGGCGAGCGCACCGCCGCGCAAGGCACGGATGGCGCGGCCGAGCCGGCTGTCGAGCAGATTATTGGTGGCCACCACCACCGCGACCAGCATCGCCCAAACCAGGGTCAGGAACACGCGGCCATCGGTCAAGCGGTAGCTGCCGATCTGCAGCGGCGGGATGGTCGAAAGCCCATCGTTGCGGCCGAAGAAATCGAGATTGGCGACCAGGTAATAGAGCGACACCGACACCGCCATGGTGCCGAGCGCCAGATAATGCCCGCGCAACCGTAACGTTACCGCGCCGATCGCCGCCGCCCCTAGCGCGCTGACCAGGATCGCCGCCGGCAAGCCAAGCCAAGGCGACACACCGTAACGGGTGGACAGGATGGCACTGGCATAGGCACCGAAGCCCATGAAACTCGCCTGGGCAAAGCTGGTCATGCCGCCAATCCCGGTCAACACCACCAGCCCGACCACCAGAATCGACGAAATGCCAATATAGTTCAGCAGGCTGACCCAGAATACCGGCAAGCCGGGAGTCCACGGCAGAACGGCGCAGGCGAGCAACGCCAGGACGGGCCAGAAGCGCATCATTCGTCGTCATCCTCAACCGCCGCATGGCGCAGGCTGCGCCACAGCAGCACCGGGATGATGGCGGTGAAGACGATTACCTCCTTGAAGGCGCTCGCCCAGAAAGACGAAAAACTTTCCAGCACGCCAACCAGCAGGGCGGCGAGCACGGCGCCGGGGAAGGACGCCATGGCGGCGATGATTGCGGCGGTGAACGCCTTGAGGCCGATGACGAAGCCGCTATCGTAATAAACTGTGGTCAGCGGCACGATCAAAATGCCGGACAAGGTGCCAATCGCGCCGGCGAGCACGAAGGCGAGACTGCCCGACTGCGCGGTGCCGATGCCGACCAGTCGTGCGCCAAGCCGGTTCACCGCGGTGGCGCGCAGGGCTTTGCCGAGCAAGGTGAAGCCAAAGAACCCATAAAGTGCCACCATCAGCGCGCCGGTCAGGCCGAGAATCCACAGCGCCTGGCCCGCCAAAGTGAAATCGCCGACGCTGATGCTGACGTCGGAAAACGCCGCCGCCCGCGATCCTTCCGGGCCGAAAAACACCAGCCCGAGGCCCATCAGCGCCAAATGCACCGCGACGGCTGCGATCAGCAGCACCAGGACCGATGCCTCGGCGAGCGGTTGGAAGCCGATACGATAAATATAAGGCGCGATCGGGGTGACGATGGCCAGCGTGAGCAGCGTGTTGGCCAGCGCGCCCGGCTTCAGCGGCACGGCAAGCCAGGTGACTGCGATGATCGCGGCCGGCAGCGCCAGGCAGGTCAGCACCATGCCGATGATCGCACGGCGTTGGTGCAACCCGAACAGGAACGCCGCCACGCCGAGGCCGCCAAGCAACCATAGGCTGCCGGGCAGCGTGCCGGCTTCGAGCGCGGCATAGGTCAAGCCGCCAAAGGCGACGAAATCGCCCTGCGGAACAAACACCACCCGGGTTACGGCAAAGACCAGCACCAGCGACAGCGCCAGCAGCGCGTAGATCGCGCCATTGACGATGCCGTCCTGCACCAGAATGGCGGCGATTGTGCTGTCCATGGTCGTGTGTAGGGGTGCGGGGAAATTACTGTCAACGCGGATGTGCCCGATTTGGCTTACCGCGCGGGGATAGGCAGAATGGCGCCAACCAAAGGAGTCCACCATGCAACGCCGTGACATCAATGCACCCGACGCCCCTGCCCCAGCCGGTCAATATAGCCAGGCCGTCGAGGTCACCGGCGCCACCCGCACGCTATACCTCAGCGGCCAGGTCGGGGTCGCCCCTGATGGCAGTGTTTCGTCCGACGCCACTGCCCAGGCGGCTCAGGTCTGGGCCAATATCGCCGCCCAGTTGCGCGCGGCCGGGATGGGGATCGAAAATCTGGTGAAAATCACCACCATCGTGCCCAACCATGCCGATGTGCCGGCGGTGCGCGCCGGGCGGGCGGCGGTGCTGGGCGATCATCGGCCGGCCAGCACCTTGATCATCGGCGGCCTTGCCGACCCGAAATGGAAAATCGAGGTCGAAGGGGTCGCGGTCGCTTAACGGTAGGTTAGGCTTTGCGTGGCATGGCTGGCGCGGAACTTTCAGGCGCTTGCCATGACCACCATCCTGTCCGGCCTGCCGCCGGCGATCCTCTACCAGACCGTCGCCAAGAACGAAGCCGGGTTCGTCGGCAAGTTTGTCACCGCTGACAGCCAGGCGACGGCGGATATTTCCTATTTCAAGGCCCATGCGGCGAAGTTCACCAGCGTTGAAAGTCTGATGAAGGACCCGCGCGCGCTGGGCGTGGTGTTGACCGCGTTCGGTTTGCAGGATCAGCAGAAATATCCGGCGCTGATCAAGAAAGTGATGGCGGAGGACCCGAATACCGCAAGCTCGGTTGCCTATCGCACCGGCAACGCGGCGTTTGCGCGATTGGGCAAGGCGCTTGGGCAGTTTACCACCGCGCCTTTCGCCAGCGCCGCCAATGTCAGCGCGCTGGTAGCAGCCTATTCGCAAAACCGCTTTGAGAACTCAGAAGACGCGGTCAGCCCGGGGATCGCGGCGGCGCTGCATTTCAAGAACACCATCGCTAATGTCACCAGCATCACCCAGCTGATGTCGGACCCGAAACTGGTGAAGGTCGCGGTTGGTGGGGGAAATTTGCCGTCAAATTTCAGCGCGCTGGATTATGACAAGCAGGTGCAGCTGATGACCAAGGCGGTTGATCTGAAGAAATTCAGCAATGCCAGCTATGTCAATCATTTCGTCACCAGTTTTCTGGTCAGCAATAGTGGCGCTGGCGCGTCTGACGGCGGCACCGCAGCGCTGAGCTTGCTGGGCGGCGGCGGCAGCGCTGCGGCGCCCGATTTGCTGGGGGCGCTGTATCCGAATGCTGGAACCAGTTCGGGGGATATGGTTTCGACATTTTATGGGCTGAATACAGCGACGGCGGGCGGCGGTGATCCGACTTTGGCGCTGTTTGCGTGACGGTGGTGCAGTTCCAAGCGGAACCTGCACCCTACCGCGTGGTGTGTCGTCACTTACCGCTTCAACTTGCCTTCAATCGTTTCCCAAATCACTGCCGCAAGGTCCGTGCCATCAAAGCGTTGGATTTCCTGCAGGCCGGTGGGGGAGGTGACATTGATCTCGGTCAGGTAGTCGCCGATCACATCGATGCCGACGAAGATCATGCCCTGGTCGCGCAAGGTCGGGCCAATGGCCGCGCAGATTTCCTGCTCGCGCGCCGTCAGCACCGATTTTTCCGGGCGGCCGCCGACATGCATGTTGCTGCGCGCCTCGCCAGCAGCGGGGACGCGGTTGACCGCGCCCATCGGGACGCCATCGATCAGGATGATGCGCTTGTCGCCGCGGCGGACGGCGGGTTCGTAGCGCTGGATCATCAGCGGCTCCCGCGATCGGGCGAAGTGCATTTCGAGCAGGGACGCCAGATTTTCATCATCCGGCTTGATGCGGAACACGCCGGCGCCGCCATTGCCGAACAAGGGCTTCACAATGATGTCGCCATGGGTGACACGGAATGCCTTGATCGCGTCGGTGTCCCAGGTCACCAAGGTCGGCGGCATCAGGTGCGGAAAATGGGTGACCAGCAGTTTTTCCGGCGCGTTGCGCACCGATACCGGGTTGTTGACCACCAACGTGCCGCTGCCGTCGGCGCGATGGATATGTTCGAGCATGTGCGTCGCGGTGATGTAGGCCATGTCGAACGGCGGGTCCTGGCGCATCATCACCACGTCCATCGTGGACAGATCGAGCAAGGTTTCCGCGCCAAAGCTGAAATGCCCGCCGGCAACGCGCTGCACCGTCACCGGACGCGCCCGCGCGGTCAGCCGTGCCCCGGCCCGGCCCTCACCCAGCGACATATGCCGGACTTCATAGTGCCACAGCGCGTGGCCGCGCACCTGCGCCGCCAGCATCATGGCAAAGTCCGAATTGCCATTAATATCGATGCTTTCCATCGGGTCCATCTGGACCGCAACCTTCAACGCACGCGCCATCTCGGTTCTCCATATCGGTTGGCCGTCAGATGGATCAGTTCAGGCGGGAGCGCAACTCATCGGGCTCAACTGGCGACATAGCGCCCGGCATCGATGCGTTCGATATTGGTCGGGATCGGCGCCGTCCAGCCCAGGAACGGATCGGCCCACTGGTCCAGATTGGCGGCGCCGTATTCGCCCGCGAAGGCA
>JANXRN010000266.1 GCA_025352995.1 Acetobacteraceae bacterium
TCGCGCCTGGCCGAGCCAATGCGGGCGGACTGCGCCGATCTAACCGAAATCGTAGTGAAGTCCGGGCATTGGATGGCGCAGGAAAAGCCGGTCGATGTGAATGCCGGGCTGGCGCGGTGGCTGGCGGTGAAGTGTCCGGGGGTGTGGCGGAACTAAAAGCGCCGGATGTTCCAAAACGCCGGCAACCCGCTTACCACCCCGGTCAAATCGGCGCGGTGCGCCACCGGGGTGAACACCTGGCCGGTCGGCAAATAGGGCACGTCGGTGAACGCCTGGCGCTGGATATCTTTGGCGATCGCCTGCTGGGCGGCAAATGTCGGCGCCCGCATCCAGGCATCGCGCAGGATTTCGATCCCAGGGCTCGTCGGCCAGCCAGGTGCTGCATCGCGGCCATTGCCGCGCAGCCAGACATTGGCGATCGGGTTCAATTCCTCCGACCCGCCCCAGCCAGTATGGAACACGCTCCATCCGCCTTGCTCGACCGGCTCCGGCTTGGCGCGGCGCTGCATCGCGGTCGCCCAGTCGACGGTTTGCAGATCGACATTAAAGCCGATCTTTTTCAGCAGGTCGGACGTTACTTCCGCCATCGCGCGATAAATCGGGAAGTCGCTCGGCAGCATCACCACCGTGCGTTCGCCAGCATAACCGCTGCCCGCGAGTGCGCGTTGCGCGGCTTTCATATCGCGCGGGCTGGTCAGCGCGTCCATCCCAACGTCAGACGCCATCGGCGTTCCGGGGCAGAAATAGCCAACCTTGTCGCACCACAGGCTGGTATCATCCCCATTCGCGGCCTGCATGTAGTCCATTTGCGACAAGGCCGGAATGATCGCCCGGCGCACTGCCACGTTGTCGAACGGCTTGTGCAGATGGTTGAAGCGGAACTTGCCGATCAGGCCGAGCGGTTCGATTACTTTCACCACCACGCCCTTGTCACGGCGCAAATTGGGCAGCAGATCGGTCAGCGGCCAGCGCAGGAAATCCACCTCCGCCCGTTGCAGCGCGTTGACCGCGGTGGCGCCGTCGGGGATGACCAGCACCTCCACGCGATCGAAATTCACGATCTTAGGTCCAGCGCTGCCTTGTACCGCGCCATCGCCGCGCGGGGTGTAGCCGGCGAACCGTTCATAGACCGTGCGCGCGCCGGGCACCCGTTCGCCGGCCACGAAGCGGAACGGTCCGGACCCGGTCGCATCCGTTACCTGCTGGAACGGATCGGTGAGCGCGAGGCGCTCCGGCATGATGATGCAGGGCGGGGACGAATATTTCGCCAACGCATTGGGCAGTTGCGGGAATGGCGCGCTGAGGCGGAAGACAATGGTGCGGTCATCCGGCGCAGTCAGTTCCGCCGTCACCGCTTTCACCGCCTGGCCGAAACTGTCGCGCGCCCACCAGCGCCTTATGCTGGCCACGCAATCGCGCGCCAACACCGGCGTACCGTCGTGAAAGCGCATGCCGTCCCGCAAGCGCATCGTCCAGCGTTTGCCGTCATCATCAACCACATGCCCAGCCAACATTTGCGGCTGGGGCTGCAACGCGTCATCCAGGCCATATAGCGTATCATAAACCATGAAGGCGTGGTCACGGGTTTGCGACGCCGTGGTCCAGATCGGGTCGAGGGACGGCATGTCGGCCGCGGGCACGAAGCGCAGCACGCTGGCGCCGGCGGCGCGGGCGATCGCGGGGGCGGCAAGGGCGGCGGCGATGAAGTGGCGGCGTTGCATATTGGTTCTTCCCTATGCGACCGCCGCAGTCATACAGGCATCGCCGGGTAAAGAAACAGTGCGGTGACGACAGCTATTTTATCGCCGCCACCATCGCCGCGGTGTTGTGCCGCATCATGTCGAGATAGGTCCCGGCTGGCCCCCCCAACGGCGACAGCGCGTCGCTGAACAGGGTGCCGCCAATCTTCACGCCGGTTTCGCGGGCGATCTGGCGCAAGATGGCGCCGTTGGAGATGTTCTCGACAAATAGCGCCGTGACATGCTGGGCGCGGATCTGCTCGATCAGGCCGCGCAGCGCCTTCGCACTTGGCTCGCTCTCGGTGGATAGGCCCTGGGGCGCCAGAAAGGTCACGCCATATTCGGCGCCGTAATAGCCCAGCGCATCATGCGACGTGATGATGCGCCGACGGTTGCGCGGAACGGGCGCCCAGGCGGCGCGAATGTCGGCGTCGAGCTTGGTCAGGCGCGCCAGATAAGCTGTTGCGGTGCGCGCATAGGTCTCCGTGCCCGCCGGATCGGCGGCGGCAAGCCCGTCACGCACATTGGCGACATAGCCCATCACATGGCGGACATTCTGGAAGGCATGCGGATCGGTGCCACCATCGTCGGTCGCCATCGGCGCGATGCCGGTGCTGGCGACAATGCGGCTTCCCTTGAAGCCAGCCGCTTCGGCCATCCGATCCATCCACCCCTCAAACCCCAGCCCGTTGGTGACCAGCACATCGGCGGCCGCCACCGCGCGAAGGTCGGACGGCTTGGGTTGATAGACATGGGTGTCCTGGTCCGGCCCGACCAGCACCACCGGCTGCACCCGGCCGCCGCCGATTTCGCCAACCAGGTCGCCAAGGATCGAAAAGCTCGCCACCACCCGCAGCTTCGTCGCGGCCTGGGCAATGGCCGGGGACAAAATGGCAAGCGCGATGGCGTGGCGGCGTGACAGCATGGCGGACCTCAGTACAAGAAATGTTATGTTATAACATTCCTTGTCGTGAGGTCAAATCAACGGCTACAGCCCCTCGCCGGCGTGGGCGATTTTTTCGAATGAATGCCGATTTGCATGGTCTTGTCCTCCGCGCTGGCTTTGTTCGGTAATTACCCAAGTTCTTTGTTAGGAAGGATGTCAAGTCAAGGGATGTAGAAAGGCAAGCAGTTCTTTTTGTGAACAAAAAGAACCAAAAAAACTTCATCCATTCCTTGCCGTTGGCGTGCGTCCCCCCCGCAACGGCGAAGCGCTCGGAACCAAAGTGGAAAAGTTTTTTGCTCCTTTTTTTCAAAAAAGGAGTGCTTTCTTGGCTTCTCTCGTCCTATCAAAAGAGCGGCGATTATTTTTTCTTCGGGCGTGGCCAGCGTTGGGAAATCTCGGGCAGCACGTGGTCAATCAACTGCCGCGTGCCACGCATCATCCCGTCTTCATCGCGCGCCATTGGCCGCAAAATGAATTTGGACGCGCCGGCGTCAACATAGGCGGCGATGCGGTCAAGGATGGTGGTCGCGTCCCCGATGGCGAAATAATCTTCGGCGGCTTGCCCGGTGCGTTTGGTGAAAGCGGCCATCGCTTGCGGGATGCCGGGGTCGTCGGCGCGGCCGAAATGATAGGGGAAGGCGGCGCCGTAATGGTCGTCATCGATCTGGCGGCCGGCTTCGATTGTGGCGGCACGGATCCCGGCGACGATCGTGGCCAATTGGGCGGGGGTTTCCGCGCCGGCTTGCCAACCGGTGCCGTAGCGCGCCGTGCGGCGGATCGCGGCGTCGGACGCGCCCCCGATCCAGATTGGCAATTGGGCCTGCACCGGGCGCGGGGAAATACTGGCATTGGTCAGTTTGAAGTGCTTGCCATGATAATCCACCCGATCCTGGGTCCAGAGCAGGCGCAGGACTTCAAGCGCCTCATCGGTCACCCGGCCGCGAATGGTGCTGTCCAAATGCATCGCCGCCCATTCCGGGCCACGCGGGCTGCCAATGCCGAAGCCCGGCAGCAACCGTCCCTCGGACAGCATGTCGATGGTGGCGCATTGCTTGGCGAGCAGCAGCGGCTCGCGCATCGCCAGCGACACGACGTTCACCCCGAATTTCAGCCGCCTTGTGCGCCCGGCGAGTGCGGCCATCGTCGCCATGCATTCCAGGATCGGTTCGCGGGAGACGAGGCGATCGGTTTGCCACAGCGAATCGACCCCGCCCTGTTCGCACAGATCAACCCAGCGCCAGTAGCCCGCTGCTGTGGCGAACGGCAGTTCGGTGATGCCCAACCCCACCGCGATTACGTTGGTCATGCAGCCTCCATCACCATGCGGCGGATTTGGGCGGGGTCAGCCTGGCGCATCACGTTGGCGGCGAAGGCCGCACACTCGGCAGCTTTCAGGCCGCGGATCGCATGCTTCACCCGCGGCACCGATGCCGCATTCATGCTCAGGCTGCGTAGCCCCAGCCCGATCAACAGCCGGGTGAATTGCGGGTTGGCCGCCATTTCGCCGCACACCGAAACGCCAATATTGGCGCGCAAGGCGGCTTCGGTGGTGAATTGCATCAGCCGCAGCACGGATGGGTGCAGCGGGTCATACAGCTCCGACACCTCAGTCTCACTGCGATCGACGGCGAGCGTGTACATGGTCAGGTCATTGGTGCCGATGGCAAAAAAATCGGCTTCCTGGGCCAACGCGTCGGCCGACAACGCGGCACCTGGGGTTTCGATCATGATGCCGAGTGGCGGTAATTTATCCGGCAGACGCTCCCCGCGACGGCGCAGGCGGCGCACCACACGGTCGTAATGCTCCCGTGCCGCACGAATTTCAGTGATGTTGGTCACCATCGGCAGCAGCACCCGGGTGGGGCCGGCGACGGCGGCGCGCAAAATCGCGGCAAGCTGGGTTTCAAACAAAGCCGGCTGGCGCAGCAGCAGCCGGATGCCGCGCAGGCCAAGTGCGGGGTTGGTGTCGGTAATGTCCGGCACCACGCCCTCGTTCTGCAGCGCCTCGATCTCTTTCTCGCCGCCCCAGTCGAGCACCCTGATGGTCACCGGATCGCCGCCCATCGCCTCAATCGCGGTGCGGTAGGTTTCGTATTGATCGTTCTCGTCAGGCAGGGTTTCGCGGTTCATGAACATGAACTCGCTGCGCAGCAGGCCGATGCCGGCGGCGCCCGACTGGGCGATCAGCGGCAGTTCGACCGGGATTTCGAGGTTGGCCTGCAATTCGACGGTCTGCCCGTCCTGGGTGACCGAGGCCAGGCGCCGCAGCCGGCCGAAGCGGGCGCGTTCCTGGGCAAAGGCGATCACCGCGCGTTTGGCGGCGGCAAGCGTTGCCGGGGATGGATTGACCGTCACCGTGCCGGCGGCGCCGTCAATCACCACCAGATCGCCGGGCCGCGCCGCCTGACCCAGCCCTGCCACCGCCAGCACCGCCGGCACGCCGAGGGCGCGCAGCATGACCGACGTATGGCCATCCGCGCCGCCTTCTTCGGTGGCAACGCCGGCGAGCTTCGATGGGTCGAGCAACGCCGCATCGGCCGGACGCAAGCTTTCGCACACCAGAATCGCCCCGGATGGTAGCCCGGCAAAGCTGCGGAACGGGGTGCGGGTCAGGTTGCGCACCAGCCTGCGGCCGATTTCGCGCACTTCCTCAGCATGGCGACGGCCCGCGTCACCCGACCCCGGCAAAGCCAAAATCGCCTCGGCCAGCGCCTGGGTTTCATCGACAACTGCGGTTTCGGCCGAAACCAGCGCCTCGGTAATGCGTTTGCGGGTTTGCCGCACCAGCCGCGACGGGCCGATCATCTGCAAATAGGCGTCAAGCAGCGGGGCGATTTCGGCCTGGCTGTCTTCGGGAAGCACCGCGAGGCGGTTGCGCAGCTTGGTCAGTTGCTTGCGCGACTGCACAATCGCGGCATCAAGGCGGGACACTTCAGCGCCGCTATCGGACGCCTGGATTTTCCGCCGCTGGACCAAAGCCGGGGCTTCCAGCGCGCCAAACATCGGGCCGATCGCAACGCCCGGCGATACCGGTAGCCCGACCAGATGGCGTTCGGCGCCCGCGTCAATCCTGTTCATGGAACTTGGCTTCCACCAAGGCCGCCAGCGCGTCGATCGCTTCCTTGGCGTCCCAGCCCTCGGCCCGCAAAATGATTTCGCTGCCAATGCCGGCGCCGAGCATCATCAGCCCCATGATCGACAGGGCGGAGACGGACTGGCCGTCCTTCTGAACATCGACCACCGCGCCAAAGCGCTCGGCCAGGGCGACGAATTTTGCCGCCGCGCGGGCGTGCAGACCGCGCTTGTTGGTAATGGAAAGATGCCGCACCAGCACCGCGCCGTCTGGTGGCGGCGTATCGGCGGGCGGATCGGGGTCAGCCACTGGCGGCGCTCAGCACGTGCCGGTTTTGGGCACCGGCAAGCCATGCGGCATGACGTGGGATGCGGCGGCGATGTATTTGCGGCCGGCATCCTGGGCGCAGCACACCGCGTCGGCCAGCAACTGCGATGACCGGACTTTGGCGAGCTTGACCAGCATCGGCAGGTTGACCCCGGAAATCACTTCCACGTTAGGGCGGTCCATTTGCGATATCGCCAGATTGCTCGGCGTGCCGCCAAACATGTCGGTCAGCAGCACCACGCCGTCGCCGGTATCGACTTCCGCCATGCGGGCTTCGATTTCCAGTCGGCGCCCGTCCATATCGTCGTCCGGGCCGATGCAGACGGTGGCGACGTTACGCTGAACGCCGACGACATGCTCCATCGCGGATCGTAACTCGACGGCCAAACGTCCATGGGTGACCAGAACCAGTCCGATCATCGCCAGCAACCAACGGCCCGAAGGCACATGAACGCATATCCTTTCAGGGTGCCGATCCAGTGGGACCGACGGACGCTTCATCGCGCACCGGATGTTCGCCAGCAATTTCGCGGTGCGTGATGCTCACGCGCCAGGACGCTGCTGTCAGATACCGGCCCAACCGCTCAACCGACGTGACCGAGCGGTGACGCCCGCCCGTGCAGCCTATCGCGATAGTGACATATTTTTTGCCCTCTTGAACGAAGCGCGGCAAGAGCAGGTCGAGCAGGTCGGTCACGCGACGGAAGAAAGTTTCGTAATCCGGGTCCGCCAGGACATAAGCGGCAACCGACGGATCGCGCCCGGTCAACGGCCGCAGCACCGGATCGTAATGCGGGTTGCGCAAAAATCGGACGTCAAAAACCAGATCGGCCTCGCGCGGCAGACCATGCGGATAGCCAAAAGACACCAGCGAAATCGCCAGGCCGCGGGCAGAAATTTCGCCCTCGCCGGGACCGAAATTGCTGTCGATCCATTGCCGTAGCGCCGCGAGTGAACGTTCCGAGGTATCGTTAACGAAGTCGGCGGCTTCCTTCAGCGGGGCAGTCAGGGCGCGTTCCGCGACGATCCCGTCGATCACCCGGCCTTGTGGGGCGAGCGGGTGGCGGCGTCGGGTTTCGGTATAGCGCCGCAGCAAAATCCCCTCATCCGCTTGGCAATAGACCAGATCGATACGCATGCCAGAGTCGCGTCTTAAGCGGTCCACCATGCCGACCAAATCGGCCGCATCGAAGCCGCGTGACCGCACATCAACGCCAACCGCGACCCGTAAGGGCTGATCTGGGTGGCTGCGGTTGAGCATGTTTTCGAGCAAGGCGAAGGGCAAATTATCCACCGCTTCGTACCCAAGGTCTTCCAACCCATGCAGCATCGATGCCTTGCCGGCCCCCGACAGGCCCGTGACCAGCACCACCCGGGACCCGGTGTCATCGGTCATGGTGCAAACGCCCCGACAGGCTGGGTGCGAATGCCGATTGCGAAATCGAGCGCGAGCGCAATGCGTTGCGCGGCGGACGCCAGCATCGCGTCGAGGCTGATTTGCGGCAGATCGAGCGGCGCAAAGCGCGCCGGCACCGGAAGTCGATCGGGCATCACCCCAAGCTGGGCAACCAGCCGCAGCTTTGCAATGGCCAGAAATGGCAACCGCAGCAGGCCGAGGCCGCGCACTTCGAGCAATCCTGCCAACGCCGCCGGGGCACGCGCCATGCCGTCTTCCACGTCCACCCGATCATCGGCAACCAACTGAAAGCCGCAATTAAGCAGCCGCAAGGTCAGGTCGGACTTGCCGACCCCCGACCCGCCGACCAACAAAACCCCCGCCCCATCACGGGCGGCACAACTTCCGTGGAACTGCATGATGGCGGAGTATGCCTATACCGAATGCCGAACGAAAGCCTGCCCTACTCCGCCGCAAGCCGGACCTTCGGCATGGCCAGCAAGGTCTCGAAATAGCCGATGGTGCGCAGCAATCCGCTATCAAGCCCGATATGCGGCGTCCAGCCGAGCACGGTCTGCGCTTGGCTAATATCCGGGCAGCGCTGCATCGGGTCATCAATCGGCAAATCCTGGGTCACGATACGCGACCGCGATCCGGTCAGCGCTATGATCCTTGTGGCAAGCGCCAGCACCGGGATTTCCTGCGGGTTGCCGAGATTGATCGGCCCGGTAACCGCATCATCGGTCGCCATCAGGCGGATCAACCCCTCCACCAGATCATCGACGAAACAGAAGGCGCGGGTCTGGCTGCCGGTGCCGTAAAGCGTGATGTCATCGCCGCGCAATGCCTGGACGATGAAGTTGGAAACCACCCGCCCATCATCAGGCCGCATGCGGGGGCCGTAAGTGTTAAAAATGCGCGCGACCTTGATCCGTACCGCATGCTGGCGATGATAGTCGAAGAATAATGTTTCAGCGCAGCGCTTTCCCTCATCATAGCAAGCCCTTGGCCCAATCGGGTTGACGTTACCGAGGTAGGATTCCGGCTGCGGGTGCACGGTCGGGTCGCCGTAAACTTCGGAGGTTGAAGCTTGCAAGATGCGGGCGCGGGTCCGCTTGGCAAGGCCAAGCATGTTGATCGCCCCCATCACGCTGGTCTTGATGGTTTGCACCGGGTCGAACTGGTAGTGCACGGGGGATGCCGGACAGGCGAGATTGTAGATCTGGTCAACCTCGACATGCAGCGGCATCGTCACGTCATGGCGCATCGCTTCAAATTTCGGGTGCGCCTGCAAATGCGCGATATTGTCACGACGTCCGGTGAAATAATTATCCACCGCCAACACATCATGACCGTCCGATAATAGCCGTTCGCAAAGATGCGAGCCGATAAACCCGGCGCCACCGGTGACCAGAATACGTTTCGTGCTCAAACTCATCCGCCGTTCCAAATTCAAATATGAATTAGTCATATCGCTTATCGAGTTCTCAATTTCTAGCATCATTAACAAAAAATTACCGTTTGGATCGCGCGATTCTGATTTTTGGTATGGCCATTGCGAACTGTAACCCCTACGTAGGCGTGATTATTGGGTGCTTTCTAAAAGCGGTTTGCACAAAAAATTTTAGCATGTGTGTTGGCGGCATTTGATGTTGGCGGCGTATTTCAATTCGACCGGTCCCGGCGTATCGCGACGGCGTTTAGGCGCGCTGTTTGCCGCGTGCGCGTTGATAATCGCGGTTTGCACCCCGGTTAAAGCTGCCCAGCTTCTCTCTGACAATTTCGACAGTGCCACCCCGGGCGGTGGCTACACGACCAGCGTTCCCGGCAGCGGTTTCAGTGCGTTCAGCGGAAATGTCGATGTCATCGGCCCGATTACCAATGGCGCGACGAGCGGCTTCTACACCTGCCCCGCCGGAGGTAGTGCCGGCAATAACTGCCTCGACCTTAACGGCACCGTGCCGGGTGCGGTGCAGTCCAACGCGCGGTTCAACCTGATCGCTGGACGAACTTACACGCTCAGCTTCAGCGCCGCCGGTAGCGTTGCCGACCAGGCCAATGATCCGTACAGCTTCACCGTTGCCCTCGGGAACAGCGGCGCCACCGGGTACACGGTTGCCGCCGGCAGCAGTTTTGCCGCCGAGCGCTTCACCTATACCCCGACCGCCAATGAAACCGACGCTGCGCTGGTGCTGACCTCCACCACCGATATCGCCGGTGCCCGCCAATAT
>JANXRN010000280.1 GCA_025352995.1 Acetobacteraceae bacterium
ATTTGGCAGTGCCGCCGACAGGCCGAGCCACAGCGGAATGGCCGGCAGCGACCTGATTACCTCAATCGCGCGCTGAATGAAAATATCGATCCATCCGCCATATACCGCCGACAACCCGCCGAGCAGCACGCCGAGGAACAGGCTGATGGTAACACCAACCAATCCAATCGTCAGCGAAACCTGGGTCGCCACTACCAACCGTGACCACAGATCACGGCCTAAAAGGTCGGTACCGAATAAATAAATACCCTCGCCCCGCTGCGCGTCCTTCAGGGTCATCAAATGCCGGTCTGCATCGAAGCCCATAAAGGAGTATTTATAGCCATGGCCAAAGAACTCAATATAAACCCGGCGGTTGGGATCAACGGTATAGATCAGCTTGAACGTCTTGACGTCACGCACACCTTTGATCCCCGCCACCCAGGGGCGGAATGATCCATCGGCATCGAAAAAATGGATCGGCTGCGGGGAAATATAGCTGGTGCGCGAATCAGTCGCGTGCGGGTCCGACGTAGCCAGGAAATCCGAGCCCAACGCGAGCGCATAAAATACCGCCAGCACCACCATGCTGATCATTGCCATCCGGTGGCGTTTGAACCGCCACCAGATCAGTTGCGCCTGGCTGGCCAGGGCATAGCGGTCAGTGTCAACGGCCATCGCGCTAATCCAACTGGTGGCGCAGGCGGGGTTCGACCCACATCAGCACCAGATCGGAAATGAACGTGCCAATGACCGTCAGCACGCCGAGCAGCAACACGATCGTGCCGGCCAGGAACATGTCCTTCGCCACCAGCGACTTCACCAGCAGCGGTCCGACCGTCGGCAGGCCGAGCACGATCGAAATGATAATGCCCCCCGATATCAACTGGGGAAACTGATAGGCGAGGTTGGACGCAAACGGGTTCAGCGCCGCCCGCACCGGATATTTCAAGACCGTGCGCATTTCCGACAATCCCTTGGCGCGCGCTGTCACCACATAGGGTTTACGCAATTCGTCCAGCAAATTGGCCCGCATGATCCGCACCAGCTGCGCGGTACCGGCCAGCGCCAGAATACTTGCCGGCATCGGCAAATGCTTGAGCAGATCCCACGCTTTGTCCCAACCCCACGGCGCCAGGGTCATCTCGGACGAAAACAACCCACCAACGCTTGCACCCAGCAAGGTGAAAGCGAAATACATGATCACCAGCGCCAGCAGAAAATTTGGCACCGCGATGCCAATGAAGCCGATGAAGGTAAAGATGTAGTCAGCCAGTGAATATTGCCGCACTGCCGAGTAAATCCCGATCGGCAAAGCCAGTGTCCACGTCACGATCAGGGCGGCGAAACTCAACGCCAAAGTCAGCCAGATGCGATCGCCGATGACCTCGATCACCGGGCGACGCCATTCCATCGATTCACCAAAGTCACCAACCACCACCCGCGCGATCCACTTGCCGTACTGCACGTAGAAAGGCTGCCCGAGGCCATACAGTTCGCGCAACGACCGCGCCTCCTCGGCCGAAACGACCGAGCCGGAGGAGGCGAGTTGCGCAATATAGGCATCGACAAAGTCACCAGGCGGCAACTGGATGATGGCGAACGACAGCACCGAAATCAACCAGGTCGTCACCAGCCCGAGCAGCAAGCGGCGGGTGATGAACGCAATCATGCCTTATAGAACCAGCTTTCAGGATGGGAACTGCCCGGCGTGCGGCAATGCTGTGCGATGCAGACCCGGCCTGGGATATTGGCAAGCTTGCGGCTCGCCAGTCTGACCCCCATCAGTGCCGGCGACTGTCCGCAAACCCCGATATGGAATTGCTGGTCAACCATGATTTTCCAGATTTCCTGGGCGGTTTTGTTGCGGTCGTCTTCTTTCTGGCCAGCCGCCGCCCGGAATAGTTCCAGCGCCTTGAGCATATTCGGATCGGTCGGCTTGGTTCCCAGGGCGCCGTTTGACGCATACCATTTGGCGTGTTCAATCCCGTAGGCACCGTTGGAAACGTCGGTCGGTAGCGCCCAGGTCGGGTAAAGATACAGCAGTTCGGTGCCGCCATTGGTCCAGACCAGGATATGGTGATCGCCCGACAGCACGCGCTGGAATGCCAGATTGCGTTCGTTTTCTTTCACATCGCCGTAGATGCCGATCTTGCGCCAATGCTGGGCAATCATTTCCGAATGTTTCGGCCAGTCCATGAACGCCTTAATGGCCAGCAATTCGATGACCACCCGCTTGCCGTTATCCGGGCGCAGCCGGTAGCCATCGCTGTCCTTCTTGGTCAGGCCCAGTCCATCAAGCAACTTGTTGGCAGCAGCAAC
>JANXRN010000288.1 GCA_025352995.1 Acetobacteraceae bacterium
ACCAGCCACGTGCTGCCGCCGGCGAGCACGATCGACCACAGGCCGGGCATGAACAGCAGCCAGCCGCCGATCGGCCGGTCGAACCGCGCCACCAGCGCATAGGGCAGCAGCCCGGGCGGCAATCGGCCAACCCAGCCGGTGGTGGAGATATCGGTGTGCGCCATCATGTCTGTTACTGTGCCCGCCGCCATGCATCCGTCAAACCCCGCCCATCTTCCGCGCCTGTTCGTTGCCGATGATCTCGCGATCGGGGTGCCGGTCAGCTTGCCGGCAGCGCAAACCCATTACCTTAGCCGGGTCATGCGGCGCGGTGTCGGCGATGGGCTGCGCCTGTTCAATGGCCGCGATGGGGAGATGTTGGCCCACCTGACCGAGATCAGCCGCAACGCCGCGATTTGCCGGCCCGAAACCCTGTTGCGAGCGCAGGAAGCTGAACCCGACCTGTGGCTCGCCTTCGCGCCGCTGAAGCGCGAAGCGACCGAACTTGTGGTCGAAAAAGCTACCGAACTCGGCGCCAGCCGCCTTATTCCAGTGCTGACCGCGCGCTGCAACACCCAGCGCATCAACCCGGAACGTTGGCGTGCGATTGCCATGGAAGCTGCCGAGCAATCGGAACGGATGAGCCTGCCGAGCATCGCCGAGCCGGTGAAACTGCCGGCTTTGTTGGCGGCGTGGCCTGCCGATCGTCCACTGATCGCGGCCATTGAACGGACGAGCGCATCGCCCATTACTGCGCCTGTTGGCCCGGCCGGCTTGCTGATCGGTCCCGAGGGCGGCTTCGCGCCAGATGAACTTGAATTCATGCGGCGGCATCCCTTTTTAGTATCGGCCTCCCTCGGGCCGCGCATCTTGCGGGCCGAAACGGCTGCGATCGTCGGGCTGGCGCTTTTGCAAGCGCGCAATGGCGGCTAAGAACATCATCAACCTTGGCCGCCGTGCCCGAACCAGACGGAAAATTTCATGTCCAATCCCGGAGACGCCGACGCGACGCCGATCACCTCGGTGCGCCAATTGGCCGACCATATCGCTGTCGGTGGCAAGCCGGCGGCGCGCTGGACGATCGGCACCGAACACGAGAAATTCGGCTTCCGCCCCGATTTCAGCGCCCCCGCATATGAACCATCCGGCATCCGCACCATCCTTGAAGGCATGGCGCCGAACGGCTGGACGCCGATCCTCGACCGCGGCAACCCGATCGGGCTGACGGGGCGGGGCAGTGCCTCAATTTCCCTCGAACCGGCGGGACAGTTGGAGCTATCGGGCGGCCTGATGCCTGACCTGCATGCCACGCAGGCCGAATTCCGTGACCATTTCGCTGAGGTTCACGCCGTTGCCGATCCGCTCAAGATCGGGTTCGCCCCGCTCGGCTTTCATCCGCTGCATAGCCGTGACGCGATGCCGTGGATGCCGAAAGGCCGCTACGCGATCATGAAACGCTACATGCCGCTGGTCGGCAGCATGGGGCTGGATATGATGACGCGCACCTGTACCGTGCAGGTTAATCTCGACTACGCTGACGAAGCCGACATGGCGAAGAAATTGCGGGTTTCGCTCGCGCTGCAACCGCTGGCGACCGCTTTGTTCGCCAATTCGCCGTTCTATGAAGGCAAGCCGAGCGGTTTCCTGTCGTACCGCGCCCATGTCTGGACCGATACCGATAATCACCGGTCCGGCATCCCGCCAGTGTTCTTCAAGGAAGATTTCGGCTTCGAACGCTATGTCGAATGGCTGCTCGACGTGCCGATGTATTTCGTGAGCCGCAATAACCGCTACATCGATGTCGCCGGACGGTCCTTCCGCGACTTCATGGCGGGCAATCTCGGCAATTCCGAAGCCGGCGAAGCAACGGTCGGTGATTTCGCCGACCATATGACCACCGCCTTCACCGATGTTCGGGTTAAGCGTTTCATCGAAATGCGCGGTGCCGACGCTGGATCGCCCGACATGATGGTGGCGCAATCGGCGCTCTGGGTCGGGCTGCTGTATGACAATTCGGCGCTCGCCGCCGCTGACGCGCTGGTGCGCAAAGCACCGTGGGAAGACTATCTGGCGCTGCGCGGCGCGGTTCCCCGCCTCGGGCTGAATGCGCCGTGGGGCGCCGGCGTGCTGCGGGACCTGGCGAAGGACGTGGTGGCGATCGCGCGCGACGGGCTGCGCGCCCGCGGGCGACGCAATTCCGAAGGCCAGGACGAAACGCGGCATCTTGCGCCGCTGGAACCCATCGTTGCCGGCAGCCCGACGCAGGCGGAACATTGGCTGGCACGCTATCATGGGGCCTGGAAAGGCGACGTGACGCAGATTTTTGCCGAGGCGGCGGTTTGAGGGCGCGCGGCTTTTTGTAGAGGAAGACTTCAAGTCTAAGGAGGGTAGAAGGCAAGGCGTTCTTTTTGTGAACAAAAAGAACCAAAAAAACTTTCTAACCATTCCTTGCCGTTGGCGTGCGTTGTTGGTGAGGGCTGCGTGGTTTTGGGGTGAATGATGGTGACGCTGCGCTATCGCGCCTTTCTGTCTTATAGCCACACGACGTCCGACGCGGCGGCGCGGGTGCAGAAGCGGCTGGAAGCTTTTGTGATCGATAAGGACTGGATCGGGCGGCCGGCGCCGATCGGGCCTATTCCGGACAGGCTCTATCCTATTTTCCGAGATCGCAATGATTTCTCTGCCGGGGAGGATTTGGAGAAGCAGACCAGAGATGCGCTCGATGCGTCGGCCGCGATGGTGTTGCTGGGGTCGCCGGGCGCGGCGGCGAGCAGATATGTTAATTTGGAAGTGCGTTATTTTCGACAGCATTATCCGGATCGACCGGTGATTCCGCTGATCGTCGGCGGCAGGCAGAATGCCGCGATGGCAAGCTTGTTTCCGCCAGCTTATCGCTGGGAGGTCGACGCAGAAGGCCGGTTGGGTACGACGGAACTTACCATCACCGCTGCCGACGAACGTAGCAGCGGCGACGGTCCACAACTCGGGTTGGCTAAGGTGATTGCCCGCCTTCTCGGCCTACACTCAGATATCGTGTTCAAACGAGTGAAGCGGACACTCGATGAGCAGGCGTTCGTCCGCAATGCCATGATCGCGACGATACTAGCATTGGTCGTGTTCGTAGGTGGCCTTGGCTTATGGGGGTTGGACCTCAGCCGGAAGAATGCAGAAAACGATGTCTTGATAAAACGACTTGTCTCTACTGCGCCAGTACAACTCGCCCCGGGGCAGGAACAAAGCCTGACGCAAACGATTACCGCGCTGGCCAGCGGCGCGCGGACCGATCCGCGCCAGGCGCAGGCCTTGGCCTTGCTGCGGGAAGGCAAGACGCAGGAGGCTGCGGCGCTGTTGCTGGCGGTGGCTGAAACCGGTGAGGCTAATATTGGCGCCGAAAAGAAGCGCACCGCCGAAGCCTATCGCCAGGCCGCGAGCATCGCCGGACTGCGTGACCCGAAGCAAGCCCGGGCGCTGTACGCCAGGGCGGCGGGGCTGGACCCGGATGATATTGACGGAATGCGCCTGCACGGCGAATTCGAACGCGATGCGGGGAATTTGCCGGAAGCCGATCGCGCCTTCCGCCAGGTGATTGCCAATGGCCAGCCGGGCCGTGACGACGACGCCCTGATCTGGGCCAATTTCGGGATGGGTGACGTGCTTACGGCGCGCGGCGACGTTGCCGCGGCGCAGGCGGCGTTCACCCGAGGTGGCGCGATCGCCGAACGGCTCGCCAAGGCTGATCCGGGCAATGCGGGGTGGCAGCGCGATCTGTCGGTATGCTTCAACAAGATCGGCGACGTGCTGGTCGCCCAGGGCAAGGGCAAGGGCAAGGGCGACGAA
>JANXRN010000292.1 GCA_025352995.1 Acetobacteraceae bacterium
GCCCCCGCCAGCATCCGCACCACCGCCGCGATTTCATCCACCGTGCCATGCCGCCCCAGCGGAATATTGCCCGGCACCAGCCCCGGTGGCCGCACTCCGGCCGAGGCGCCACGCACAGTGTCGATTGAGCCAGGCGCCACACAATTCGCCCGTATCCCGTGCGGCGCCAATTCCACCGCCAGCGACCGCATCAACCCTTCCAGCCCCGCCTTCGCAACTGAGGCGTGGCAGCGTTCCGGCGTGCCAACATGGGTGGACATGCCCGACAACCCGATGATCGACCCACCGCCGCGCTTGATCATCAGTGGCACCGCCGCGCGCGCCAGAATGAACGCGCCATCGAGCGCCACCGACAAAATCTCCCGCCATTCCGCCAGCGACATCTCCAGGAATTTGGTCTGCCGCCGTAACCCGGCATTGCTGACCAGGATGTCGATGCCGCCGAGGTCGGCCGCAACATCGTTGATCATGTCTGCAACCTGGTCGGGCTGGGACACGTCGGCCATTGCGCCCACGGCCTTGCCACCGGCGGCGCGAATTTCCCGCACTACTGCGCCTACCGCATCCTGATCGGCGCGGCCGTTGACCACGACCGTTGCGCCATCAGCCGCAAGCCGATGGGCAATGGCGCGCCCGATATTGCGGCCGGCGCCGGTGACCAAAGCGATTTTCCCGTCCAGCGACTTCGTCATCCACCCAATCCTTCACGCATTTTTGCGGGTCTGGCTCCACCCGATCCATAACCCACTGACAACGATGATCGCCGCCCCGACCCAGGTCAACGCGTCAGGCAGATCGCCGAACCCGACATAGCCGACGATCACCGACCCGATGAGCTGGAAATATTGAAACGGGGACACAATGCTCGCCGGCGCCAGCTTCAGCGCGCGGGCCACACAGTAATGCCCGAGCGCCCCCAGCACCCCCATGCCGCAGAACATCCCAATCACCGCCCACCCATGCGGCGTTTTCCACACGAACGGCAGCACCGCCAGCATCACGAATGCCCCCACGACCGAGCTTAGCACGGCGGACGTCTCCGGACTGTCGATCGCTGCAACCTGTCGCGTCACGATCGAGTAAAGCCCGTAACAAGTTGCACTCGCCAGCACCAACAACGATGCCCAGTGGAACACCGCCGTCCCCGGCCGGATCACGACCAGCACGCCGACAAACCCGACCAGCAGCGCCAAAATCCGCGGCAGGGTGGTGCGTTCCCCCAGCATCGGCCCTGCCAGCAGCGCAATGATCAGTGGCGCGGTCTGGCTGATCGATGCCGCCTTGGCGATCGGGATGAAGGTGATCGCGAAGAAAAAACACAGATTCGAGGTGAACAGCAGCCCCGAGCGCGCCAACTGCGCCAGCGGCCGCTTTGTGCGCAACAACGCTAACCCGTGGCGCGGCAGGAACGCGCACAGCAAAAACACCACATGGCCAAACGCCCGCGCCCAACTAACCTGCAATGACGGATATTCGCTGCCCAACGCCTTGGCGAACCCGTTCATCACCGGAAACACCACGCCCGAGCCACAGATGAACAGAATTCCGAACAAGATCCGCCGATCCAACCCCAGCCAGGTCCGGCCCGCCCCGTCGCCCATGCCCAAAATCCGCCCCCCTTGGCCAACCCACATGCATGGGTGGCCGGAGTTTGTTATGCTTGTAATCGCATGCCGGCAATGGAACCTTGGTGGCTGCAAGGAGAGTCTGCCATGACCAAACGCGCGACTGTGTTCATCGACGGCGAAGCGGGCACCACCGGCCTCGGCATCCGCGATCGCCTGCTGGCGATCCCCGGCATTGATCTGCGCAGCCTGTCGGCTGACCGCCGCAAAGACCCTGGCGCGCGCCGCGAAATGATGGCCGAGGTCGATCTGGCGGTCCTGTGCCTACCGGATGACGCGGCCCGCGAATCAGCCGCCCTTGCCGCGAGCCTCGGTAGCCAGGCGCCCAAAATCGTCGATGCCAGCACCGCCTTTCGGGTCAATCCGGACTGGGCCTATGGCTTCCCGGAAATGGCGCCCGGCCAGACCGCGCGCATCCGTGCTGCCCAGAATGTGTCCAACCCCGGCTGCTACCCGACCGGCGCGATCGCGCTGATCCGCCCGCTGGTCGATGCCGGGATCATGCCGGCTGACTATCCCGTCACCATCAATGCCACCTCCGGCTATTCCGGCGGCGGCAAATCGATGATCGAAGCGCATGACGCATCGGGCGGCCCGGCCTTCGAAATTTACGGCCTCGGCCTCGAACACAAGCACATCCCGGAAACCCAGATCTATTGCGGCCTGACCCGCCGGCCGATTTTCGCCCCCGCTGTCGGCCATTACCGGCAAGGCATGCTGGTCTCCGTCCCGCTCCATCTCGATACGTTGGTGGGCTCGCCCATCGGTGCCGACCTCGAAGCCACCCTCGCCGCCCATTTCCGTGGCAGCGTCCTGGTGCGGGTGATGCCGGCAACCGAAATCCGGCTCGAACCGGAAGACCTCAACAACACCGACCAGCTCGAACTGCGCGTCTACACCAACCCCAAACACCGCCAGGCGATCCTGGTCGCGCGCCTCGATAATCTCGGCAAAGGTGCCTCCGGGGCCGCGGTGCAGAACATCGCCCTCATGCTCGGCCTGCCGCACCCCGCCTACGCGCCCGAACTGGCCGACGCGTGAAGCCCCTTATCCGTCGGACCCTGCTCGGCGCGGCGCTGCTGCTGGTCGCTGCCGGTTTGCACGCCCAAACCGGCCCGCAGCCCGAGTTGCCCAAGCAAAAACTGACCATCATCACCCATGACAATAAGCGCCATGATTTCATGGTCGAAATGGCGCTGAGCAATGATCAGCAAATGACCGGCCTGATGTTCCGCCCCACAATCCCCGCCGATGGCGGCATGCTGTTCGACTGGGGCGCCGAACGATCGTCGCAAATGTGGATGAAAAACACCATCGCATCGCTCGACATGCTCTTTATCAGCGAAGACGGCCATGTCCGCGCCATCGCCGAACGCACCGTGCCGCACAGCCTTGCTACCATCGATGGCAAATTCCCGGTGCGGGCGACGTTGGAACTGGCGGCGGGGACCGCGGAGCGGTTGGATATTCGGGTGGGGGATTTGGTGGAGAATTCGGTTTTTAAGGCGAAGTAAGGTCTTCTTTTTGTGAACAAAAAGAAGCAAAAAAACTTTATCCATTCCTGGCCGTTGGCGTACTCCCCCTGGCCATCTCCGTCACTGTTGATCCGTTTTTACGAACATGTTTCGATATCGCAACAAAATGCGCGCAAATCCGCACTCTTCATCGCGCAAACACAAGCCCCGGCGGAGGCTCCACCCGCCCGTCCTTATATTCCCTGAACCCAAGCGAACTCACCCGGACAACCCCCGCAACAGGCACGCTCTTCCGCTTCGGCGGCACCCAGCCCGGCACCACCGCGTCCAAATCCAACAGCTTGCATAGCCCGCGCACCATCCTGGCAAATCTCGGCTCGGCCGCCAGCAACGCCTGAACCTCAGGCTCCGCCAACAGCCCCTCCATCGAGCCCCGCGCCAAATTCAATTCCATGATCGCGTGTTCGCGCACCCAAGCCAAATCATGCGCCGGCGCCCGCTCGCACTGCGCCTCATTTTCCCGCCGACTGGCCTTTTCCGCGTCGCTCCGCACGCGCGCCGGCGGCAGCGTCCCCGCCTGCAACCTGGTCAGAAACCGCACGATCCTGCGCTGCGCCCGCCCAACCCGCGCCCACAGCGCCATCAGCATCACCGTATAAGGATGCAAATGCGCAACTTTATTCGCCACGCCCTGCCGAAAGCCGAACAGCACGCGCGTCAGCACGTCGGCAAGCCTTTCCAGCAGATGGGGGAGGGGCAATAAGGTATTCATGGCAACCTAACTATCGTATCCATGCCTATTTGTGATAGTTATTAAAACGTGAAAGAAGTGCCCTTCAAAACCTGTCCCCACGCGCTACCCTGCGCGGCGTACCTCCAACCCGGCGCCGAGGCTTTCGACGCTGATTGGCGGGCATATCTTGATCAAATCACCCACCGTCGCCGCATAAACAGCTTTGAAACTGGCGAGGGCGTTTATGCGATGGCGTAGGAAACGTTTGAAGAAAAAGAATTTTTATGCTCGCGATCCGGCTTCACATGAGAGGCAAACCGCAACGAAGGCAGCACAGGTAATCAGACATGATATTTTCCTCTGGCCCATTCGGCAGCGCAAGACTCCGGGTCGGGCGCGCAAACGAACATCTGGATACGCTGCAAGTTCAAGCCGCGGCTTTCTTTGAGAGAGGGCCATACGCCATGGTTGTCGATCCTGACCCGGATGGGCTTACAGACATCTACAAGCTCCGCATAACCGAACCCGTCCCCAGCATTTTCGATTTGCTCGCTTTGGAGGCTGTCGAACATCTGCGGGCCGCGCTTGATCACGCCGCTTACGCAACGGCCGCCCTTGTCGGAAAGCGGGAATCCAAATTCGCCTACTTCCCGATTGCTGACTCCGCCACGAAACTCGAAACGGATGTAATAGGCCGAGGTCGCTGCAAGGACATCCCAATGAAAGTCCTTG
>JANXRN010000301.1 GCA_025352995.1 Acetobacteraceae bacterium
ATCCCACACCCGGCCGGTAATGCTGCCAGCCGGCGCGAGCGCCACCGTCGCCGTTGAGGTGCCGACCAGCGGGCCAGTGACGCCGAGATTGCGGCCCACCGACCCCGGATCGATGCCGGTATAAAGCGTGGTGTTGTTATCGTTGAGCGACGCGGTGATCGAGGCGGTCTGGCCCAAGGTCGTGACCGCGGCAGTGTTGGAGAAGGTGATCCCGTTCAGCACCGAAGTCGCCTGCGTCGCAGTGGTGCCAGTGGCGAAGGTGATCACCAGGCTGCCACCCGACTGGGTGAAGGTGCCAACGGTCGTTCCGCCGATCGCAACATTGCCGCCGGCAAGCGTCACCGTGCCGGACTCGCCGAACACATCGGTCGCAACCGCGCCGCCGGTGCGGGCGACAGTCAACACCGTGCCGCCATAGTTGCCGCCGAGCGTATTGATCGGCGTGTCGGTGATCGTGCCGCCGAGGCCATTCAGTGCCACAGGGGTCGAGCCGGTTTCGGTAATCCCGGTACCACCCCAGCTGCCCAGCGAGGGTGCAGTATCAGGCTTTTCGTAAATGAAGTTGACGTTGCTGACCGCCACCCCCGACAAGGTGATGGTGGAGGTCGCAGGGCCGGTGCCGACCGAGCCCACTTGCTGCAAGACCAGCGTTTCGTTGCTGGCGAGCCCGGATGCGCCCGGGCTCGGCAAGGTGATTTTCACCGCCCCATCGGGCAGGGATCCGGCAGCGAAGCTGTAGGTGCCGTCGGGTGCGGTTGTCGTGGTGACGGTCCGCACGATGTTCAACGCATCGGTATAGGTCGCGGTGACGGTAATGCCGCCGAGATTGGTGACCACGTCGCCGGGTGCGCCATAGGTCAGGCTTGCCGGCCCGAGCGTGTCCCACACCCGGCCGCTGATGCTGCCGGTCGGCGCGATGAGCGAGACCGGGACGACCGCGGTGGTGCTGGAATAGCTGAAGGCGAGCGCGTTGGGGCCAGTGGCACTTGGGCCACCCAGCACGCCATCGGACGGAATGGCGGACAGCGTGCCGTTGCCAACCGCATCATACTGATCCCAGGCGCGGAAAGTGAGCGCGGTCGGAACCGTGCCGGCCGTCGCGCCAACATTGGGCTGGAAGTAAACCCGGGTATTGGCGTCGCCCACCAGATGCAGCGAATTAGCTGCCGATATGGCGGTCTGCCCGCCACCAGCGAACTGGGTCCAGGTCGTGCCGCCATTGGTGGAATACCACCAGCTGCCCTTGGTCGTATCGACCGCCACCACCGACATGCCGCCGGTTGCCGGCGTGCCGCCATTGGTTTGTGAATTGCCGTCCGGATCGGTCACGCCGACCTGGGTCAGCAAGGTCGAGACCAGCGTGCCCACCGCACCGGTTGGCGGCGCGTAGGCAAATGTGCCGGAATTGCTCAGCGATCCAGTGCCCGCACCCAGAATGGGCGAGCTGTCGAGATCGATAACATTGACCGTTTCGGTGCTGGTGGTCGTGGTTGCACCTGTCGTGAAGCTTGCCGTAACCGTGCGGGCGGGCGTGTTGGGGATCACGTTGGTGTCGATAAACTGCACCCCGCGCAGGGCCGCTTGCCAGTCGGCAGCGGTTGGCGTTTGCCCGGCGACCTTGGTGATGGTCATCACCCCGGTGGTGGCGTTGTAGCTCGCCTGCAAATTCGCGCCGAGTGCCGCATTGGACACGGTGAGCGTATCTTCCCCGGTCTTGAACCCGCCGGTGATGGCGAGCGTGACCGTATCGGGCACGGTGGCAACCGTCATCGTGCTGTCGAGCACGACCGCGTTGGTGGCCGGCGCCAGATCGTTCGGCTTGGTGAAGGTGACGGCAGTGAGCGCCGGCACGATATTGATCGTCGCGACCACAATGTTGCTGTTGAGCGCCCCACCGGTGCCAAGCGTGAAGCCCGGCGAGCCGGCGATATTGCCCGGCGCGCTGGAATAGGCAGTGGTGTTGTTGTCATTCAGCGTAGCGCTGATCGAAATGCTGTTCTGGAGCGTATTGCTGGCGGAATTGGCATATTGCAGATGGTCGAGCACGCTGGCGACCTGGGTGGAAGTTGCCCCGGTCGCAAACGTCACCACCAGGCTGCCGCCCGCTTGGGTGAAGCTGCCAATCGTTGTTCCGCCAAGCTTCACCACCCCGCCCGCTAGGCTGAGCGTGGCGTCACCGGTGAAGCTGTCGGCGCTGTTCGCACCACCGGTGCGCGCAACGGTCAGGATAGTTCCGCCATAATTGCCGCCCAGCGTGGCAATCGGCGTATCGGCAACGGTTGCGCCAAGGCCCTTCAACGCCACCGGCG
Source organism: Acetobacteraceae bacterium (assembly GCA_025352995.1). Taxonomy (GTDB): domain Bacteria; phylum Pseudomonadota; class Alphaproteobacteria; order Acetobacterales; family Acetobacteraceae; genus CAITOL01. The sequence continues at coordinate 2,310 of JANXRN010000301.1, forward strand.
TGGTGCCGGTTTCCTGAATATTGGTGCCGCCCCATCCGCCCAATACCGGCGCGACGTCGGGCTTTTCATAAATGAAGTTCACCCCGGCGGTGGTGCCGGTGCCGAGTGTGACCGATGCGGTGCCCGGATTGCCGGGCGTGCTGCCGAGCGCGTCGTACACCAGCGTTTCGGACGCACCAAGCCCGCCTGCGCCCGAACTCGGCATCGTGACGGTGACCGTTCCAGTCCCGAACGTGCCGGCGGCGAAGCTGTAATTGCCACTGCCATCAGTCGTGGTGGTGGCTGTGACGCTGCCGGCGGTGCCATCGGGCTTCGGCCCGGTGGCGCTGACGGTTATGCCGGCGAGGGCGGTGTCAACGTCGCCCGTGGCGCCGAACGAAACGTCGGCCGCCGGACCAAGCCGATCCCAGGCCCGGCCGGTCAGCGCCCCGCCGGGGGCAAACAAGGTGATCGGGACAACTGCGGTCGTGCTGGAATAGCTGAAGGCGAGCGCGTTGGGGCCGGTCGCACTCGGCCCACCGAGCACGCCATCCGACGGAATGGCCGAAAGCGTGCCGTTGCCGACCGCGTCATACTGATCCCAGGCACGGAAGGTGAGCGCAGCAGGAACCGTGCCGGCGGTTGCCCCGACATTGGGCTGGAAATAGACGCGGGTGTTGGCGTCACCCACCAGATGCAGCGAATTGCTGGCCGAAATCGCAGGAAGCACCCCGCCGGCAAACTGCGTCCAGGTGGTGCCGCCATTGGTGGTGTACCACCAGCTGCCCTTGGTCGTATCGGCGGCCACCAGCGACAGCCCACCGGTTACCGGCGTTCCGCTGTTGGTTTGCGAATTGCCGTCCGGATCGGTCACCCCAACCGCGGTCAGCAGCGACGATACCAGCGTGCCAACCACCCCGGTTGGCGCGGCTGTGGTCAGCGTGCTCGAGGAGCCGAGCGTCGCCGTGCCCGAGCCCAGGATCGGCGAACTATCGAGGTCGATGACGTTCACCGTTTCGGCGCTGGTGGTCGATGTCGCGCCAATATTATACGTCATGGTGACGGTGCGGGCCGGCGTGTTCGGGATGGCGTTGGTGTCGATATATTGCACCCCGCGCAACGCCGCTTGCCAGTCGGAAGCCGACGGCGTCTGCCCGGCAACCGGCGACAAGGTCAGCACGCCGGTGGTGGCATTATAGGAAGACTGGATTTTGCTGCCGAGCGCGCCTGCCGACACGGTGAGCGTATCTTCGCCGGTCTTAAAGCCGCCGGTGATGGCGAGCGTCACGGTATCGGGAACGCTCGTCACGGTCACCGCGCTGTTGAGCGTCACCGCATTGGTCGCAGGTACCAGATCGTTCGGCTTGGTGAAAGTCACCGTCAACGCCGCCGGGGCGATATTGATTGTTGCCACCACGGCGTTGCTGTTGAGCGCGCCGCCAGTGCCGAGATTAAAGCCCGGCGAGCCGGTCTGGCCCGGGGCTGCCGCGTAGCTGGTGGTGTTGTTGTCGTTCAGAACCGCGGTGATCGAAATCCCGTTCTGCAATGCATTGGCGTTGGTATTGTTATATTGCAGATGGTCAAGCACGCCGGCGACCTGGGCGGCGGAAATGGTGGCGGCGGTGTTGAAGGTAATGACCAGCGCGCCGCCGGTCTGGGTGAAAGTGCCGATCTGGGTGCCGGAGAGCGTTACCGCGCCGCCGCCAAGGGTCAAGGTGGTATCCCCGCTGAACACGTCGGTCGCGTTGGCGCCGCCAGTGCGCTGCACGGTCAGGATGGTGCCGAGATAATTGCCGCCCAACGTATTGATCGGGGTGCTGACAATGCCCGCGCCGGCGCCCTTGAGCAGCACCGGTGTCGATCCGTTTTCCGCAACGTTGGTGCCGCCCCAGCCGGTGATCGCCGGCGTCACGTCGGGCTTCTGATAGACGAAGTTGTAGCCGGTATTGGCGGTCGCGATGGCAATCGTGCCGGACGCTGCCGCCGGATTGGCGCTGACCAGGCCTTTGGCGTTGTAAACCAAACTCTCGGTTGCGCCGAGCCCGCCTGCCCCTGCCGATGGCAAAGTGACGGTAATTGCGCCAGCCCCGAACACGCCGGGGGAGAAGGCATATTGCCCGGTGGCATTGGTGGTGGTGGTGATGGTCTTGGCGCCGCCGGTGTTGGGATCAAGGCCGGTCGCCGAAATGGTCAGCCCGGACAGCGCGGTATCCACGTCGCCGGCTGCGTTATAAATCGTATTGAACGCACCAAGCTCATCCCAGACTTGCCCGGAAAGCGCGCCATATCCGACCGTGACTTTGGTCGTATAGGTGTTGACCGAAGCTAGGCCCGCCCCGGTGACCGGATCGGTGCGCGACCCGGTGGCCGTGCCGACAGCCCCCGTGGTGGTGCCGTTGGCGGTTTGCGTCCCACCATTAAGGCTGTTCCAATTCACCGTCGCAGTGGAATTGGGCAGGGAAGCGGTGCGATCGGTAACTGCAACCGTATAGGTGATCGTCGCCGAAGCGCCCGCGGCCAGCGCGTAGCTGCCGGTTACCGTATTGCCGCCAGTAACCGAGAAACTGCCCGCGCCAGTGCCGGTCGCGCCGGTCGCGCTGCCGGTGGCCGTAAGCCCGGAAATCGCCCCGGCATTGCTGGACGCTTCCGGATCCGACAGTGACGCGCCAAAGGCTGTGGCGTTACCGGTATTGGTGATCACCTCCTGGAATGTGATGGCGCCGGTAGTGGCGTCCACCGCGGTCACCGTCTTGGCGATGGTGAGCCTGGGTTCGACCACAGTCACCGTCGCGTTGGATGATTGCAGCGATGATTTGGCTGGCCCGCCATAGGTGTAGGTCACGGTCAGGCTAGCGGTGCCCGTCGTGGTCGCGATCAAGGTGGCGTTGCCACCGCTGAACGACACCCCGGTCGAGGTGCTGGTGTTGGCCACCAGCCGCAGCGTGCCGCCACCGGCAGCCGAATAGGCGGCCAGATCGTTGTTCGTGGCGGTCGTCACATTGTTGAAATTACCGTTGACGTCGCTCGGGGTCAGGTTGGTGTAAGTGGCGTTGCCGTTCGAATCGACATCGACGGTGAATTTGCCGAAATTCGAGTTGATCACCGATGAACTGGCATTGGCCGCCAGGTTGCCAATGGTCACCGCCCGGCGCGGCTCGAACAACAAATTGTTGGTATCGAGCAAATCAGCCGGCGCGCCGGCGCTGAGCGAGGTAATCGTGTCGGTCTGATCGAGGTTGTATTTGGTGTTGGTCGAGCCCGTTGGCCCGGCAGTAACCGTCGCGTTCGAGCTATTGCCAACGAGGAATGTGATCGATACGCCTTGCAACGTGCCAAGCGAGGTGTCGAACAGCGGCATGTCAAGCTCGCCAACCGGCTTGCCGGCCGACAAAGTGTTCTGCAGTTCGGTTAACCCGCCGACCGCGTTCACCGTGTATGTTACCGTCGCCGGCGTCACGAACGCGGTCGAGGTGGTGATCTGTGCCGACGTCGTCATGGTGTTGCCGGTGCCGCCCGACACCGCATTGCCGGCGACATTGGCAACGATCGCATTGAAATCGATCAGGATGTAGTTGTTGATCGACGAGCGGTCGTTGTTCTGCAAGGTCCCGAGACTGAACTTCACGTGCCCGCTGGTGGAAGTATCGATGATGGTCCCTTGATTGGGCATCGTGGTCAGGGCTGCGGTCTTGGCGGGGTCAATCTGGGTTCCGCCCTCGGTCACCTGACCGACGCCGGCGCCGATCGCGCTCACCGACAAATTGCCGCCCGGGCTGACCAAAGAGAACTTCACCGGCGTGCCCGACTGGAACACCAGCCCGGTTGGCAAGGTCACGTCGATGATGGCGTTATCGTTCTGCCCTTCCGGCACCTGCACATAAGTGTGCACGGTCACGATATCGCCGATCGTCGCGTTCAGGCCCGAAACCGGCGCTAAAATGGACACGCCGGCCGTGTTGGCGTTGGATTCCCCAATGAACGACGTGCCAATGGTGAAATCGGCGACACTGCTAATACCCGCAGCCGTGGTGGTGCGATCATCGCTGACGATCGCGTTATTGAGCTTGCCGGTATAGGTGGCGGTAGCGGACGCATTGATGTTGGTGCGCGCCGCGAGATTATCGACCACCGTCGCGGTGACGGTAAAGCTGCTGGTGGCACCCGGGGCAAGGGTGGCAACGGTATTGGTCAAGGCGCCGGAGGTCAGCGTCACCAGGCTCGGCAAGGTCAGCGTCGTGCTGATCGAGGTGTCGCTGGTTAGATGGCTCGACGGGTTGCCGACGGTTACCGTGTAGGTGATCACGTCACCGCTGCGCACCGTCGTTTTGTCAGGCGTGACCGTGACGGTCAGATCGGCCGCATCGAGCACGTTGGTGAAGTTCGCCCGCGCCGCCGCATCGAACGGCAACGCTGCCTCGAGCACGCCGGAGGAGGTGTTGAGCGTCCAGCTGCCGCCGAAATCCGGATTGCCGACCACGCTGGTCGATGCCGCGACATCAGCGCCGGTCAGGCTTGCCAGGCTCGAAACCAGCGCCTGGCCATCGCCCTGGGCGACGTCGCAACCCCAGAGATTGATATCAGCGCCGACGGTGAGATGGCTGCTCCAGCCGGCGATCTGGTCGGCGTTGGCGGCGACCAGCGATGCCGATAGCGGCGTCAGCCCGATATCGAGCGCGCCGGCCGAGCCGTAGGCGACCAGATTGATCGCGCTAATGCCGGTGCGACCCTGGAGCACGGCGGTGATCTGGCCGACCGCATCGCGCGACGGGTCGATTAGGATCACCTGGGCGTTGGCGTCGGCCCCTGCTGCCAACTGGTCCCAGCCGGCCACCCGCGGGTCAATGAAAATCAGGTCGGTCGCCGCCATGTTGGTGGCAAGCGCCGGAATATCGGTCAGGATTTCGGCCGGCAACCCGGCAAGGGCTGCCGCCGAGAAGGGTGACGCAAGATCAAACGCGCCGAGCTTGGTATCAAGCTGCCAGTTGGCGCCCATCGCGTCTGATCCAACCGCATGGCGCGATGCGCCAATATCGGCGCCGGTCAGCGTGTGCAGATCGGCCAGGAACGCCGCGCCCGCATTGCCGTTGCCAACTTCCGATCCCCATAGTGCGATCCCGGCATGGCTGGCGAGGTGATCCGCCCAGGCCGTTACGGCATGCGACTGCGCCATCAGGCTCGCGGCGTTGACCGTGCTGCTGCCAAGCTCGATCGCGCCGGGGCCGCCATTGGTCAGGAACTGCAAGCCGGTGAGATTTTGGCGCCCGTCGAGGGCTGCCGTTACCTGGTCGATACCGTTGCGCGAGGTGTCAATAACAACGATCTGCACATCGCTTGCCACGCCCTTGATCAGCTGCTGCCAGTTGGCGACGCGCGGATCGACAAACAGGAGCTGGGTGGCGGCGGGATTGCTGGCGGGGGCGGCATGGGCTTCGACTGCGACCGGCGCGCCGGAATGGATGTCACCGCCCAGCGCGGTGCCCGAATGATCGCCTTCGGCATGAAAGTCGCTATGCCCGGCCTCGGACTGGTGATCATGGTCCGCGCTGCGGCCCACTGCCTCGGTCACGCTACCATCAAACAAAAAGCGCGGTTCCAGCACCAGTTTCATCGGACAAACGTCCCCATTTTGAGATAATCCTTACTACCTAGCACGCGCCGGCGTGCGACGTAAGACGACCGGCGGTTGAGATGTGTAAAGTTTTGTCGGTGGCATGTTTAAACGATTCCGACCGCGCCGGCGAGCGCCGCGGCCGCAAATAGCAACAGCGGATGGATGCGGGTGAACAGCACGGCGGTGGCGGTGGCCAGCAAAATACCGCCGGCAAACAGCGTGGGCGCACTCGCCATCCCCAGCCGCAGCGACGCTGCCAGCACCAGCCCAGCGGTCACCGGCATTAGCCCGGCTTGCACCTGGCGGCGCCATGGCCGCTCGCGAAACCGTTCCCACAGCCCTGATGTCACGAAGGTCAGCAACGCGGGTGGGCCAAACAAGCTGATTGTCGCAATCGTCGCCCCCCAGCCGCCAGCGACCCGCCAGCCGATCAAGGTCGCGACCAGCATGTTCGGGCCGGGGGACGCTTGGGCGAGCGCGAACAGGGCGGCGAACTCGGCCGGGCCCATCCAGTGCTGCACATCCACAACCTGGCGTTGCATTTCCGGCAGGATGGTGTTGCCGCCGCCGACCGCGACCAGGCTGAGTTGGCTGAACAGGGACGCTAGGGCGAGCAGGGTTGGGTTCATGCGGCGCGGCGATGCAGCAAGATGCTGAGCGGGGCCAACACCAGCAAAATCGCCAGCAGCGGCCATTGCAGTACCCCGATGGCAACGAACCCGAGTGCTGCGATGACGATGCCGAACGGACGGGTGCGCAACGGTGCAGCGATCTTGATGGCGGTCGCGAGCACCAGCCCTGCCGCGCCGGCCGCCATGCCAGCCAGCGCATGCTGGATAAGCGGGTTGTCGCCGTAACGCTCGTAGAGCACCCCCAGCGTCAGCACCACGCCGATCGGGGCCACGGTAATTCCCGCCAGCGCCACCAAAGCGCCGCGCACGCCGTGAAAGCGCGATCCTAACGCCACCGACATGTTGATGATGTTGGGGCCGGGCAGGAACTGGCACAGGCCGAGCAGGTCGGTGAAGGCCGCCGGCGTTAGCCAGCGCCGCTGTTCCACCACCATCCAGCGCGCCCAGGGCAGCACCCCGCCAAACCCGACCAGCCCGACCGTCAGGAACCCGGCAAACAGGTTCGACAGGCTGGGCACCGGATTGGGCGCGGGGTCGGTCATCCGGTTGGGCGACGGGGAATGCAGGAGAGGCGCTTCTTTTGTAGCGGACCGCAGGCTGCATTTGCTTCGGACTGGGTCAGCCCGACCAGAACTGCCCGCCAGACCGGGGGGCGGCGGGATTGCGCGGTTTTCTCAACCGTTGGCTCGCCGACGGCTGCAACCTGACGGGCTTCGCGCGCCGCATGTCGGGCGGCCATTTCATTGCTAAAGGCGCCGACCTGGATGGACCATTTCGCCACTGCCCGCGCGGCGGATTTTACCGTGACCGCTGGTGCTGCTGCGGCGACCACATGCGGATCCCGCCGTGCCGGCGCCACGCCGAGTTTGGCATAAGCGAGATCGAGCAGCGCCATCATGTGCAAATCGCGCTCCCCACCCCGTGCCGCCCCCATCACCACGCCGACCAGCCTGATGTCGCCGCGCACCGCCGAGGTGACGAGGTTGTAGCCGGACGCCTCGACATAGCCGGTCTTGATGCCATCGGCGCCGGGATAGGTTTGCAACATGCGGTCGTGGTTCGGAATGGAGCGGCCATGGAACATGAAGGCCGGAATACTGAAATAGCGGTATTCGGCCGGGAAATCCTGCACCAGATGCCGGGCCAGCACGGCAAGGTCGCG
>JANXRN010000358.1 GCA_025352995.1 Acetobacteraceae bacterium
GTCCATTGATACCTGTGAGTTCATCGGCTATATCCCGCCACCTTCACGATGCGGTCGTGGCGAAATGGTAGACGCGCAAGCTTGAGGTGCTTGTGGGGGAAACCCTGTGGAAGTTCGAGTCTTCTCGACCGCACCAGTGAAGCTCAAGCGACGATCGTTAAGCCGCAACAAGCGTCGCAAACCGCTTCACCTTGATCGTATCTGCCCGCTGCTGCGCGTGCCATAAATCGTATGCAACCTGCATCCGTAGCCACGCCCCGGCAGTACTCCAGCCCGCCTTCTCGAGCCTGATTGCCATTTCAGGTGACACACCAGAGTGCCCATTGAGCAGGGTCGAAAGTGCCTTGCGTGACACGCCCAACCCGTCTGCCGCGGCCGTAACCGTCAGGCCAAGCGGCACCAGGCAGTCCTCCCGGATGATCTCCCCGGGATGTGCCGGATTATGCATCGCCATCTGCGCGCCCTTTCTAGTGATAGTCCAAATAATCGATTGCGACCGCATGGCCATTTTCGAAAGCGAAAACCAGACGCCAATTCCCGGATATCCAGACCGCCCAATTCCCCGCGCGATCACCGCGCAACGGGTGTAATCGGCTGCCAGGAAGCTCCATATCCGCAGGTTCAGCGCTAATATCGAGTGCGGTGAGCAAACGGCGCAGCTTCGCGGCGTGCTGGGCATTGATCCCGCTGACACTGCCGGTCCGGTAAAAGCGTTCAAGCCCTTTATGCCGAAAGCCAGCGATCATCCGTAACCTGTAACCTCTCGCGGCTCAATTGTCAAGAATCGCCGCAGCTCAGGCGGAAGCCACCAAAGCTGCGCAGAAGGCCGGGATTGACCACGCCAAAGCCCGGACGGACATCACCACTTACCGTGGCCGCAAGCCCAGTTTCACCCGTGCCCAGTTCACACAGGCCCGTGACATGCTGGCGCTTAAAATTGGCGTCAGTGAAATCGCACGCCGGACCGGTTTGAGCCGGCAAACGATCTATCGGATCGAACAAGACCCCGCTGCGCAAGAGGCTGCGCTTGCCGTTTGGACAGCGCCGAAGGTCAAGCGGGTGGCGGCATGATCCCCCGCGCCATCCTCCTAGCTCTCCAAGCTGCCGCGTTGGCGCTGGTGTGGGTGTTCGCATCCAAACTTTGACAACCTGTCGGCGCGCTGCATCGAAGGATTGCGGCGCGTGGATTTGTTGCGGTCTGTAGGGAAAAAGCGAGGGGACCCAACCCGTATATCGGGGGTGCCGCCCGTTCCGGAGTTCAGTAACTGTTTGTCGCAGTTTCAATATTTTGGAATATTGCGCGGTCGGTGTCATGCCGGAAAATGTCGGGTGATGTCCGCCGTTATTAAGCCAGCTTCAGCTACCAGGCGGCATCATGGACCAGGTCCCGCCGAGTTGTTGCGAAGGTCAAGTGGCACCCCGGCGAGTTGTATCCTCGCGTCGGGTTCATTGTCACCAACATGACCCGGTCCGCCGGTATTGCCTGCCGCCGGGAACCAGTGTTAGCGTCCCCCCCCTCCGCAGTGCCCGGATAGGTTGGGCATATGGGAAATGTCGGATAAATAGGTGGCCCTGAAGATTGATATTGCCACGACCGACCCGAACCTGAGCAAATATCATTTCGTTGATGGCGCTGCTCACTCTCATGCTGTATCCGACTGTCGGTGGCAAGCTCGTTGAAGAAAGAGGATGGTCAGCATGAAGCGCTTGTGGATAGTGATCGCGGTATTGGCAGTGGCTCTCATAGGGTGCGCCGGCATGTTGCGCGCCGCAGGACCGAGTGATGCCGATCTCGATGCCGATATAGCGCTTACGAAAGCCGAAATCGCCGATGCTGAGCATGATGCGGCGGGGTATTCAGGCGGCGCTATCCTTATTCAAATCCGCCTCCGGGAGGCCGTGCTCAGAAACACGCTCGCAATGCTTCAGCAGAAGCGCTCATCGATCCTTAGAGGCATCGTCGTCACCTATGTCGATACCACGTCCCGTCTTCCGTGCGTCATCGACAACCAGAGTGCTCAGGCTTCTTTGCAGCAAGCTAAACATGAAGCGGAGGAAGCAGGACTGGAAGCCGCTCAATACTCTGGTGGCCTTGTCAAGATCATGGCTCTGGTCCGGCAGGCAACGGGGATGGCGACCGTCGCTGCTATCGAGCAGCAGATCGCGTTTATGAAGCTCGGCATATCGCTGCCCACCCCTACACCTCTCGGAGGCACGGAACCGGCCCCTCCTGGGAAACCGAGCAGCGACAAGGACGCTTTGTGATGCGGCGTCTTGGTCGACGATCAGCCGTGCTGGTCGGTGTTTGCACGCTTCTGACGTCGCGTCGAGGCCTGGCCGGTGACGACGATTTGCGCGCGCCATTTGGGCTGACCTGGGGCGTATCGTCAGACGATGTGCGGAAGACAGGCGTCAATCTTGCCGCCGACCCGAGCGTGAAGGACTTCGGCGTCCGCTTCGTGGCCACAAATCTAGGGAAGGTGTTGAGCGACACTGAGGGTGTCCTGCTCTCCTTCGGTTTCAACGACAAACTCTGGCGCATCACGACCTACGGCCCCACCGTTGGCCCGGACCCGTCAGGATTCGAAGTGGTCGTCCGCTACCGCGATCTTGCAGCTTCCCTCGCCGAGAAATATGGCAAGGGCGTCGAGACCGACCAACTGGATACGCAGATGTTCAAGGCCCAAAATGAGTATGTTGCTTCGTTACAGCAGGGTCGTGCTTACCGATATACGTCCTACCGCACCAATAGTGTGAGTGTCGAACTATCAATTAGAGCCAATGATATGAAAAGTGCTTATTATCTTATTTTTTTCGAATACATTCCTGGAGCCAAGCAGTTTCAAATAGATAAGAAAGCGCATGAAAAGGATGCATTGTGATGAACGGAACCGCCTATTTTGGATGACCCCACTCACTACTTGACAAACCCGATTCTGAATAGCTTGCCTCATATGGTTATGCACGCCAAGCTTTGACATGGGCATTTCGTCAGCTTTTTGCCTCGAAATTGTCTCCTGGCTGCCGAAAAACCGTCAACCCCGCCAACGCCAACCGATGGGCGATGTGATCGGCGCATACGCCGGCAAGGTAGCATTCGGCACGTCTTGTCATTTCACCGCTCACGGATTCCATCATTACCCGCTCAGGACGCCGACAAGGTCTGTCTCGGTGACGGGCTGGTCACTGGGTAGACCGGTAAAAGGGAGTAGGGTGGGGTGCATAACGAAAGAACATAATGGGAACATACAAGGATGGCAAGTCAATCGGTAGTGTCTCAATTTGTAGTCGGAGCGCGATAACGAGACGCTCGCGCGGAAGCACGCTTTCTTATATGCTTGCGGACAAGCACAGGAGGCGTCGATGAGCGAATGGATTGACACAGCCAAAGGCACCATCCCCGAAAGGGTATATGGGTTCATCAGAGAACGCACTCCATCACCGATCTGCGATGATTGCGTGGCAAAGGCGACGGGTGCAACACGTGAAAACGTTAACCCGCTAACCCAGGCGCTCGGCCTTACATCAGATTTCATCAAGGTTCGCGGGACGTGCTCCGCCTGCCAAGGAAGCAAATTGGGAACGAGGTCACTGAGATACGCCTAAAGGCCCTCGAGGCGAGAAGCGCCCCGCCGATGTAATCGGTGTATGGGCCGCAGCGCCGAAGTCACGCGGAACCTACAAGCCCCGCGCCCCGAAGGCCGAGGCAATTTCAAACTGAGACACTACCCGGCTTTGAGGCTGGTTGACAAAGTGGTTGCCGAATGTCGCAAATTGGACCCGAACTTGCCCGCCAAGCTCGCAATACCCTTGGCAAATAGGACACTGACACCCATCGAACTTGTTAAAGCGAATGCACTCCTTGAAGAGGTGCGTTCGCGACTAACCGCGCTTGCGGGTGGAGACACCGATCTTCTGTTCGCCTATCGACGTAAAGTGTTCAAGGAACTGATGTATGACGAACGCTCTAAGCCTGCTGTCCGGGTTCGTCTGAAGAAGCTGAAGAGGGTGAAGCAGGCTGGCTTGTGCGCAATCTGTGTAGGACCACTGCCAGAGAAAGACAGCGTCCTAGATCGCTTGCACGCGGTTGAGGGTTACACGGAAGAGAACACCAGACTGATTTGCCGAGACTGCGATCTGAGGACGCAGACCGAGCGCGGATTTGCCTAAATCGAAGCTGGGTTTGTGACCGGAATTGTGACCGTATTTTGCCAATCGTTCTGATTTATTTTTATCAACTCATTGTAAAATATAACAATATTTTCCAAATGCGACTTTCGAGTCTTCTCGACCGCACCAGTGATGAAATCAGGCGGCCTGTGCTACCCGCAATTCCACCCGCAGCCCAGCGGCGGCGGCCATATTTACCAGGCTGTCGAGACCGAAAAGGTCGATTTTCCCGCGCACCAGGTCCGAAATACGCGGCTGGGTAACGCCGAAAAGCTTGGCGGCCTGGCTTTGGCTGAGGCCTTCGTGGGCGATATGGTCCTTTAACGCCATCATCAAAGAAGATCGCAGCCGAAGGTTCTCCGCCTGGGCCGGTGTGTCTTCAATGGCGTCCCAGACGCTAGCAAAGTGCTGGTTGGTCATGGTTGGCGTTCCTTCAACAAATCTCGATAGCGTTTGATGGCTAAATCCAGGTCCGTTTTGCTGGTCTGTTGGGTCTTTTTCTGAAAGCAATGCAGCACATAAATAGCTTCGGTGAATTTCACTACGTAGACTACCCGAAACGCACCATCGTCGCTGCGCACCCTAATCTCCCGAACGCCTGCCCCGATGCTTCCCATCGGCTTCCAATCATCCGGATCGCGGCCTTGCTGCACCTGGTCAATTTGATAACCGGCTTCCCGGCGCGCAGTTGTCGGAAACTCTCGAAGATCGCGCAGCGCGGTTCCGAGAAAGCTAACCGGTTTGCCGTAGGCGCTCATGCGCGCTTATATACAAAATAATATATAATTCTGCAAGTCGTTCAACCGTGGGTATCTGAAGGCTGGACCGAACACCCCGGCCTTAAAATGCGCTATCCTCCCCACGCACCCAGCGGAGTCGCCCCATGCCCCCGTCCATTATCACCATCGCCCAGCAAAAAGGCGGCGCCGGAAAAACGACGTTGGTGGCCAGCCTTGCAGCGGCATGGGCGGCGACGCGGCGGGTCACCATCATCGACATCGATCCGCAGCACAGCCTGACCCGCTGGCACGGTTTGCGGGCCGCGCGGAAGTCAGCACCCGCCATCACGCTTGCCGAAATTGCCGGCTGGCGGCTCGCGGGGGAACTCGACAAGCTCCGCCGCAACAGTGATATCATCCTGATCGACAGCCCGCCGCAAATTGATACGGATGCCCGTCAGGCGGTGCGCGCGGCAGATCTGGTGCTGGTGCCGATCCAGCCCAGCCCGCCCGATTTATGGGCGGCGGAAGGCACGTTTGGGCTGGCGCAGGCGGAAAAGCGGCGCCTGGCGATCGTGCTCAACCGGGCGCCGGCGACCGGCAAGCTGCGTGGCATGGTCGAAGCCGACATCGCCAGGCTGGGCCACAGACTATTGCCCACCGTGCTCGGCAACCGCACCGGCTTTGCCACCGCCTTCGCGCTGGGCCTCGGCGTCACCGAAACCGCGCCGCGTTCGCGTGCGGCGGAAGAATTGCGTAGTCTGCTGGCCGACATCGAAGGTGCCCTGGAATGAGCTTCAATTTTCTGTTGGCTTTTCACCTGATCTGCGCGGTGATCTGGGTTGGCGGCATGGCGTTTGCCCTGATGGTGCTGCGCCCGAGCATGGCCATCCTGGCGCCGCCCGACCGACTGGCGCTGCACGCCCAGGTGTTTCGGCGGTTTTTCCGTATCGTCTGGCATGCCATGCCGATATTGCTGCTGTCCGGCTACATCATGCTGTTCACTATCTTCGGTGGCTTCAAGGGCGTCGGCTGGCCGGTGCATGTGATGCACACGGCGGGCTTGTTGATGGCGGTGGTGTTCATCTGGATTTTCTTCGTGCCGTGGGCCGCGATGCGTCGCGCGATGGCGGTCAATGATCAGGCGACTGCCGTTGCCGCCCTCGGCCGCATTCGCCATCTGATTACCGTCAACCTCGTCATCGGCCTGCTGACCGTGGCACTTGGCACCCTGAA
>JANXRN010000359.1 GCA_025352995.1 Acetobacteraceae bacterium
CGTCTTCTTGCGCAACAATATCGGCCAACTGGTTGCCGAAGAATTTAGCGATAGCGGCGTCGCGATTGATGCCATCGGTCTGACCTATGCCGGCAAAGCCTGGACGATTGACGCCGCCACCACCGCCATCGGCGCCGGCCATAGTTTCTGGGGCTACGGCGGGCACGATGTCTTCCTACGCAACAATGTCGGCCAACTGGTCGCCCAGGAATTCAACGACGCGGGAAGTGCGATCAACAGCATCGCCCTCACCTACGCCGGCCAACCCTGGTTGATCGATACGGCGACCACCGCCATCGGTGCCGGGCAGAATTTCTGGGGCTATGGCGGGCACGATGTGTTCTTGCGCAATAATGTCGGCCAACTGGTCGCCGATGAATTCAACAATTCCGGCGCAGCGATCGATTGCATTGCGCTCACCTACCAGGGTGCCGCCTGGAAAGTGGATACCGCGACGCGGGTTATCGGCACCGGGCATAACTTCCTCGGCATCGGCAATGATGTATTCCTGCTCACCGGTCAAAACCAGGTCGCCTTCGGGGAATTTAACGCGGCTGGGGTTGGTGTTACATCGGGCATGGTGTTCATCACCACTGCCATCGCCGGCGCGACGTCGGTTAATCCAACCACCAGCATCGCGGGGACGGCGCAGAATTTGATGGGTCTCGGCGAAAAAGACCTGCTGCTGCGGGAGCTAGGCGGTGCACTGCATCTTTGGAAAATTTCCGTCGGCAACGCGCTCATTGGTGATTTGGCGCTGAAATTCTCCGACGGTACCGCCGCGAGCCTGGGCATCACCGAAACGGTCACCGGGACCGGCCAGAACCTGCTTGGCAAGGGCGGCCATGACATCAGAATCCTGAATGCCGCAGGTCAGGCTGTGATCTGGGAGTTCAATAACGCCGGGACCGTGATCCTGGCGCAATAAACGAGCAAACCTATCCGGCTTCGGTGGAAGCCGACTGCATCCGCATCAGGGCTTGCCACTCCGGCGATGCCTGCAACGCGGCAACGTAGCAATCCACGGAAGCCGTCCAGGCCGGCATTCGGTCCAGCCCCATCAGGCCAAGGCGATAATTGACCGCCATCTCATTCCACGAAACCGGCGCCACCCGGGCAAACGGACCGCTTGGCAACAATTCACACGCAAAGCCCGAGGCGGCAACAATCCGGGCGACGTACTCGAACCGGCTGGCAGTTCCCTGGGCAACGCAATTGAAAGTTCCGCGTACCTCCAAGCGTAGTAGATCAAGGCACTGGCTGACGACGTCGCCCACAAAGGTCGGGTTGCCGAATTGCGCGGTATCGCTACTGAGCCTGGGAATCGTGGCAGCTTCAACCAGGCGGCGCCAAACAAAATTCTTCTTGTGCATTGGCAAACCGCCGAACAGCCAACCGGTACGCAAGATCAGATGTTCGCATCCCGCCTCCCGCACCGCACGCTCGCCGGCGATTTTCGAACGGTGATGGACGGTTGTTGGGGCAACCGCATCTTCCTCGGTGTAAGGCGTCTGCTTCCCGGTCCCGTAACATCCGGTGCTGGAAAAATGCACCAGCGGAATTCCTGCCCGACGACATGCGGTTGCCAGCACCCCTGGTAGTATGGCGTTGCTGGCATAGACCGGGTCGGGATCGGTTTCGCCACGCTCGGCATCGACATGGGCCGCGCAATTGATCAACGCCTCCGCGCCAGACAGGGCCACCAGGCGGTACAGCGCTTTGGGATTTTCAAACTCCAACTGCACGCGATCAACAAGAATAGCATCGTCGCCAAGCTGTTCTGCGAATGCCGACCCAAGCATCCCGGTCGCGCCGGTGATCAACAACTTCACGGCCGAGCGACACCGGCCCAAGCCCGGCCACGGGTCCGCGCCCGTTGGTCGTAGGTGTGGATCTGCCGCAATGTCACGTCATAGGCGGCAGCCCCGCCCTTCAGCACATCGCGATACCATTCGCCGGTTAGTTCAACACATTCGGCATAGGAAAAATTAGCTTCCCAGGCCAAATCCATCAACGCCTTATCGCAACTCAGCTTCAGCAAGCCAGCTTCGGGAAAAGGCGGCGTCGGCAACGCCTCATAGGCTTGATGACCTGCATCAAAACCCCAGATCCTCGCCAGATCGGACAGCAATTCCACCACTGTCCGGTTCTGCTCGGCACGTGGACCGAAATTATAGCTCTCTCCGTTCAGTTTTGCCGCAGTCGTCAACTTGGCGGTGACAGCCAGGTAGCCGCTCAACGGTTCCAGCACGTGTTGCCACGGACGTGTCGCGTCAGGCCGGCGCAGTTGGACGATCGTGCCGGACATCCAGGCGCGAATGCAGTCCGCGACAATCCGGTCGGCCGCCCAGTCGCCACCACCGAGGACGTTACCGGCGCGGCCGGTCGCTACCCTTACCAGACTGTCAGGCGCCGAGAAGAAGGATTTATGAAAACTATGGGCGATGATCTCGGTCGCGCCTTTGGACGCGCTATAAACGTCCTTGCCGCCCATCGGATCGATTTCGCGATAACCCCATGGTTGCTCGACATTGTCGTAACATTTATCGCTGGTAACGATCATCACCGCGCATGGGTGCCGCACCCCGCGCAATGCCTGCATGACGCTCGCAGTGCCGACCACATTGGTCGACACGGTTTCCACCGGATCCTGGTAGGATTGCGATACAATCGCCTGTGCGGCCAGATGGAAGACGAAATCCGGTTTGAAGCTGGCGATGACCGATTGGAAGTGCGAGGTATCGCGGATATCGCCGATCTCGTGCCGTATCCGGCCCGCCAGGCCTGCGGCTTCAAACAACGATGGCGTCGTCGGGATATCGCGGGAATAGCCGCAGATATCTGCGCCGAGCTCTAGCAACCACAGCGTCAGCCAAGCCCCTTTGAACCCGGTGTGACCGGTAACCAGCACCCGCTTGCCGCGGTAAGCCCCATCAAACGAGTCGTGAAGCGGGCTCACCAGTTTTTCCACGGAGCTGATTTGTTATCCCATAATTCCCGCAGTTTGGTCAGATCGCGGACAGTATCGGTGCACTGCCAGAATCCGTCATGCCGATAGGCACGCAGCTGATCTGTGGCCGCCAGGGTTTCCATCGGTTCACGTTCCAGGGTTGTCACGTCACCGTCGATGAGGTCGACAATCCCTGGCTCAAACACCATGAAGCCACCATTGATCCAACCTTCGCCAACCTGCGGCTTCTCGGCGAAACTTGTCACGCGATCCTCAACCATCGCCAGCCCACCAAAGCGCGCCGGGGGCCGCACGGCGGTGATGGTCGCTGTGCGGCCGTGCTGCTCATGATAAGTTAGGAGATCGGGGATATTGAGCGAGGCCACGCCGTCGCCATACGTCGCCATGAAGCGACGGCGACCGAGAAACTCTGCGGCGCGCTTGATGCGCCCCCCCGTCATGGTGTCGAACCCGGTTTCGAGCAGATGCACCTTCCAGGTTTCACCCGCGGTAGGATCATGCATATCAAAATTCCCGGTTGCCAGGTCGATCGACAAACCACCCTGGCGTGCACGGTAGTTAAGAAAATAATCCTTAATAACGTCGCCTCGATACCCTAGACACACCACAAATTCGTCGAACCCATAGGTCGAGTAACTTTTCATGATGTGCCAAAGAATCGGGTGAGCGCCCACCTCAACCATTGGCTTGGGTTTGAACTCAGTCTCTTCCCGCATGCGGGTTCCAAGCCCTCCAGCGAGGATCACCACGGGGACTGACATTGTTCTTCTCCTCACAAATTCATCGTTCGGGGCGTTTTTTTCCGAAACGCAGCCCTTTCGATATCCGGCGCCGAGGGATACCATCATGGCAACACCGTGTGAATTGTCTTATGTTCGGCCGATCCAATTCAGGCCACCACAAAACCCGCACGGCCAACCCAGCGTGGCTCACTTCCAGACTTTCCTCGCACGAGACACACAGCGACCACCTTCTTACTTTCCAAAGACACTAAACACGCACCATCAAAAAAGCTGCACCACACAAATTGTCGACAAAACAGGCCCTTATCCCCTCATCATCCCCCTGTTGAGTGGTCAAACAGTCATCTGCCGGCCACATGCGGCCTTGCAAATGCCACAGTCGTATGGTTTTACTCGTTCGTAATCGTGTTCCCGAGATGCAGTTATTCGCGTATATCGTTTTGTCCGTTATCGTATTGTTTCGGACGCACGAGCTGCGGTAGCCGAACCTTTAACTTGAGAGGTATTGTGTGTTAAGTGCTGCAGGACGGCTATTAAGACGCCTTCGAGGAGCCGCCGCGCCGACACCAGAACCGGTGGACACCAGCCTTATCGGGCGCGCCAACGCCGCGCGGGACTGCGGCGACCATGCTGTCGCAGCGTCCCTCTACCAAGAAATAATCGACCTCGAGCCTGAAGATGTGGGCATCCTTATTCAATCCGGCAACATGAATAAGGACCTGCATAATTTCACAAAGGCCGAAGCCCATTACCTACGGGCAAAAGCGCTGTCCCCCCATGACGCGGACCTGTTTATGCAACTCGGCCATTTGTACAAGGTCTGGAGGCGGTTGGGAGACGCCCTGAAGGCCTATCAGCTGGCATCGGACTTAGTTCCTGGTTGGCAAGAGCCCGTGCGGGAAATGGAACAGTCCCGCAGCATGGTTGAACGGGACATGCAGATGACGCAGGCCGCGCGTTTCGCCATTCAGCAAGTCCAGTTCCGCGACGAACTTATGGGCCCACGGTTTGCACAAACCATGGCCGACGCTTGCGAGCAGGACCCTGCCGTAGGGGCGGTCGTAGAAATTCAGGAATTTTTGGTCCCGCCGCAGCATGATCCGCTTTACAATACGCACGCCACAATCCGCGCCAGGCTGACAACAAATCAATACGATACGGTAATTTGCGTTCCGTGGATCCGCAATGGGGGCGCCGATCTCGTGGCAGGGTGCGTCAGCCATACGATGGTTCGCATCCGTCCCGACGAACGCACGTTGCTTTTGCGCGTGGATAATCTGCATTTCGAGCGTTCCGATTGGATATCTGACGACGTAGAATGCGTCGATATCTCCGATATGATTGCGCTCGTAGGCCAATCGGCTGCCGAGCGCCTTCTATATGGCATTCTGGTCGGCGTTGGCGCCAAGCGGATCATCAACATCAACAGCCGCTATTGCTGGCAGGTTTTTGCCAGGTTTGGCGCACGCCTTGCGCGACGTTCCAGCCTCTATTCTTATCTGTTTTGCTGGGATCTGACCCCCCATGGCAGCCGTGCAGGCTACCCTGCGGAATTTTACCCCGAGACCGCCAAGGTGTTGAGCGGCGTTTTTGTGGATACAAAATACCTCAAGAGCGAGCTGGAGCGGATATTCAGACTTCCCAAGCCAATGGCCGAGCAACTGATCATGTTGCCGTCGCCCATGATGGGAACGCCGGCACGCCCTTCCATCGCTGAACAGCACACTCAAATTGCGCCGCGTAAGAAGCGCTACCGCCCCCTGGTATTGTGGGGTGCGCGACTAGATCGGCAGAAGCGGATTGATCTTCTGATCGACATAGCAATAGAAATGCCCGGCGTAGATTTCCAGTGCTGGGGGGTCGCGCTACTAGATCAGGCCCCAGACTTGTCACGCAAGCCGAATAACCTTCATATGATGGGGGCGTTTCGGTGGATATCTGAACTGCCGCTCGTCGAGGCCAGCGGTTGGCTTTACACATCGTCTTGGGAAGGTATGCCGACAGCCCTGATCGAACTGGCACGGCTTGGAGTGCCGGTTGTTGCCAGTGATGCCGGAGGGATCGCTGAATTGATCACGCCGGAGACCGGATGGCTGCTGCCTCCAGAAGCAAGTGCTGCGGACTATGCGGTCGCGATCGATGAAATGATCCGGAACCCTGCAATGTGCCAGGAAAAAGCCACACGACTTCAGCATAAGGTCGCCCACGATTATGCCTCAGACCAGTACGACAGCATCATCGACAAGGCCATTTCGAGCGAGGCAATAACTTGACTGATATATCCGCGATTCTGACGGCACATCGGGAGGGAATTTTTGCTGGCCCCGCGCTGCGCAGTTTCGACGCCGCGATCGCGCGGGCCCAAGCGGTGGGTCTGGTGATCGAACGGATCATCATGCTCGATAATCCTGACCCTGAAACACTGGCGATGTTTGCCGATCTGCCGACCGACACATATAGGGTGGTGGTTCATAGCGGCGGCGAACCGGCCTTGTCGCGCAACCACGGCGTATCCCTGGCAACGGGGCGTTATGTTTCGTTCCTGGATGGCGACGATTTATGGTCGACGAATTGGCTTGTCGAAGCGCATCGTTTTTGTAGCGCCTCCGCTACACCGGTGGTGGGCCATTCTGAAGCTAACATCGTGTTCGGACAACACCGCGCCGCCTGGCTGCATGTAGATTCT
Source organism: Acetobacteraceae bacterium (assembly GCA_025352995.1). Classification (GTDB taxonomy): domain Bacteria; phylum Pseudomonadota; class Alphaproteobacteria; order Acetobacterales; family Acetobacteraceae; genus CAITOL01. The sequence continues at coordinate 6,401 of JANXRN010000359.1, forward strand.
GCGGCTGACGACTTCGATATCGACTATCTCAAATTCGGCAATTACTGGGACGCAATGTGTTTCGCTGCGCGCGACATATTTTCTGGCTATCCTTTTCAATGCAATGACGTACGAAACGGCTATGGCCATGAGGATTGGCACTGGAACAATGTGACCCTGGCGGCGGGGATTGCCCATCGCCCGGTCCCCAGCACCGTACATTTCAAGCGTCGACGGCTAGGGTCGCAAATGTCGATGGTGAACGCCCGTGACGTTGTGGTGTTGCCCAATGAAATCGATCTATACCGCGAATCGGACGCCTTATCTGGCCGCACTAACCATCAGGCGGCCGCTGCCGGTGCGTTGGAAATAGCAATGCAGCCCGAGTTTTTTCGCGCTGTGACTAGGTTCGAATGCGTGCCCACCCGTTATTCGGATGAACCGACC
>JANXRN010000377.1 GCA_025352995.1 Acetobacteraceae bacterium
GCGCCAGCCAACTTCACCACCATCAAGCACATGGCCCTAAACCTGCTGAGACAACCCGCCGGAAAGCAGTCACTGCGAGGAAGGCGCAAGGCGGCAGGATGGGACGACGATTTCCTCGCAAGCCTCATCACCATCTGACAGCTTCACCCGATTGCCCTGACTAGAAATCCAGCTCTTTCCGACATCGGGGCGTGTTCCTTGGAACGAGCAAGTCCCTGCACGAATATAATATCGAGCTAACGCGCGGACACTTAGGCACTTTTGGCCCAGCGCAATATCAGAACCCGGTTCGCCACCGCCTGCCCCCCCGGCACTAATGCGAAACGGATTTAAATCGGCAATCGCAACCGGGTCAAATCCTGCAACCAGGCGCGCACCCCGGCGGGGGTGCCGAACACCGGTTCCACCCGCCAGCCAACCCCGCCGAGGGCCTGGGCGGCGGCAATCCCATCGAGGTCGGTCACATCATCGCCGATATAGACCGGCACCCGACCGGCGAAAGGCGGTTGGGCCATCAGCGCCCGCACCGCCGCCCCCTTGTCCGCGGCAACCGGCTTGGCTTCCCATGCCATTGCCGCCGGCATCAGCATGAAATCCGGGTTGTCGCCGAGAATATCCAGGGCCGCCGCCTGCAGCGCCGCGCCGGCGGTGGGCGCCTGGCGGTAATGCAGGACAAAGCCATGCGCTTTCGGTTCGTAAAGCGCACCAGCGTAGCAAGCGGCGGCGGCCATCGCCTGCGCCGCCCATCCTGCTGGCAGGGCCGGCAGCGGGAGATGCTGGATCGGCGCATCCGGTGCCGACCGCAACGCCGTGCCGTGTTCGCCCGCAACCGCGTAAGGCGCATCGCCCAACAGCGCATCGACCTGGGCAATCGGCCGCCCGGTCACGATCGCCAGCGCCCCCCCAAGCCGGGTGCGAATGGTGCGCAAATTGGCAATCAGGCCATCCGGCACGATCACTGCATCCGGGGTCGGGGCGAAATCCAGCAAGGTGCCATCAAGATCGAGCAGCAAGGCGGCTCGATCCGGTAGCGTTACGGTTGGCACGCGATCACCCTGATATCGTAGCCAGGATGTTCGAGCATTGACGCCGCAGGCGCCGAGGCCAGCATCCAGCCATGAAAGGCCGGCCCACCGTTACGGTCGGTGATATCGAGGAACGCCGCCGCATCGCCCGGCTGATCTTTCGGCCGCAGCAAACAGGATCGCATCACAATCGTCAGGCTGCCGAACTCGCGCGTTTCACCTTGCTTCAGCGTGGCCCCGGTCGCCCGTGCGGTCACCTTGTCGAGCAGACGCATCTCGGCAAGGCTACCGGCAATCCAGTTGGTCGGCACCAAGGCTGGCGCCGCCGGCTTGGCGGTGAATTCCGCAACCGGCGCGCGTGGCGCCGCGACCGGCGGCAGCGGCTGGGCAGTAATAGTCGGCGGCGGCGGCACGTTCGGCAGGGTTTGCGCCCATGCTGAACCCGTTGCCAGAGCGACGAAAAGCGCGAACCCAACCCGGATCATGCGTGCCGCTTCGGGCTTTCCAGCGCCGCGATCATGTCGGTCAGAATCCCGCGCATTGCCGCTTCATCAACCCCGATCAGGATTGCGTCGTCAAACACATCCCGCATCGTCTGGGCGAGATCGGCATGGTTTTCGCCGAGCGTCTTCAGCTTCTCCCGGCACGAAACCGGGCTGCCGTCCGGCTGCGGCCACAAGGTCGGCGCTTTCATTTCGGCGGCGCCTTCAGGCTTTTCTGCACCTCGGCAGTCAGATCATTCACCCCGAAGATGAACTTGCCGAGCAGATCTTCCAGGCTGGCCGCGGATTGGGTGATCGTGATCACCCCACCATCCTTCAGCATCACATCGTCACCGCCCGGCACCAGCGCGATCACCTTGCCGCCCAGCAACCCATCGGTGCTGACCTGGGCGCTGCTGTCTTTCGGCAGTTTGATGTCGGACTGCACCGACATCTGCACCACCGCGCGATAGGTTTTCGGATCGACACTGGCGCTGACAATCCGGCCCACCTTGACGCCCGCAAGCCGCACATCGGCGCCCGCCGCAATGCCGTCGATTTTCTCGAAATTTGCCGAAAGCTGGTAGCCGCCAACATTGGCGCGTCCGGTATGGGCCACCGCGTAGCCGAGGAAGCCCGCAGTGATCAGCAGGACAATGGCGCCGGCGGCGAGTTCACTGATGTTACGTTGAGCCAAGGCTGCGCCCTCCGAACACGCTAGCTGCCCGGCGTCCAGGCTTCATATGCGCCCGCGCTATGGGGCGCCGGCCCGGCCGGGTGGTAGCGCGCCGCAGTGCCGGTGGCATTAGGCAAATGCGGCTTCTGCCACGCCCGATGCGCAACCGGAAGCGGGGCATCGGTGGTATAATGCAGCCAGCAATGCCATTCCGGCGGCACCGACGACGGATCGACCGCGCCCTTGAACATCACCCAGCGGCGATGTTTGCCCATCATATCCGGCCGCTTGTGCTGGAAATACACGTTGCCCGCGCTGTCACGGCCGATTTCGCGGCCGTTGATCCAAGTGTAGATGCTGGTGCCGATGCTCATTCCCACCTTATACAACACCCGGCGCGGCGGGTCGAGCCATAGGCCCCACAGCAAAATATCCACAGGATTTTGTGGTCCGCTCGCATCCCCACCGCAATATGTGCTTTCCGAGTCGCATCCCGCGTCGTAACATGGTCACATGAGCCAGCACCCGTCGCCCGACACGCAAATCCTGAAATCGACCTGGGCCAGCGTGCGCATGCGCCGCACCAGTGCGGCCGCTGATCCCGATGCCGCGCCACGCCGGGTCGCCCTGCCGGCCGCCTGGGATCATCGCGCTGCCTCCGCCGTCGCTGAACTCGCCCATGAAGACGCTCGCGCCTCGCTCATTGCCCTTGCCGATAGCTGGATCCGCCCGATCAGCGTCCGCGCCCGCCGCGCCGGCATCGATGCCCCGCTCGCCGCCGATCTGCACGCGCTGCTCCGCGATCGGCGCGGCGGCCTGCTGGCGGGGCATGGTTTTGTCCTCAATCTCGCCGCCTTTCACGATCCTGAAACCGGGTTTGACCTTGCGGGCTTTGCCGCCGCCACCCGGGTCGCGGTGACCGCCCTCACCGTGGCCGACCCCACCGCACGGCGCCTGGCGATCGGGGTTGCCGATCTCGCCCGACTGCTCGCCGAACTCGGGCTCGACTACGCCACCCAGGCTGCCCGCAATGTCGCCGCCGGCCTGCTCGCCTTGCTGCGCGCCACCGCCGAATGCCAGTCGGCAGCCTTGTGCGCGCGCTTCGGGGCGCTGACCATCGCCGGCGCCGTTGTCGCGGCACCGCGAAACTGCGTCATTCCCGGGCTCGCCGCCGCCGCCGCTGCCGCCCAGGCCGAAGCTGCTGCCACCCCAGTTCGCCATCACGAAGCGCTGATCGCCATCGCCGCCCCGGCAGCTGTCGAAGCCCTGCTCGGCGTTGAAACCGGCGGTATCGCGCCCGCCTTCACCCCGCTCGATGATGAAGGCAACCTGACCGCCACTGCCCGCGCCCGCCTCGCATCCCTTGGGCTGACCGGGGACGCTGCCTTCGCCCACCTGCTCGCTGGCCACAACCCACTGCCCCCCGCCAGCGCCGAAGCCCATGTCGCCATGCATGACGCCGTTGCCCCTTTCGCCCATGCCATGACCGCCCGCCCCAGCGTGCTCGGTCCCGCCCCCGCCCAGATCAGCCGCCGCGCGCTGCCCGCCCGCCGCCAGGGCTATACCCAGAAAGCCAGCATCGGCGGCCATAAAATCTTCCTCCGCACCGGCGAATATGCCGACGGCAAACTCGGCGAAATTTTCATCGGCCTGCACAAGGAAGGTGCGGCCTTCCGCGGCCTGATGGA
>JANXRN010000391.1 GCA_025352995.1 Acetobacteraceae bacterium
ACCTGATCAATAATCGCCACCGTCACCAGCACCATCAGGATCAGAAACGCCGCGCGCTGCCATTCCAGCACCCGGATTTCCTCCGACAAATAAAGCCCGATGCCGCCAGCGCCGACGATGCCGATGATGGTCGCCGACCGCGTATTTGATTCGAAAAAATACAATATCTGGCTGGCGAAAATCGGCAGGATTTGCGGCACGATGCCAAAGCGGATCGCCTCCAACCGCCCCCCGCCGGATGCGGATACGCCTTCGACCGGCTTGCGATCAGCGGTTTCGATGGCTTCGGACATCAGCTTGCCGAATGCGGCAATATCGGCGGTCATGATCGCCAGCGCCCCGGCGAACGGCCCCAGCCCAACCACGTTGATCCAGATCAGCGCCCAGATCAGCGTATCGACACTGCGCATCGTATCCAGCCCACGGCGCGCCAGAAAATGTACTACCCAGTTCGCCACGATGTTGCGCGCGGCGAGAAACCCGAGCGGAATGGCCAGAATCGCGGCCAGGAACGTGCCGAGAAAGGCAATCGCCAAGGTCTGGATCAACGCCTCGACATAAAGCTGCCCGCGCGACCAGGTTTCAGGTGTCGGAGGCAGCATCAACCAGAAAATATCGCCGAGCCGGGTAAGGCCGCGCAAAATCCGCGATGGATCGAAATCAAGCGTCACCAGTCCAAAAATATAAAGTCCAATTGCCAGCCCAACGATGCAAACCGTTTGCACCCGCGCAGGCCAGTTGGGCGCGAAGGCGGCGGGGAACCGTGCCGACAGCGCGCCGCGTTCGGTCAGGAACTTGGCCCGCAAATTGGCTGCCTCGTTCAATGTCTGCCACCTTCCATGGTCAGCAACCGGTGGCGGATACGTTCCGAGGTAAGGTCGATCAGCATCACGCAGACCACCGCCAGCACCAAGATTGCGGAGACATCAGAATAATAGAATTTGCGAATTGCGATCAGCAATTCTTCGCCAATCCCGCCGGCGCCGACGAAGCCCAGCACCGTCGCGCCGCGGACATTGACCTCAAACCGCAGCAGCCCGTAGCTGGCGAAATTCGACAGCACTTGCGGCAAGACCCCAAAGCGGATTTGTTCGACCCAGGCGCCGCCCGCCGCCGCAATGCCCTCAACCGGCTTCATGTCGATGCTTTCGGCAACTTCGGAAAATAATTTGCCCAAGGCACCGGTGGTATGGATCGCGATCGCCAGAACGCCGGGCAACGGCCCAAGTCCGAACGCGATCACAAAGATCAGGGCGAACACAATATCCGGCACCGTGCGGCAGAATTCCAGCGTGCGGCGCACCGCGAAGCGGATGGCAGCATTGGCCACCAGATTGCGGCTGCACAGGAAGCAGGCGAGGAACCCGCCGATAAACCCGGTTGCCGTGCCGAGATAGGCCATCAACAGGGTTTCGCCGAGCAAGCGCAGCCAGCGCCGGAGGCCCCAATACCATTCCACCGGATCGGTCCAGACCGCGGCACCGGTGTCGAGTTTGGAAATGCGGTAAAAATAGCTGCCGAAATTGCCGAGATTGTTCCAGAATTTGCCGAGATCGACCTCGGCGCCCAGACAAGCCAGCAGGAAGGCAAAAATTGCCAGTGCGGCGCCAAGGATCAACTGCCGGCGCTTGGCGGCCAGTGCTGCCGCATAGGTCCGCATCAGCGGTGCCATCTGGGCGTCGGGCGGGATGGTGATGGTATGGATCATGATTGGCACGCGCATGTCGCAGGCGGCCCGCTGGACCGCCTGCGACGCCCGAATCAGGCTTTTTTGCGCAGCGCGTCGACGAACTGGATCAACTTGATCGTGTCGTCATAGGCCGCGTTATCGGTCGTCTGCCAGGGCTTGTTCTTGCCATCGGACAGTTTTTCGAACGCCGCCTTGTCTTTGGTGGCGGCGTTGAGGAAGGCGTCCTTGATCTTTTCCTTCAGCGGCGCCGGCAGTGCGGCGAGCATCGCGGTCGGGGAATTGATGATCAGGTCGGTCTTCAGGATAATCCGGAAGTCTTCCTTCTTCAGCAACTGGCCGCTCACGGTCTTGACCATGCCTTTGCCGAGCATGCGGGTCAGGTTGCTGTCGTCGTCGGCGTTCCACCAGTTGGCCGCAACATCGACGGTGCCTTGTGCCAGCGCCAGCACCGCGTTTTCATGGCTGCCGGTGGTCTGCACCTTGCCGAAGAATTTCTCGGCCGACGGGATGCCGTGCTTGTTAAGCGCGTAAAGCGGCATGTTGTAGCCCGATGTCGAATTCGGATCGACAACGCCGAGATTTTTGCCCTTGAGGTCTTCGATGGTCTTGTACGGGCTGGATGCCATCACGTAGAACACCGAATAATAGCCTTTGGTGCCGTCGCTGTTCACATCGATGATGAACGCGTCGGTTTGCACCCCGGTCAGGCGGGCGCGGGCGAAGGACGCCGGGCCATAGCCACCGATATGGATATTGCCGGCGCGCTGGCCTTCGATCACGGCTGCGTAGTCATTGGCGATCCGCAAGGTCACTTTCACGCCGATTTCTTTTGACAGATAGGCAATGAACGGCGCCATCCGGTCCGATACGCCCGACGCGTTTTCCGCCGGCACGGCGGCATAAACCAGTTCCGAAATGCCCTGCGCCTGGACGCTCGATACGGCGGTGGCGGATGCGCCGGCGGCGAGGCCGGCAAGCAAAGTACGACGTTGCAACATGGGAATTCTCCGGTTGGTGAAAGTCAGATCGGCGATGGCGCAGTCAACGCGCCATCCATCGCCGGCATTTCAGCGTCGTCCATCACGTCACGCGCTTCCATTCCGTAGAGCTCTCGCGCGACGCTTTCGGTCAGGGCTGCCGGCGCGCCATCGAATACGATCTTGCCGGCGGCCATGCCGACCAGCCGGTCGCAATAGCCGCGCGCCAGATCGAGCGAATGGAGGTTGACCAGCACCGTGAGGCCAAAATGGCGGTTGATGCGCAGCAGCGCGTCCATCACCACTTTCGAATTACGTGGATCGAGTGACGCCACCGGCTCATCAGCCAGGATGATTTCCGGTTCCTGCACCAGCGCCCGACAAATCGCCACGCGCTGCTGCTGGCCGCCGGATAATTCGTCAGCCCGTTGCGGCGCCAATTGGGCGATATCCATCTGATCGAGCGCCGCCATGGCGATCACCCGATCCTCGTCCTTCCAAAGCTTGATCATCGCCCGCAAGGTGGACGTGTGGGCAAGCCGGCCCATCAGCACGTTGGTTAGCACGTCGAGCCGGCCAACCAGATTGAATTGCTGAAAAATCATCGCGCAGCGGCGGCGCCAGTCGCGCAAGGCCGCGCCCGACAGCGCCGAAACATCGTGCCCGTCCCATTTGATCGTGCCGTGGGTCGGGTCCGCCAGGCGGTTGATCATCCGCAGCATGGTCGATTTGCCGGCGCCCGAGCGGCCGATCACGCCGACAAACTGGCCCTTGGGCACACTGAGCGAAATATTATCCACCGCGTGATGGGTGCCGAAAACCTTCGAGACCCCGTCAATCACCAACATGCCTAACTGCCCATCTCCGTTAGGCGGGGTTATGCCAAATCAACGCGTCGGCGTGCTTGAAGCTTTTGTGACGGTTGCTGTCATAAAACTGACATACACTTGACATTGAACCGCAACATGGGTGCAGAGTCCGGGGAAGTTCCGCCACAGGAAAGATGCCACGATGATCAATCGCCGCCAACTGCTTGCCGCCAGCGCCGGCCTGCCCTTCGCCACCGCCGCCATGGCGCAGGATGCCCGGCCCATGCCGAAGAAAGGCAAGCGCCCGTGGGCCGCCCAGGTGCCGACCATCCGCATGGGCTTGCTGGGGGGGGAAAATGACGCCGATCGGCTTGCCCGCTACACCCCGTATCAGAAATTGCTCGAAGAAACCTTCGAAGTTCCGGTGAAACTGGTGATGGCGGCCGATTATGCCGGCGTGATCCAGGCCTTCGCCGCCAAGCAGGTCGATACGTCTTATATGAGCCCGGTTTCCTATGCCCAGGCCTGGTTGGAAAGCAACGGCAACGTCCGGCCTATTTTCACCAGCCAGGAACAGGATGGCGGCAATTACTACGTCGCCGTGTTGTATGTCCGCGCCGATAGCGGCATCACGACGTTGGAACAGTTGAAGGGCAAGTCGCTCGCCTGGGCCGATCCCAACAGCGCCAGCGGCTACCTGATCCCACGTTCGGAATTCCGCGCCGCCGGCATCGATCCGGAGCCCAACAAGTATTTCGGCCGCACCGGCTTTGCCGGCGGGCACGAACAGGGCGTGGTTGCGGTGATGAACAAGCAGTATGATGCGGGCGTCACCTGGACATCGGGGATCGGCGATCCGGCGGTCGGCTATACCCGCGGCATGCTGCGGATGATGTCGGACAAGAAGATGCTCAACATGGCCGACATGCGGATCATCTGGAAATCGCGCCCGATCCTCAATGGCCCGTTCGTGGTTCGGTCCGACCTGCCGGCGAGCTTCCAGGACGACATGTTCGAAATCCACCGCGCCATCGTGAAAAACTACCCCGATATCTTCAAGGCGGTGAACCTCGGCAGCGGCATCGATTGGGTCCCGGTGACCCATAATGACTATGCCGTGTTCGTCGATTTGGTGAAGGAAGAGGCGGCCCAGCGCCGCAAGCGGTAATAGATGCTGGCCATTGAACAGGCCTGGCGCGCACAGGCGCGCGCCAGGCGGCTGGCTAACCTTGGCTTCGGCGTGCTGCTGCTGATTTGCCTTGCCGTATCGGCAAAGATCGCCGACGTGACGCCATCTGCGCTGATCGCCGGGCTGCCGCGGGTCGGGGAATATTTCGCGAAAATCACCCCAACCTTGCAGTGGGCGCATTTATTTGGCGGGGTAAAAACCGAAGGGTCGTTCGCCTTCTGGTTCTATCGGCTGGATAGCTGGGCGTGGCTGATGTTCGAAACCAGCCAGATTGCGGCGATGGCGACCTTGGGTGGGTCTGTCATGGGCTTCTTGCTGTGCTTTTCCGCCAGCCGCAACCTCGCGCCGAACCGGCTGACCTATGTTGTGATGCGGCGCGGGTTGGAACTGTTCCGCACCGTGCCGGATATCGTTTATGCGCTGATCCTGGTCTGGGCGTTCGGCGTCGGGCCGCTCGCCGGCATTCTGGCGATCGCCGCCCACACCACCGGGGCGATGGGCAAATTATTCGCCGAAGCGGTGGAAAATGCCGACATGCGGCCATGGGAAGCGATCCGCGCCACGGGCGGCACCTGGGCGCAAGGGGTTCGTTACGCGATCCTGCCGCAGGTGCTACCGAATTTCCTCAGCTATGCGCTGCTGCGCTTTGAAATCAATGTGCGTGGTGCGGCGGTGATCGGGTTTGTCGGCGCCGGCGGGATCGGGCAGGAGCTTTATCAGGTGATCAGCCAGAATTATTACGAGGAAATCAGCGCCATCGTGGTGCTGATGATTGTCGCAGTGGCGCTGATCGACATGTTTTCCGAACTGGTCCGCACCCGCATCATCGGCCGGATCGCGGCATGACGGGCGCCGAAATCGCATCCTGGCAAGCGCGCCTGCCGCGCGCCTTCGGTCCGACGACGGCGGGGCGTGTGATACGCTGTCTGGCGTGGGTTGCCCTGGTTGCGTGGCTCGCGGCGTTGTTCTGGTGGTTTGATATCACCCCCGCCCGGCTCTGGCGCGGGCTTGATGGCGTCATGGTTATTTTGCGGATGATGATCCCGCCCAGCCCTGGCGATCAGTGGCAGGACATCCTGCAAGGCATTGGCGAATCAGTTGCGATGGCGTTCCTGGGCAGCACATTTGCCGTGGTGCTGGCGGTGCCGCTCGGGTTTCTCGGCGCGCGCAATGTGGTGGTCAACGCGCTGGCGCATTTTTCCATCCGCCGAGTGTTTGACGGGTTTCGCGGCATGGATCAGCTGATCTGGGCGCTGGCCTTTGTGCGTGCGGTGGGCCTCGGGCCACTCGCCGGGGTGCTGGCCATTGCGGTCGCCGAAGTTGCGGTGCTGGCGAAATTATTTGCCGAGGCGATCGAAAACGCCGACGCCCGCCAGCCCGAAGCCATCCGCGCCGTTGGCGGCACCAACACGCTGCGCATTCGTTTCGGGTTGATCCCGCAAGTGCTGCCGGTGATGCTGGCGCAGTATTTATACCAGATCGAAAGCAACACAAGAAGCGCCAGCATATTGGGCGTAGTCGGCGCCGGCGGCATTGGCCTGCAAATCGCCGAGCGCATCAAGGTGCGTTACTGGGACGAAGTTCTGTTCATCATCATCCTGATTTTGATAACGGTCAGCATCATCGATGCGATCAGCTCGCGGATCCGGCGGCGGATTATTGGCGGGTAAAGCCGCTCAGGCTGAACGAGGCGCGAAATGCTCGATCGGCCATAGCTTTGCGACATCGTCGGCCGTGCTGAACAGGACATTTACGATGAAGTCGCAGGTAAGGGCGGTCGTCGGCGGGATCAATTTCGGCATCGCCCCGCCGCTGTAGATTCCGAACATGCTATAGCCGAGGTCCGCCATGAATCCGCGCAAGGCTGCCTGCGAGGAACCCATCTGGCCTAACCCGAATTCGAGCAGCTCGGCAACGATGTAGGGTACTTTCTGCCCCGTCAGCAGGGCTTGCGCACCGCGTAGCACTGTATGTTCGGCGCCTTCGGTATCAATCTTGATAACCTTGGGCGTTGGCAACATCAGCCGAACGATCTCGGCATCAATCGTCGTCGTGCGGGCGGCAAATGACCGAGGGTTGGCGCGGCTCTGCGCATTGGGTTCGAACTGGCCGGGATCCCACAAGGCATGCCCGCCTTCGTTGTCGATGCATAAGTGGAAGGAAATATTCTCGATACGGTCACTGGCTGGTGCTTCGACAATAGTGACATTGTGAATATCGTTCAGCGCCAGATTGGTAGCCAGACGTTCAAGGTTGTCTGGCGCCGGTTCGAACGCTATCACGCGTCCGATCGGCCCAACGAGGCCGGCGGCCAGCACGCTGAAAACCCCCACATTGGCGCCGATATCGAGCATGGTATCACCTGGTTGCAGCGCCCGAATAAGAATTTCTGCAATCTCGGGCTCGTAGAAGCGTCCGGTCGAAAAGTGATCCAGCACCGTTGCCTCATTGGGTCGCGCACGATCGAGATCGAACTTCATAGCCAGTTTGCCGCGCGGCATATTCAGCGCCAGATCGAGCAGTGCCATCGGTCGGGCCTAGCGCTCAAACAACTTCGCAACCACCGGCCAATACAAATCCCCCCAGCCAGCCGCGCGTGCGGCATCCAGCAAAGCCGCCCCCCGCTCCGCACCCGCCGCGTCGACGTTCCCGTCGCGTGCGAGTTCGAGCGCGTAGGCTATATCCTTCCGCGCATAGGCAACCGAAAAAGCGCGTTCGGGAAACACCCCCGGCAGCATCGCCTTCATCCCGTGATTGCGCAGGGCGAAACTGTCGGCCGACCCTTTCGCCAGCGTGTCGAACAGCACCGCCGGATCAAGCCCCACGCTACGCCCGATGGCGAGCGCTTCGGACAACGCCGCCACGGTTTCAACTAGCACCATGTTGTTGAGGATTTTCACCGCCTGCCCGCACCCGACCGGACCGCACAACGTCACATCGCTCGCCATGCAGCCAAGCAGCGGCTGCAAGCTTGCGAAATCAGCTTCCGTCGCGCCGACCATCACGCTCAGCGTGCCATCCTCCGCGGCCTGGCGGGTGCGGGCGATCGGGGCATCAACCCAGGTGATCTCCTCGGCCGCCATGCCGGCCGCCATCGCGCGGGTCATCGCCACCGGCGATGTGCCCATGTCCACGATCATCCGCACCTGCCGATCGGTCGCCGCCAGAATTTCCGCCGCAACCGTTTCGACATGCGCGCCGCTGGGCAGGCACAAGAAGATGATGGCGCTGTCCCGCGCCAGTGCCGCGACCGAAATCATCGCTGGCACATCTGCGATCGTTGCGGCCCGATCATAGCTGCGCACCACCCGCCCGGCACGGCGGGCAAGGTTGCGGCACATCGGCGCGCCCATCACCCCGAGGCCGATGAAGCCGAGCGGTTCGGCAGCTTGATTGGTCATTGCACTTGGTTCCCTGTCAGATGGAAATATTCTCGGTATTTCAGCGCGTTTTCGGAACGGCTCAGCTTGCCGCTGGTGGTCTTGACCAGCCATCCCGGCGCCACCAGGCGAATATCGTGGCAGGCGATGCCGCATGTCGCCAGGACGATCCGGTTGATCTCGGGCACCGATGCACCGTCATCGGTTTCGGCAACGATGATCAACCGCTCCGACCCTTGGGCATCGTCGAATATGCCGAACGCCGCCACGCGGCCGGGCTTGACGGCAGCGTGGGCCGAAACCGCTGCCTCGACATCATGGGCGAAGATGTTGCGCCCGTTGATGATGATGATGTCCTTGATCCGCCCGACGATGAACAGTTCGCCGCCATCGAGAAACCCGAGATCGCCGGTGCGGAAATACCCGTCGTGGAACGGGGCCAGATCGTTTTGGTAGCCGCTGAACAACCACGGCGCCCGAATGCAAATCTCCCCATCATCGCAGATTCGCACCCCGCACCCCGCGATTGGCGGCCCGTTCGACAGATGTTCCCGCCCGTCCGCCATCCGCAGGCGGCGGGGCGGCGTGCCAATCCTGGACTGGGTAACGGCAAAAACCGCTTCGGCCATCGCGTAGCAGGTTTGCAGCGCCGCCGGGCGCAGGCCGGTGTCGGTGAAAATTGCCTGGAACGCATCGAACGCCGCGGGTTTGCAAGGTTCGGAGCAGCAGATGATTGCCTCGATCGCGCTCAGATCGAGATTGTGCACCGCCCCGGCACGATTGGCATGATGCAGCAGCGCGAAGTTTGGCAGCCACATATGGGTGGCGCGGAATGCCCCCGCCGCCGCCAGAAAATCCCCGGGTCGCATGGTCCATTCAAACGGATCGACCGAGATGATCGGCACCCCAAGCAGCAGCGGCAACAGGAAGCCGGTGATCAATCCCATATCGTGATAAAGCGGCAGCCAGGTCGCGATCACTGGGTGTGCGGTTTCATCCAGACGCAGCGCGGCCTGATAGGCATGAATGTGGCTGGCCAGCGCCGCGTAACTGATCGGCACGCCTTTCTTCAATCCGGTTGTGCCAGAGCTATATTGGATGAAAGCGATTGCGTCGGCATCAGGAACATTCCAGCGGCCTATCGGTGCCAGTGCATCGGCCGCTTCCCGCAACAGCACGATAACATCCAACCCAGCGCAGGCGGTCTCGATTGGCGCGCCGATGCCGCCAAAGATCAGGATGGCTTTTGGCCGCAGCGCATGAAAAATCGTACGCTGCTGGCGCCAGTATAGTTCGTCGTCCTGCTTGGCATTGGGATAGGGCATGAAGCTCGGGATTGCGCCGATCAGCATCGCGCCAAGGAACGCAGCATGGGGATCAAGACCGGGCTGCAAGATCACCAATATAGTGTCCCGCGCCCCGATCCCTGCCGCGTCATAAAGTGCCGCAAATTGCCCAGCGCGGGCGAGTAGACCTGCGAGGTCGATGCCGATCCAGCCATCATCGCTTTCAAACCGCCCGAACAAGGCAGATTGGCACCGCGCCAGAATCGGGTCGAGAAACGAATTCAATGGCGCGCCTGGCATTTCCGCATCACCAGCGCGACCAACTCCCCAAGATTGGCCGTTTCGTTAGACTCCCGCGCGCGAATGCGGATCGCATATTGCGCTTCCAGCGCCAGGATGATCTCGACCTGCCGAAACGAATCCCAACCCACAACATCCCCGGCGGCCAGGCCGGGATGCAGCACGATATCGGTTCGGCCAAAAACCGTTTTAAACGCATCCCGCAGGAAGTCGTAGATCACGGCTTCATCCATCTTGGAACGCCAGTCGGTAAGTGGTCGCGCAGATATCGAGCCAGCTTGCCAAGCTCTCCGCAGTCGCCTGATAATGTTCCGTAGGGATCGAAACGACATGGGCCAGAAACACCCCGTCGCCCAGCTTCACGACCGTGCCGGGTGGGTTTTCGCCGCCCGCCGCCTCAACATACATGATGGGCGCCGGGCCGATCGACCGTACCGCGATACGCAGCCTGTCGAGCAGATCGGGCGCAATCCGATCGGGCAAATTGTGAACCACTAGGATTTTATCCCCCGCTTCGATATCTTCGAGCAGGTTGCGCGCCAGATAGCGGATTTTCGCCATTTGCCGGACGGCGAAATCCTCGGCATCGACGTCGCCCGCGTGGATTTTAGTATGCGCGCTCATGTCGTAGCGTCGGTCGGACGTGCGGAATTCGCCAACTGGGTCGACGAAAACGCGGGTAAATGCGGCATCGCCAACGCCTGCGAAACGGTTTTCCATTGCGACCGTCAAGGCGTGGTTCGGCACCGACGAATAGCGCAGCAATCCAAGATGGGCGGCCTTTTTCAGGCCCTGGATATGCCCGAATGCGCAATTGCGCCCTAGACTCTCGAATTGATTGAGCAACCAGCCATCAACCGCCGATACGCCGAGATAGTGCCACAGTAATTTTGCTGTCTGTGGCCCGAATGGGCGCCCGCCATCAACGATCGCCTGTGCCGATTGCGCGCGCAGCCTGTCCCCCAGATCGCGCGCGACCACGGCGCCGTTGCGCCCGCGAAATTCAACCTGGACTTTGCCGAGCAGAATATCATCGTCGGTTGTTGCAAGATCGCAGGCGATCGAAAATCCAGTGTTGCACGCCGAATCATTGACGATATCGAGCCGTGGATAGCTCGCCCGACCGCGCCCGATGGCCTGCCCGTTGACGGTGATGGTCACCTCAATTTCCGCCCCACCCATCACCCAGCCATTGAAAAACCGCTGACCAAGCACCCCATCTATGCCGCCATCAAGGGTTCCCGCATCGCTCATCTGCCGGGTGGTCCCTTCATCGTAGCGGGGAGAGGGGCTGGAGCGGGTGAAGGGAATCGAACCCTCGTGTGCAGCTTGGGAAGCTGCCGTTCTACCATTGAACTACACCCGCGCCGGGCGCCCATCCTCTATAGCCCAGAGGCAGCGGCCTCGTCCAGGATCGCCATCACCCGGCGATGGGTCTGCAGGATTGATGCCGGGCAGGTAGGGGTCACCGGCCCGGCACAGGCGCGCGCAATCGCCTGGCGCTTGCCGGCGCCAGTCGCCACCAGCAGGATTTCCCGCGCGTCCATGATGGTCGCGACCCCCATGGTGATCGCGCGCGTCGGCTGGACAACATCGTCGGTGAATTGGCGCTTGTTGGCGTTAAGGGTTTCGGCCGTCAACTCAACCAGGCAAGTGCGGCCGGCAAAATCGGCTGGGGGTTCGTTGAAGCCGATATGGCCGTTAATGCCGATCCCCAGCATCATCAGGTCAATCCCCCCGGCGTCGGTAATGGCGGCATCGTAACGGGCGGCTTCGGCCACCAGATTGGCGGCCATGGCGTCGGGGACAAAGCAGTGGGCTGGATCAATGCCGATCGGGTCATAGAAATGCGCGCCCATGGTGGCGCGGAAGCTTGCCGGGTTGGTCGCCGGCAGGCCGACATATTCATCGACGCTGAAGCAGCGCAACTGGCTGAAATCAGCAACTCCGGCGCGGTGGGCGGCAACCATATTTGCATAGATCGGCACCATCGTCGCGCCGGTTGCCACGCCGAGCACCAGATCGGGCTTGGTTTGCAGCCGGGCCATGATGAACCAGGCCGCGGCGGCGGTGGCGTCGTCGGTGGTGGAAAAGCGGCGCAGGTCGATCATGTATCTCTATTCGGCGGGGGCGGCGGCCTTGGGGGGCGCGGCCGCCGCCAATGTCGGGCGCGGAGTCCGTCGCATGAAGGGCAGCAGCAGCAAGGGCGGGAAGACAATATAGCTCATCAACAGGAAATCGTTGCTGTAGGCAATCACCGTTGCCTCCCGGCTGATCATCGCATCGAGCCGCCTTGCCCCGCGTTCGCTGCGCGGATCGAGCATCGCGCTCATCACCCCGCGATCCTGCAGGTTGCGATTGAACGGCGTAATCCCGGCGGCAAGCCCGGCATGGGACACCTGGGCGCTGTTGGCCAGCGCGAACGCCATGATCGAAATGCCGGCAGCGGCGCCAATATTGCGAAACAGGCTTTGCACCGCCGTCGCATCGCCGCGCAAATAGGGCGGCAAGGTCACGAAGGACAGCACCGTGGTCGGGTTCCAGATGCAGCCCATGGCGAAGCCCTGGATCAGCATGGAAATAATCAGATCATGCTGGGAAATATCCGGCGTCCAGCCTGCCATGTCACGCAGGCTGAACCCCAGCACCAGCAACCCGAACGCGATCACCCAGCGCAGGTCGAGCCAGGGCCCCAGCCGCGACGACAGCAGCATGGCAACCATCGTGCCCATCCCGCG
This sequence comes from Acetobacteraceae bacterium, assembly GCA_025352995.1. Lineage (GTDB taxonomy): Bacteria > Pseudomonadota > Alphaproteobacteria > Acetobacterales > Acetobacteraceae > CAITOL01. The sequence goes on from JANXRN010000391.1 coordinate 12,370, forward strand.
CGGCGCCAGCAGCAAGCCGGCCTGCTGCACCGGATAGCCGGCGAGCGTTTGCAGATAGGGCGCGAGCAAGGCCGATGACGCCATCAGCACCACCCCGGTGGAAAACATCATCGACATGCCGCTGGTGAAATTGGCGTCACGGAACAAGGCCGGCGGCACGAACGGCTTTTCCGCGGTCAGCATGTGGACGCCGAACAGATAAAGCCCGGTGCCGGCCAGCACGGCTTCGATAATAATTTCGCCCGAGGTGAACCAGTCCTCGCCCTCGCCACGATCGAGCATCAATTGCAACGCGCCGACGCCGAGTGCCAAAACCGTGAAGCCAGTCCAGTCAAACTTCAATTCCGGCCGTTGCGGCGATTCCGGCATGAACAGCGCCAAGCCGGTGACCGACAAAATGCCGAATGGCAGATTGACGTAGAACACCCAGCGCCAATTGTAATTTTCGGTCAGCCAGCCGCCGATCGTCGGCCCCAGGATCGGGCCGACCATGACACCGATGCCGAAGATCGCCATCGCCTGGGCGCGTTCTTCCATGGTGTAGACATCGAGCATGGTCGCCTGGCTCAACGGCACCAGCGCGCCACCGCAGGCGCCTTGCAGGATGCGGAAAAGCACAATCTGCTCAAGGCTTTGCGCAGCGCCGCACATCATTGACGTGACGGTGAAAGCGACCAGGCAGATGATAAAAAGATTCTTGCGCCCGAAGCGCGAGGCGAGCCAGCCGACCGGGGCCGTCATGATCGCCGACGAAATCACGTAGCTGGTCAGCACCCAGGCGATCTGGTCGAGCGTGGTGTTCAGGCTGCCTTGCATATAGGGCAAAGCGACGTTGGCGATGGTGGAATCCAGCACCTGCATCAGCACTGCGACCATGGCGCTGGCGGTCAGTAATCCGCGATTGGGGATTTTTTGCACGCTACTCGGCAGGCGCCGCAACTGCGCGCGTCGGTGCCGGCACAGTGACCGGCGCCCGCCGTCGCTCTGGTCGCTTCATGATCGGCAGCAGCAGCAGGCACGGGATGACCATGTACGTCATCATCAGATAGTCGTTGTTATAGGCAATGATCAGCGCTTCCCGGCTGATCATATGGTCGAGCAGTTGGGCGCCATGCTGGGTGATCGGGTTGAGCATCCGCTGCACCGCGTCATTGCCCTGCAACAGCCGGTTGAACGGCGTCATCATGTTGGCAAGGTCAGCGTGGGACACTTGCACGCTCGACACCAAGGTGAAGGACGTGACCGAAATCCCGATCGCCGCCCCGATATTGCGCGACAAATTCTGCATCGCCGTCGCGTCACCGCGCAGTTGCGGCGACAAGGTCACGTAGGCCATCACGTTCATCGGGTTGAACACGCAGCCCATGGCAAAGCCCTGGATGACGAAGGTTGTCGTCATGTGGGCGCCAGAAATATCCGGCGTCCATTGCGACATCGCGTGCAAGGTGAAGCCGAGCACCGTCAACCCGAACGCCATGATTTTGCGCGGGTCGATATGGCTGGCAAGCCGGCTCACGATAATCATCGCCGCCATGGTGCCGAAGCCGCGCGGCGCCATGGTGGCGCCGGCGGTGGATACCGGAAACCCTGACAGGTTCTGCAAATAGGACGACATCAGCGCTGAACTCGCCATCAGGATGGTGCCGGTGCAGAACATCAAGGTGGTCGATGCCGCAAAGTTGCGGTCCTTGAACAGGCCGGGCGGCAGGAATGGCTTGGCGGCGGTGAACATATGGATGATGAAAATGTAAATTCCGGTGCCCGCAACCACCGCCTCGATGATGATTTCCGGCGATGTGAACCAATCCAGCGTCTCGCCGCGGTCCAGCATAAGTTGGAACGCGCCGATGCCGATCGCCAAAGCCGAAAACCCGGTCCAGTCGAACTTCAATTCCGCCCGTGGCGGCGTATTGGGCATGAACACCATCAACCCGATGGTAGCGATGATTCCGAACGGCAAATTGACGTAGAACACGAAGCGCCAGTCGAGCGCGTCCGTCAGGTAGCCGCCAAGCGTCGGGCCCATGATCGGCCCGACCATGATGCCGATGCCAAACGCCGCCATCGCCTGGGCGCGTTGCTCGAACGGGTAGATATCGAGCATGGTGGCCTGGCTCAGCGGGCCAAGTGCGGCGCCGAAAACCCCTTGCAGCACCCGGAAGGCGACCATTTGTTCCAGCGTCTGGGCCGCGCCACACGCCATCGATGCCAGGGTGAAGCCCACCATGCTGCTGACAAATAACTGCTTGCGGCCGAAGCGTTGCGCCAGCCAGCCGACCGGCGCAGTCATGATGGCTGATGCAATCACATACGATGTCAGCACCCAGCTGACCTGATCCAAAGTCGTCGACAAGCTGCCTTGCATGTAAGGCAGCGCGACGTTGGCGATGGTCGAATCCAGGATCTGCATCAAGGTCGCCATCATGGCGAACACCGACAGCAGAAAGCGATGCTTAACCAGAACCAGTGGGGCGCTGTCGGACCCGGACATCAGATGTTAGTTACCGAGAATATCGTGCAGCTTGCGGATATGGCCGGTATCGATGTCGACCACCACGCTCATGCCGGCGCGCAGTTCCGGGTCGCCGGGCTGGCGTTCCACCGCAATCCGAAGCGGGATGCGCTGCACCACTTTCACCCAGTTGCCCGACGCGTTCTGCGCCGGCAGCACCGAAAACTCGGCGCCCGAGTTCGGGGCAATGCTTTCAATTTTCGCCTTCCAGGTGCGGCCCGGATAGGTATCGACAGTCATTTCCACCGGATCGCCCGGCTTGACGTGGGTAAGGTCGGTTTCCTTGGGGCTGGCTTCGACCCAGAGCCGCTCGGTGGAAATCATCCCGAAGGCTGCGGTGGACGCCGCCAGATACTGGCCCGGCTGCAACGCATCAACCTGGGTGACGATCGCATCGAACGGCGCGCGCACCACGGTATGGTCCAGCTGACGCAATGTTTCGTCCAACTGCGCCTGGGCTTGCATGACCATCGGCATTTGTTCGACTGGCATGGTCGGGTTGCCGCCGAGCTTGGCAAGCTGGACCATCGCCTGTTCGCCGAGGCTTTCCAGCATGGATTTGTTGGCCGCGAGCTTGAAGCGGGCATCGTCATAATCGGCGCGGGTCACGCCGCCGCCCTTCACCAGATTAGCGTAGCGTTCAAAGCTCGCCTGATCGGCCTGCAACTGCGCCTGGCGGGCATCGCTATCGCGCAGCATGCGCTGATAGTCGCGCTTGGCGGCGTCCCCCATCAGCACAGTCTGGGCGAGATTGGCGCGCGCGCCGGCGACGGCAATGTCGAAATGGCGGCGTTCGAGGCGGAACAGCACATCGCCCTTCTTGACCCGCTGGCCTTCCTTCACCGTAACCTCGGCCACGATCCCGGAAATATCAGTGGCAACCGCGAGCTTGGCGGCCCGGACATAGGCGTTGTCGATGGAGACATACCGCCCGCCATGCAGCCAGTAAGCGAAGGACGCCACCAGCACGATGGCGATTCCGCCGAGCATCAGAATGCCGCGCAACATTTTGCGCCCAGCAACGGTCAGGGTCCGCGGCGGCATGGCAGCGGTGGTGGCGGATTGTGACATGTCAGGCAACGTCCCGTTCAGTGGATCTGCACCGCATTTCGGCGACAACACGCGCCTTCATGCGGGACAGTTCGGTGTTAATGTCGTGCAGGCGTTCGGGGGCGACGCCGGCGGAAATGGTCCGCAGCATCGCCGCGCGCTCGGTGCCGAGTTCTTTCAGCACCGGCCCGGCCTTGTCCAGCAAATGCAGGCGCCAGATGCGGCGGTCATTCGGGTCGTCGCGGCGTTCGACCAGGCCGTGCTGTTCGAGCTTGTCGATCAGGCGGGCGGCAGTAATGGGCTCAACTTCGAGCAGTTCGGCCAGTTCTTTCTGCGACAGGCCGGGCTGTCGCTCGATCCACATCAACGTGACCCATTGGGCACGGGTCATGCCATGCGCCGCCGCGCGACGATCAGCTTCCAGGCGCAAATGCCGGGCAAGGTCGTGCAGCAGAAATAGCAGATCGGGCTGATCGGGCATGGGGCCGATCATAAGCAGCGTTATCTTAAGGAAGCATCCTCAAAATACATGCAGCCCAAGCGTGTCTGCCACGCTTGGGCTGCTTTATCGGGTCGCAGGATCGGTTAAAGCTTCTCCACCTGCCCATATTCCAACTCGACCGGCGTCGAACGCCCGAAGATCGAGACACTGACCTTCACCCGGCCTTTTTCCTCGTCAACTTCCTCAACCGTGCCGTTGAAGCTGGTGAACGGACCATCGGCCACGCGGACCTGTTCGCCCACTTCGTACAAAATCGCCGGACGCTTGCGTTCCACCCCTTCGGCGGATTGCTTGAGGATGCGCTCGGCCTCGCTGTCGGGGATCGGCGACGGGCGGGTTTTGGTGCCGAGGAAGCCGGTAACCTTGGGGGTGTCCTTGACCAGATGCCAGGCATCGTCGGTCAGTTCCATTTTCACCAGCACGTAGCCAGGGAAGAATTTGCGTTCGGCGTTGATCTTCTGCCCGCGGCGCAGTTCGACCACTTCTTCGAGCGGGACCAGCACCTCGTCAATCTGATCGGCCAGGCCCTTCTGGGCTGCCTGTTCCTTGATCTGCTGGGCAATTTTCTTCTCGAACCCAGAATAAACATGCACGACGTACCAACGCTTGGCCATCACTTGTTCCTAAAAACCGAAGCCGAAAATCAGCCGGATCGCCAGCCCGACGACCTGATCGGCCACGAAGAAAAACACCGCCGCAAGCGCCGACAGCGCGAACACCAAACCCGTGGTGATCAGCGTTTCCTTGCGCGACGGCCAGGTCACCTTGGTGGCTTCCGTGCGCACGTCGCGCAGGAACTTCAATGGATTAGTCCAAACCGCGGCCACCCTGGTTCTTCTCCTCACTAATGCTGTGCGTGGCCAGGCTGGCAGGGGTGGAGGGTCTCGAACCCCCAACCTTCGGTTTTGGAGACCGACGCTCTAGCCAATTGAGCTACACCCCTAGCGGACCGACCACCGTACAGCATCCCGCACGGGCAAAGGCGCCCGCGACCGAGAGGCCGGTAAAAACGGCGAGACGGAAAGAATGTCAAGAGGGGCGCATGGAGCGGGTGGAGGGAATCGAACCCTCGTGGCTAGCTTGGAAGGCTAGAACTCTACCATTGAGCTACACCCGCAGCAGGCTGGTTCTGGTGGAAGGGGTTGGATTCGAACCAACGTAGGCGTACGCCAGCGGATTTACAGTCCGCCCCCTTTAGCCACTCGGGCACCCTTCCGGCCAAAACTTCTTCCAAGCGCGTGGAAGAAGGCGCTGGGTATCGCCTCTCTCTGTTACTTGTCAACGGCGCAGGCTATAGGGGCGGCATGAAACCACCTCGCAAATCCCATTCCGGCGGCCGTCCACCGGGTGGCGCCGGTCCCTCCGGCCCGAAGAAGCCGTCTTATGGTCGCGACGCGGCACGTGGGTCCGGGCCACGCCCGTCCACCCCGCGCCCGCAAGGTGATCGCCCGCATGGCGAGCGTCCACGTGGCGACCGGCCGCGCAACGATCCGCCGCAATCTGATCGCGCGACCGGCAATACGCTGGCGCTGGCGCCCCGCCCGGATTCGCCCCGCACCGAGCGCCCGCGCCCAGATGCCCCGCGCGCTCCCAAGCGCTTCAACACCCCGCGCCCAGTGCGCGAACCGCGTCCGCAGCACGATCCTGAACCGCGTGGCGAAGACACGCCGCGCGGCGCGCTGTGGCTGTTCGGCACCCATGCGGTGGCGGCAGCCCTCGCCAACCCCGCCCGCCGCCTGCGCCGGCTGCTGCTGACCGAGGAAGCTGAGGCCGAGCTTAGCACCCGCCTGAAACAGCCCTGGGCGATCCCGGCCGAACGCTGTGACCGCGCGCGGCTGGAACAATTGCTCGGGCGCGGCATCGTCCATCAGGGCGCGGCTTTGCTCGCTGACCCGCTGGCGACGCCGTCGCTGGCCCAGGCGCTGGAACGGCCCGGCCCGGTTCTGGTGCTCGACCAGGTATCGGACCCGCGCAATGTCGGGGCGATCATCCGGTCGGCGGCGGCCTTCGGCGTCGCCTGCGTGATCACCCAGGATCGCAATGCGCCGGATGAAACCGGGACATTGGCCAAGGCCGCGTCCGGCGCGCTTGAAACCCTGCCGATGCTGCGCGCGGTCAACATCGCCCGCACCCTGGTCGCGTTGCGCGCCGCCGGGCTGTGGGTGATCGGGCTGGATGCGTCCGGCCCGCCGATTTCCGGCCCCTCCCTGGTCAATCGCCGCGTCGCGCTGGTGCTGGGCAGCGAAGGCGAAGGGCTGCGGCGCCTGACCAAGGAAACCTGTGATGAGGTCGCGGGCATCGCGATGCCGGGCGGATCGCTGCGGCTCGACAGCCTCAACGTATCGGCCGCCGCCGCCGTCGCGCTCTATGAAATGTCCCGCACATGACGGTCGATGCTGCCGCGGCGGCCTTGCGGGCTTTGCGCCGGGCCGGCGCGGTGGTGATGCTGCCGCCTGACCTTGCCCCGCGGGATGAAGCCGAAGGTGTCGCGGTGCAGCGTGCCCATGCGGCATTGGTCGGCGCCGATCCGCCGGCCGGCTTCAAGATCGGCGGCACTGCCAAGCGGATGCAGGACTATCTCGGCATCACCGCGCCGATGGCCGGTTTCATGGAAGCCGCCAACATCCATCCCAGCGGCGCGACGTTGCCGTGGTCGGGCGGCTACGGCGTGGAGTGCGAAATCGCCGTTCGCCTGGCAAGCGACCTGCCGCCTGGCCCGTGCACGCCGGCGCAAGCCGCCGATGCGGTGGGGGAGGTTTTTGCCGCCATCGAGCTGGTGGAAAACCGCTACGGCCCGCCACCAATGGGCGATCTGGCGGCGATCGGCGTGCCGACTTTGGTCGCCGATCAGGTTTACCATCGTGCTGCCATTATTGCGCCACCCTGCCCGACGTGGCGGGCGCTCGATCTTGCGGCAATCACTGGCCGGATCACGGTGAATGGCACAATGCGGGCGGACGGTACCGGCGCGGAATTGCTGGGCCATCCGATGAACGCGCTGGCATGGCTCGCCAATAGCGCCACCGCGCATGGGTTCGGGGGCTTGCGGGCCGGGCAGGTGATGATGCTCGGCAGCGTCACCCCGCCGATCTGGCTCGATGCGCCAGGGTCGGTGATTGTGGCATTTGCGGGGCTTGGGGAAGCAGTTTTGCATCTCGGCTAAGCCGTAAATCTTATTGGTAAACTTACGAATTTATCCCTATTCTGATCGCTCCCTCGTGTGGAGCACCGCCTATGTCACGCCGTCCGTTCGCCGCCGTGCTTTTGCTGCTGTTCGGGTTGCTGGCGGGGGCTGCGCAGGCGCAAAACACGGTGCTGCCGGATGGGGTGGAACGCGATGCGTCGGCCTGGCTGCAGGGCCTGACCAAGGCCTTCCCGGCGGGCGGCAACACAAGGTCGCGGGCTGACGCGGAACAGGCTGCCGCGGCAGCGGCCAAGAAGAATGACGGAAAGGCGGAGGTCGCGGCCCTCGAACGCCGGATCGGGCTGGGTCAGGCGAGTGCGGCGCATTTCCTCGCCTTGTCAGCGGCTTACAGCGTAGCAACGCCGAAGGATTTCCCGCGCGCTTTGTTCGCCGCCACTCGTGCCCTGTCGCTGGCCGAACAGCCGCAGGACAGGCTGGCGCCGCTGCTGGCGATTGCCGATGCGCTGCAAGGGCTGAAGCGCGATGTGCAGGCAGTTCCGGTGATGCTCGCGGCGGTGGAAGCTGCGCCGACCGATCAGGACGTTGCCCACCGGCTGGCCGAACTGCGCCAAAGCGTCGGCATGCGGGTGCTACGGGTGCGGCGCGAAGGGGAATCGGACCCGCCGCGCGCCTGCATCGAATTCACCATTCCCTTGACCAAGCGCGGCGATTTTCAGCCGCAGGATTGGGTGACGCTGGCGCCAGCGATCCCGTCGGCCGCTGTCACCCGCGAAGACAGCCAGCTTTGCGTGTCCGGCCTGCCGTCCGCCGCGATCACTAAGCTCACCTTGCATGCCGGCCTGCCGGGGGAAGGCACCGCGCCGGTCGCGCTCAAAGCCGACGAAATCGTCAACGTCGCGATGCCCAAGCGCCTGGC